>JADGRE010000266.1 GCA_017881185.1 Pseudomonadota bacterium | reverse complement strand
GAAGCGGCACGCGCGCTCTTGCGCGAAGCCACCGGTGAGGCGCCCGCGACGCCCGCCAAGACCAAGAGCGGCAAGCCGAGCAAGCCGCCCGCTGCACAGTCCGTAGCCGCAGCCGTCAGCTGCAAGGGCTGCGGCACTTCCAACGATCCCGACGCCGTGTTCTGCAAGAAGTGCGGCACACGCATGGCCCCCGAGAGTCCGGCATGAAGAAGCGCAGCTCCAAGTACTCGGTGTCCACGCGCGCGATGGGTGTCCTGTGGGCGCTGTGGTCGTGCGCTCTGTGCTTACCGGTCAGCGCGCAGGCAGCACCCGGTCAGCTCGAAAACGCTGCGCCGCGTGGGCCAGCCGACGTCATGCGAAGCGTGCAGCGGGCGCGAGCCGCCGCAGAGAAGAAGCCGCTCGACGGCGCAAGCAAGACCGCGCAGCCGACGGCGGCGGGCGCAGCGCAGGCGCCTTCCGGGCATACCCCCACCGACGCACAGCCTGCAGCTGCAACCGCGCTGCCACCGGGGCATCCGGCGATCGGCGATCAAGCGGGCGCGGACCCGGACGAAACCGGCGCAATGCCTCCCGGCCACCCTCCGGTCGGCGACGACGACAGTGGCGTTCCGATGGTCGCTGGCAAGGCGCTCGCGACAGCTGCAGTCAGCTCCGACTTGCCCTCCGGCACGATCCGCGTGCACGTCCGCGACGAGCACGATCAGCCCGTTGCCAACGCCGACGTGCAAGTGGGCACGATGTCGCAAGACAGCGGCCGCACCTCGCTGCCCGGCAAGACCGGAGCCGACGGCACTTACACCTTCCAGAAGCTCGCCACCGGGGAGCGCCTCGCCTACCGCGCAAACCTGCTCTACGACGGCGTGAAAACCTCGTGCATGCCGTTTCGCTTGCCCGACGATCACGGCTACGACGTGGTGTTGCGCCGCACACCGACCACGCACGACGTCGACAAGATTGTGCTGTACGTCGGCGCCACTTCCATCGAGCTCAAGGACGAGCGCATCAAGCTCGTGCAGCAAGCGCGCCTGCTGAACATCGGCACGGCGACCTACGTGTTTCCCGAAAAGGGTCTGCTCGTGCCGCTGCCGAAAGACGCGCTGGCGTTTCAGGCCGACGCGGTGATGACCGACCAACACCTCGTGGACGCCAAAGGCGAAGGCTTCACGCTCAGCGGCTCGCTGCCGCCCGGCGAAGTGACGCTCACCTGGGGCTTCGACGTGCCGCGCACCGGCAGCGAGGCGGACTTGTCGTTTCAGATCCCGTGGCCCACCTTCGCGTACCGCGTGATCGCCGATGCCGTGCCCGGCATGACCCTCGACATCGACGACATGCCCACGCCGCAGCTGCAAGCCGACGAAGGCCGGCGCTTTCTGGTGAGCGAGCTGGTGCGCCAGCAAGGCCAGCCGCCGATGCGTTCGCTGCACCTTCACCTGCGCGGCATCCCGGGTCCTGGCCCCATGCGCTACTTTGCGGTCGCGCTCGGCATGCTCGTCATTGGCTTCGGCCTAGTCATCGCCGTACGCGCACCCGCGCGCACGCGCGAACAAGACGCCGGCCAGTTCGCGCAACGCAAGCAAGCGCTACTCGACCGCGCCAGCGCGCTCAAGGCCGAGCAAACCCAAGGCGAAATCGGTCCCGAGTTCTACGAACAATCCCTAGCGCAACTCGAAGAAGAGCTCGCCGCACTCCTCTACGAACAAACCAAGCTTGCGCGTAAGTAGAGCGCAGTCCGGCCGGCGTCGCGCGCGCTGAACGGCCGGAGCGGCCGACTTCTGCGCGCGGTCCAGCGGGTCCGTGCTCGGAGTCGTCCACTCCGGCCTGCCTCGTGCAAACTCGCAGGCCATTGGCGCTGACCGAGTCACACACAAACAAGCCGAGTAACGCCGTGTGTTCCGCGCCGACTGTATCGCGGCGCAGGCCGGGGAGAGTGACCCCGAGCACGGACCCGCCGGACCGCGCGCAGGGGTCACTCTCCCCGGCCGTTCCGGTCACACAAACCGACGCAACTGCACGACACCACGTCCGAAGATGAAAAACGCTGGCGGGCTGCCTGGGTGCTTCTCACGCAGGGCTGCGCGGCGTATCTTCCGGCGCACGACGCGCAAGCAAAAGGTGGGCTCCCATGTCTGAAGGTCTCAACAGAGTGATTCTCATCGGCAACCTCGGACAAGATCCCGAGTTGCGCTACACGCAGAACTCCCAGGCGGTGCTCAACCTTCGCATCGCCACCACTGAGGGCTACTTCGACACCAACACCAAGGAGCGCAAAGAGAAGACCGAGTGGCACACGGTGGTGATGTGGGGCAAGCGCGGCGAAGCGCTCAACAAGTTCCTGTCCAAGGGCAGCCGCATTTGCGTCGAAGGCCGCTTGCAGACGCGCTCATGGGAAGACAAGACCGGCGGCAAGCGCTACTCCACGGAGATCAACGCGCAGAATATCATCCTGCTCGGCGGCGGCGCAGGTGGCGCTGGCGGCGGTGGTGGTGGTGGTCGCAGTGAAGGTGGCGGCGGTCGCGGCGGCGGCGGCGGTGGTGGTGGTGGTGCTGGTGGTGCTGGTGGCTACGATCCCGGACCCTCGCCCGACGAGTTCAGCGGTGGGGCGGACCAGGCTGGCGACGCCCCCGGCGACGACGACATCCCGTTTTGATTGAGCTTCACTACAGCGTGAACACGTGAAGCCCGGCGCCAAAGCGCGCGCAGACTTGCTGCTGGTCGAGCGAGGCCTCGCTCCGAGTCGCGAGCGTGCGCGCGCGTTGATCCTGGCAGGCAAAGTGTTCTCTGGAACACGTCGCATCGACAAGGCCGGCGATACGCTGCCCAGCGACGCGCCGCTCTCGTTGCGCGGCGAAGATCACCCGTACGTCTCGCGCGGCGGCGTGAAGCTCGCCGGCGCGCTCGACGCCTTCGCGCTCGATCCAACCGGTGTCGTCGCCGCCGACATCGGCGCTTCGACGGGTGGCTTCACCGACTGCCTCTTGTCGCGCGGCGCCACGCGCGTGTACGCGATCGACGTCGGCTACGGACAACTGCACGACAAGCTGCGCCGCGACCCGCGCGTCGTCGTGATGGAGCGCACCAACGCGCGGCACCTGAGCGCGGGCGCCTTGCCCGAGCCCGTGGATCTGGTGGTCATCGACGCCTCGTTCATCGGCCTCAACAAATTGTTGCCGGCGGCTGCAGCCTTGCTGCGCGCAGGCGGCGAGGTCGTGGCGCTGGTCAAGCCGCAGTTCGAGGTGGGTCGCGCGGCGGTAGGCAAGGGTGGCGTGGTACGCGACCAAGACGCACGTGCGCAGGCGATCACGCGCGTGCTCGACGAAGCGCAAGCCTTGGGTTTTGCACGCGTCGCCCAAGCCGACGCCGTCATCGCCGGACCCGAAGGCAACCAGGAACATTTCGTCCGGCTGCGCAAACAGTAGCGGTGCTGGCATCGACTGCCGAGCCATGCCGAGCCATGCCAAGCCTGGAGAACTGGTTCGGGCGGGTGGATTCGAACCACCGTAGTCGGTACCAAAAACCGAAGTCCTGCCGTTGGACGACGCCCGAAAAACTGCGCCGCGCAACCTAGCGCAAAACCGGTGGGTGGGACAAGGCGAGGCTGTCGTTCAAGCGGGTTTCGTTGGCTTCGGTGGCGCAAGGCGCGCGCAGGCTCGCAGCCGCGTCGAGAAACACGCGGGCCTTGAGCTCCGTCTCCGCCAGCTCGCGCGCGACCTGGCTGGCCTCGACGATGCCGCCACCCGCAAAATAGCGCGCTCGCCCGCCTTCCACGGTCGCGGTCCGGATCGCGACCGCCAGTGACAACCCGCCGCGCCGATCGACGTAGCCGACTGCGCCCGTGTATACGCCACGCGCGCGCGGCTCGAGCGCGTCGATGATCTGCATCGCGCGCAGCTTGGGCGTGCCGGTCACACTGCCCGGCGGAAAGGTCGCCGTCACGATCGCGCCCACGCCGAGCTGCGGTCGCGTCACGCACTGCACGGTCGACACCAGATGCGACAGCCGCGCGTAGGGCTCTACGGCCATCACCGCGGACACGCGCACCGAACCCAGCTGCGCGACGCGCCCCAAGTCGTTGCGCATCAGGTCGATGATCATGGTGTGCTCGGCGCGCTCTTTCGGATCGCCCTGCAGCGCGTCGGCGTCGCGTGCGTCGTGTGCGGAGCGCGCGATCGTGCCCTTGATGGGCTTGGTCACGAGCACGCGGTCGTCCCGCGTGAAGCGCAGGAAGCGCTCCATGCTGCGTGTCACGATCGCGCGCTGCCCATCTTCGAAGTAGAAGCCCAGCGGTACCGGGCTCGCAGTGCGCATCGCCAGCGCCAACGCCAGTGCATCGCCCGCGAAGCTCGCCACGAAGCTGCGCGCCAGGTTCACCTGGTAGATGTCACCGCGCGCAATGTGCTGCAGCGCCTGCTCGATCGCCGCCGCGTGGTGTGCGGGATCGTCACCCATCACTTCGCCCATGTCGGCGTGCGGTGCGAGCACTGGTGCTCGCACGCGTGTCGCCATGCGCTCGCAAGCCTCTGCGTCGTCGCCAACGAGCCACGCTTGCGCGCTGTGGTGATCGAACACCGCCACCGCGTCGTAGCGAGCAAAGCACAGCGCAGGCGGCGCACTCGCACCAGACTGCGCCGCGAACGCCGGTTGCGTGTACGCGAGGTAACCGATCCAGCGCGGCACGATCTGCTGTGGTGGAATCGGCCCGACGGTGCCCGCCGCCAAGGTCGGCTCGGTCTGGCTGCTCGCGACGCTGGCCATCGCGTCGAGCGCGGCCTCGCTCCGCTCGCTCTCGATGCACCACTGCACCGGGTCGGAGCTCACGAATGAGTAGCGCCCGTCGTCGCTCCGCGAGCCATCGCCGTCCAACCACGCCAGACCCGGTCGCCGGGCCAGCCGGCAAGCCAGAGCTTCGGGCGTGGTCCCGGGGGCGAGCGGCCCAACGTGCATGCGCTGCCGTTAGTGCACAGCTCCGGGTTGCGCAAGGCCTCCGCCCAACGTGTGCGAATAGGTACACAGCTGTGCCAACCCGTAGCGGGCAGTTGTGCCAGACCATGTCCCGCAGATGCTGGCGAGGGCACTACAATGAGTAGCGGCCCCGCCCGGCGCGTCGCCGTCTCACGGCATGGCTTGTGCACGCTGGCGCGCGGGTGCACGGTAGCGATGGTGCATTTTTCTTTCCAGCGAGGGGTCGCTGGCCTCTTGGCTTCCGGTCGTGGTGACCGTCCGCGTCACGTTCTGCCCACTTGCCGTCTCACTCAACGCACATGCTCACCCGAGTAGCGAAGTACGACGTCATCGACGAGATCGGGCACGGCGGCATGGCCACCGTGTACCGCGCCCGTGACTCGCTGCTCCAGCGCGAGGTCGCGCTCAAGGTGATGCACCCGCACCTGCAAGGTGCCAAGGAAGCCCGCACCCGCTTCGCGCGCGAAGCGCAGACCATCGCGCGCCTGAAGCACCCGAGCATCCTCGAGATCTACGACTACAGCGGCGAGGACAGCGACAACAGCTACATCGCAACCGAGCTGCTCACCGGGCCCACGCTCAAGCTCTTCGCCGAGCAGCACCCCGACATCCCCGCCGAGATCGTGGCGTGCATCGCCATCCAGATCGCGCGCGCGCTCGGTGCTGCGCACGCCGAGGGCGTGATCCACCGCGACGTCAAGCCCGAGAACGTGATGCTGCACGAAGGCCGCACCGTGAAGCTCACCGACTTCGGCATCGCACAGCTGGTCGATGTGCAGGGCATGACGACCACCGGGCAAGTGCTCGGCTCGCCCGCGCACATGGCACCGGAGCAGATCGAGGGTCGCGACTGCGACGCGCGCAGCGATCTGTTCTCGCTCGGCACCGTCATCTACTTGCTCGCCGCCGGCGAGCTGCCGTTTCAGGGCAAGAACCCGCACCAGGTGCTCAAGCAGATCGCCGAAGGCCAGTTCCGCGACCCGTTGCAGCTGCGCCCTCGCATCGGCGGAACGCTCGCGTCCATCCTGCGCCGCTGCCTGCAGATCGACCCCGCGCAACGCTACCAGAATGCGCAGGAATTGGAGCACGATCTGCTGTCTTTTGTGGGCGAAGCGGGGCTCGAAGACCCGGGCAAAGTGCTCGCCGAGTATCTCAAAGAACCAGCGGCGTTCACGCAGGCGTTCGTCCCCACCATCATCTCCACGCAGATCGCCGTCGGCGAGCGCGCGCAAGCCATCGGCGACATCCCGCGCGCGCTCGACGCCTGGAATCGCGTGCTCGCCTACGACGAGACCAACGCGCAAGTGCTCGCGGCCGTGCAGCATCTGGGTCGGCGCACGCGCCTGCGCACAGCGTCTCTGTGGGCCGGTGGCATTACGCTCTCGGTCGCGACCGTGGTGCTGGTGTTCGCGCTGGTCCCCGGCTCTCATCAGCGGCCCACGCCCGATGC
>JADGRE010000103.1 GCA_017881185.1 Pseudomonadota bacterium | reverse complement strand
GACGGTCAGGTGCTGATGGTGTCGGTGCTACCGACCGAGCTGCAGAGCTGCATCGAACCGCTCGTACGCTCGCAGAAGTTCCCCATGACGCAGATCAGCAAGCGCGAGCGCATTTCGTACACCGTCAAGCGGTACTGACATGCCGCACACGCCGCGCACGCCTCAATCATAGCGCTCGCTGTGGATGAGCTTGCGGTCGTACCCGAGCTCGTCCTTCAGCACGCGCCGCACCTCGCTCACCATGCGCGTCAGGCCGCACACGTACACGTGCGGCTTGTGTTCAAGATCGATGAGGCTCCGCAAGTGGGTCTGCACGTAGCCGCGCCGCCCGGACCACTGCGCGCTCGGTTGCGACAGGCTCGCGTACAGCTGCAGGCGTCCCGCGCGTACGAGGGTCTCCCATTCTTCGCGGTACAAGATGTCCGCTTCCGAACGACAGCCGAACAAGAGCCTCGGCGCTGGCGCCGCCGGGTCGCGCAGCTCGTCCTGGATCATCGCCCGCAGCGGACACACGCCGGTGCCCGTGCCCACGAACAACGCGGCCTGCCCGTGCGTGGTCTCGCGCGTGAAGAAGCCGTGCGGCCCGTCGATGCTCAGCGTGGCACCGACGGGCAGCGCATGCAGCGCCTGCGACACGCTGCCCTCCTGCACGAGCGTGACGGCGATGTCGAAGCACTCGGGGTGCGCTGCGTCCGCAGCCGAGGCGACCGAATAGGCCCGCTTCTCGAGCGCTGCGCCGGCCTGCACGTGCAAGTTCACCCATTGCCCCGCTACATGCCCGAGCGCGGCCCCATCCGTGCAGGCCAGCGAAAGGCCACGAACAGTGGGCGAAAGCATGCGAGCCTGCTGCAGCACGACCTGGCGCATGTCACAAAGCTAGCAACTGACGCGGGGGCATGCGCAGCTTTCTTGACATGCACACGATTAGACAGCAGGCCGAACGCATGAAGAACCGCACCTCTGCCTGGGCTCGAGCTTGTGTGAGCGCCGCGCTCGTCGCGTGCCTCAGCTCGGGCTGCCCTGCGGCAGCGCGTGGCCCCGACATCGGGCGCCTGCCCGAGCTCACCAGCGACGACCCGCGCGCCGAGGCCGAGCTGCGGGACGCGGCCGAGCACGAAGCCCAAGGCGACCATGTCGCGGCAACTTCGGGCTATCGGGCGTTCCTACGCCAGCGCCCCACCGATCGCCTCGTCCCCGTGGCGCAGCTGGCGCTCGGACGCATCTTGATGGATCAGGGCAAGCTTGACGAAGCCGCAGCCTTGTTCCAGGCCGTGAGCTCCCACCGCGATCCCTCGGTCGCCGAGCACGGCCGTTTCTACGCGGGCGTCGCGAACGAACGGCTCGGGCAACACGCTGCCGCGGCTGCTGCGCTCGCGCCCATGGTCGGCCGCACCATCGAGCCCGCGCAAACGGGGCTGCTGCTCTCGACACTCGCAAGCGCCTACGTCAACAGCGGTCGCGTGGCCGACGCCATCCTCACGCTGCAGACGCTGAGCGAAGACAACGCGCCCGAGGCCGACCGCCAGGCCGCGCGCGCGCAGATCATCGAGCTGGCCGCGAAGAAGGCCACGCCCGCCGACATTCGCAAGCTCTACGACGAGCTCGATCGCGACGGCTATGCGTTCCGCTACGTCGCGCTGCGCGCGGTCCGCGACGCAGATGCCGCGCACGACGCCGAACACACGCGCGAGCTGCTCACTGCCATCAAAGATCAGGGCGTCGCCTTCGACGACGAGCTCGCCGCCATCGCCATGCGCGCCGAGCATCCGAGCGACGCCAACCCTGCAGTGGTCGGCGCAATCCTGTCGCTGAGCGGTCGCGCGCGCAAAGTCGGTGAGCTCTCACTGCGCGGTCTCATGCTGGCCGCAGGCCTGCCGCCGCAGGGCCCGCCCACGCCGACCACGCCGCAAGTGGTGTTCCGCGACGACGCCGGCGACCCAGATCAAGCCGTCGAAGCCGTCAACGAGCTGGTGTCCGCGCATCGCGTGATCGCCATCATCGGCCCGATGGACGCGCAGGTGGCGCTCGCTGCAGGCAAGCGCGCGCAAGAGCTCGGCGTGCCGCTCATCGCCCTCACACCCGGCGGTGTGCTCTCCGATCTGGGCCCCATGGTGTTCCGCTACTTCGTGACGCCACAAGCCGAAGCGGCGGCGCTCGTGGCCCGCGCGCGCGAGCGCGGCGCCAAACGCTTTGCCGTGCTGCACCCGCGCAATACGTACGGCGAGAGCATGCTCGCTGCGTTCCAGAGCGCTGTGCAATCGGCAGGCGGCAGCATGGCGGCGGTCGCGAGTTACGCGCCCGGCAGCACGTCGTTCGGCAACGAAGTGGGCACGCTCGGCAAGAGCAGCTTCGACGCGCTCTTCGTGCCCGACTCGGCCAACACGCTCGTGCTCGTCGCGCCGGCGCTCGCCGCGGGCGGACTGTGGAGCGTCGGCTCCGGTCAGAGCGCCCCGCACAACGCGCGCGGCATCACCCTGCTCGCGCCGAGCGTCGGCTTCGATCCGAACCTGCCTCATCTGGCCGGCCGCTACTTGCAGGGCGCGCTCTTCTCCGTGCCCTTCGACGCCCAGGAGGCCACCGGGCCGAGCCACGACTTCACGGAGAGCTTCAAGCAGCACTACGGCAGCGCGCCCGATGCGTTCGCCGCGTTCGCGCACGACGCCTACGTGCTGGTCCGTGCCGCTGTCGACGCCGGTGCCGCCACACGCGCGCAGCTCGCGCAGCGCTTGCTCACGGTGCGTAGCTCGGCACCGGCCGGACCGAGCGCGGGCTTCACACCGCAGCGCGAGCCGCTCGACGCCACGCGCATCCGCGAGCTGGCGGGCGAGCAGTTCGTGCCGCCGACAGCAGCGCACTGACGCGAGCACTGACGCGAGCACAAACGTCGCGCGGCAGCGTGACGCGTGACGCGTGCCAACTGGCCTCAGCGCAACAACATCGCGAGCAAGCCGAGCACCGCGATACCGATGGCGACACCGACCAGCACTTTCGTGTTGCCGCCACCACCGACCCCGGCAGGCGCCAGGTCGACGCTGCTCTCGATGGAATTCCGCACCGGCGCGCGCTGTTCAGCGGCGACGCCGGGGCGGGGGTCTTTTTTTGGCGGCTGCTCCGCTGCGGCGGCCGTCGGTGCAAGGCTCTGCCCGAAGGGTTTCGGTGCAGCCGGTGTGGCGGCAGCAAGCGCGGCGGCAATCTGCGTTTCGGGCTTGTGCGCCCACTCCGCGGCCGTGCCCGTCAGCCCGTACGCCGCGATCATCGCGTCTGCCAGCGCAGTCGCCGCTGCATAGCGAGTCTTCTTGTCCTTGCGGATGCCCTTGTCGACGACGTCGTCGAGCGAGTGCGGCGAGTCGGGGTTCAAGCTGCTCGGCGGCACCGGCGACTCGTTCATGATCTTCATCAAGATCATCGCGATGTTCGGCGCTTCGAAGGCAACCTTGTTCGTGATCATCTCGTACAAGATCGCGCCGAGCGCGAACACGTCGGAGCGCTGATCGACGTCAGCAGCGCCCATCGCCTGCTCGGGCGACATGTAATAGGGCGAGCCGAGCGTGGTGCCGATGGCAGTGAGCTTGGCGCCTGTCTCCATCTGCAGCTTCACCGAGCCGAAGTCGAGCACGCGAACGTCGGCGCCTTCCGGCGTCTCGCACAGGAAGATGTTGTCGGGCTTGAGGTCGCGATGGATGAAGCCGAACGAGTGCGCATGGTCGAGCGCGACCGCCACCTGCGAAGCGATGCGCACGATGCGCTCCTTCGGCATGCGTTGCTTGCTCGCGAGCGCCTTGCGCAGCTCTTGGCCTTGCAGGTACTCCATCGTCAAGAAGTACGAGTGGTCGGGCGTCTCACCGAACTCCAGAACTTTCACGACGTTGGCTTGGTTCATCTCGCGCGCTGTCTCGTACTCGCGCTTGAAGCGCTCGACCGAAACGTTGTCGCGCGCGATGTTCTCGTGCAGCACCTTGATCGCTACACGTGCCTTGGTCTCGGGGTGCCGCCCTTCGTATACGCGGCCCATCGCGCCGTCCGCGACGTGCGCCACCACGATGTAACCACCGAGCTGCTTGCCCAGACGCGGATCGAAATTCTCGGGGTCCTGCTCTTGGACCGTGATGACGCCGTCTTCACCGCAGAAGAAGACCGCATCCGCATAAGTTCTCGAACACGTGGGACAAACGCGACTCACAACCAGCGATCCTATCGAAGCCAGCGGGCTGGGGCAACGCGGAAAGCCGCCGGCCTGCACCTACACTGCCGGCCATGCGCACACTGCAGCCCTGCCAGCGTCGGCACGACCGCTTGCCATCACTCGCCGCGCACCATCCAACCGTCCGCGTCAGGATCGTGAACCAGGGTCAGCTCCTGACCGTCGGCCGTGCGAACCCGGAAGCACACGATTTCGTCACCTGCGACGCCGTCGGACTCTGTCCAGCGACCGAGCACGTCCGTAATCAACACGCGCACGCCACCCTCACTGAAACCTTGCGGCGCATACCTCCAACCTGGTGACGCACGCACGCGCACCGACAAGCGCTTGCCCGAGTCCTCCCACGACGGTGGCTGAATGCCGACCTCGGTGCGAAACTCATCGGCCACGAGCGCCACGGCGCTGCGCAGCTGCACGCGATCGGCACCCGGCGTGAGCACCAGCACCAGCACGTATTCCCCGCCGACCCGCTGCACCCACAGCTCCCGGTCGTCGGCATTGATCTCGAGCGCCATCGGCTCGCCTTGCGCCACCTTGCAGGCAGAGGCCTCCAGCACGTCCATCATCATCAGCATATGCGCGCCGGTCACCTTGGCGTCGAACGGCGGCAACGCGGACACGTAGTCGATGCACTCGCCCTCGGTGTCGACGAACACCGCGGCGAGCAGGCAGGGCACGGCGTCCCACAGCCGGCGCAGCATCGCCGTGAACGAGCTCTCCTCCTGATCGCGAGGCGCTTCTCTTGGACGCTCACTCACGGTCAGTCCCGAGCTCCCCAGCAGCGGTCACAAATCCAGTGCGCCAAGCGCGGCCTGCCCCTTCGCGTCGTAGACGAGGCTCTTGCCGGCGCGCAATTCGACGAGCAGCGCGTCGAGCTTGGCCTTGTGCAGCTTGGCTTCGACCTCTTGCACGAGCTCCGCGCGGGCCTGCTGCAAGGAGACAGCGCTCGCCGGCTCGATGCTGCGCACCACGATCGCGTGCCAACCGAAGCTGGTGCGTACGGGCGTCGGCACTGGCCCCGGGCCCGCTGCAGCGAAGAGTGCTTCCGAATACGGAGCGACGAGGCTGCCGTCTTTCGCAGAAGCCGGCACGTCCTGCACTTGGATCTTGAACGACTCTGACTTCGCCTGCTTGAGCTCTGCAAGCACAGCCTCGATGTCCGCGTTCGTCGTAAGTCGGTGACAAGCATCGAGCACGAAGGCGTGCGCGGCCTGCTCCTGCGTCTGCGTGGGCGTGGGTGGCAACGCAGCCAACACGTGCGTCGAGGCACGCAGCTCCGGGCGGTGGTACTTGTCCTGGTGCGCAGCGTACGCCGCGGCAATCGCTGCGTCGGTGGCGCGCACGCTCTCGATCTCTGCGGCCAACTGCGCCTGTACCGCCGCCTGTCTTGCGACCTGCATCACGCGCGGTCGCGTTTCGTAGCCACGAGCTGCGGCCTCGGCCGCGAGCAACGCTTCGCTCTGCAAGCGCGACAGCGCTGCGCGCGCGCTGAGCCCGCCTGCTCGAGCGAGCGCCTGGACGTCGGCGACGCGGATGGCTACTCCGTCCACCGTGCTCACGACCTCACCGCCGAGCTGCGCCGCTGTCTGTGGCTCCGCAGCCGTGCGCGTCCCACCACGCCCGTTGCAGGCAGAGGCCAACACGGCCGCGGCACCCAAGTGCAGGCACAGCCCTGCGATGCGCCGCGCCATCTCAGTCTCCTACCGAGGGCCGCAAGAGTTCCACCCCGGCACGCAGCAGCGACAAGCCGGTGAGCGACAAGATGATGCACGCGAGGTAGTCGTGCCCACGCAACCGGGTCACGCCGTAAAAGAGCGCGCTCAGGGCGCACAGCACCAGCAGCGTCCCCGTACCGTCGCGCAACCAACGATCCATGGACGCAAACTTAGCGCATGCGGTGAGCGCGCGTCACGATCCACGCACCTGCACCCAGGCCGAGATGTGCGTGCGTCCACGACACGGCGCCGCAGCGCGCGTGCCTGCCACCGCGCCGCACCAGCATGCGCGGCTCCCGCCGGGACATGCCTCAGCCGGCCGAGCGCAGGAGCAAGCGCGAGCGCGTGGGCAGAGCCTCGCGCTTGAAGTTGTTCCAGATGGAGCGACCGCCCTCGACCGTCTCGAGCTCGTCGATCTTGCCGACGGCTTCCTTGCTGCCCTTGATCGCGATCGCGTCGACGGCGCCGAGCGCCTCGTTGCGAACCTCGAGATCGCGATGACCAAAGAGCTGCACGAGGCCGTGAATGGCCTTGTCGTTGCCGCGGCCGTAGCGCGCCAACATGCTGGCAGCCTTGCGCAGGATGATCTTGTCGGGGCTCTGCAGCTTACCCGTCCAGCACTCGATCTTGTCGTCGCACTCGTCGGCGAGGGCGAACAGGGGCGCGTGGTCCTTGAGCTGTTCTTTGTACAGCTCGTCCTTCTCGAAGATCGGCTTCAGCTCCGCCATCTCCTTCTTGTTCGCGAGCAGCGCATAGCCCTGGAACGCGTACAAGCGGATCGGTGGCAGCTCGTCTTCCTTGGACTTGGTGACCTGAAAGAAGAACGGCATGAGCTCCGGCGCATACAAGTGACGCATGGCCACCAAGAGCTGCGGCCGCGAGTCTTTCTTCACCGAGTCGTACACACGCTTGAGCTCCGCGACGATCTTGGTGGTGTCTTCGGGGGTGCGCACGAGGCTGACCATCGCGAGCGCGGCACCGAGGCGACGCGTCTCGTCGTCGGCCTTGCTCTCCTCGATGAGCGGGTCGAGCGCTTCGCGGAAGCCGAGCTTCCCGAGCGTGAAGGAAGCATCTGCCGACACCGTGGCGCGCGGGTTGATCTTGCTCGCCGCCTCGGAGTCCTTCTGCTTGATGGCTTCGATGTAGAGCTTGACCGTGTCGTTGGCGACCTGGTCTTCGCCGCGCAGCACCTTGAGCAGTGGCTCGAGCGCCGGCTTGCCGATGGCCACCAGGGCGCTGGTCGCGACGTCGTTCATGCGCATCGCGGGGTTGTTGGCGTCGAACCAGTACAGGCCCTTGATCATCGCTGGCACCGACGCGGGGTCGGCGATACCGACGAGCTGCTGCGCCGCCAGCACGTTGAACAGGAAGTTCTGCGACGCGTCGCGCTTGGTCGCGATCTTCACCAGCGTGTCGGTGGCGCGCTTGTCCTTGAGCTTGCCGAGCACTTCGATGAAAGACTTACGCATGCGGTTGTCGGCGCCACGTGCACCATCGACGCGCATCACGGCGCGACAGATGGCCTCGATGACGTCGCCGCGCTTGTCGGTCGGAATGTCGATCTCGGTCATGGTCAGCGCGGCGGTGACCGCGTGGTCCTCGGAGACTTCAGCCGTCCAGTCGAGCGCCTTGATCAACGCCGGCAACGAGCGCGGGTCGCGCATCTCGTTGAGCAAGCTGAGGATGCGCAGACCGTTCTGCGTGTCCTCGGGATGCTCCATGTACGCCTTCGAGAGTCCCTCGACCGTTTGATCGCAGAACTCTTTGATCGGCGCTGCCGAGCGATCACCCTTCGCGTCCGAGAGGCGCGCACTGAAGATGCTCTGCAGCCGCCCGAGCGCGTACTCACGGCGCACAGGATCCCCGAGATCACCCGCTTGGCCCTTGGGATCGTTGTCGTCAGGGTGGCAAGCGACGAGCCCGCTCAGGGCCACGAACCAAGCCAGCATGATCGCGAAGCGCAGCGTGTGCGTTCTCATCGGAAGCCTCCCCGTCGTTCGCGGGCCAGCATGCACCCGGCATCTGAAGCCAATTCCCTTGTTTTCCCGGGAACTTAGCGAAACCGTGCGGGACTATAGTCAGGCAGCGTGCGCGCTGTCAACGGAGGCAAGCAGGTGATTTGGTCAGGTGCGCAGGGTGCGTGCGTAACGCGAGGGTTGACCCGCGCGACCCAGGCCTCGAGCGCAGTGCACGCGTCGCGCGCGGACTTGACGCGCAGCGCAACGTGCTACACAGGCGTCCCTCAGCAAGGAGCTACCCCTGGCCACCCTCACCGGAAACGACGCGCCCATCAGCGGCCTCGACGACCTGCTCTCGCCTTTCCACGAGGCGTGCAAGCCGCGCTCGGCCTTCCGCGTCGGCACCGAGGCGGAGAAGTTCGGCGTGCTCAGCGAGAGCGGCGAGCCCTTGCCCTTCGAGGGCAAGCGCAGCGTGCAGACTGTGCTCACGCGCTTCGCCGAGCGCTACGGCTGGAAGCCCGAGCGCGAGCACGAGCAGGGCGAGGTCATCGCGCTCTTGCGCGGGCAGGCGTCGATCACGCTCGAGCCCGCCGGGCAGCTCGAGCTCTCGGGCGCGCCCTACGCTTCGATCCACGACACCTGTCAGGAGTTCCGCCAGCACATCGCCGAGCTGCAGGACCTGTCGAAGGACCTCGGCATCACCTGGCTCAGCCTCGGCTTCCATCCGTTTGCCACGCAGCCGCAGCTGCCGCACGTGCCAAAGCAGCGCTACGCGATCATGGAGCGCTACTTGCCCACGCGCGCGCCGCGCTCGCTCGACATGATGCGTCGCACCTGCACCGTGCAAGCGAACCTCGACTACGAGAACGAGACTGACGCCATGCAGAAGCTGCGCGTGTCGCTGGCGCTGCAGCCCATCGTGACCGCGATCTTCGCCAACAGCCCTTTCTACGAGGGCAAGCGCAGCGCGCGCTTGTGCGAGCGTGCCGACGTGTGGCTCAACATGGACCCCGATCGCAGCGGCATGCTGCCCTTTGCGTGGGAGCACACCGCAAGCTTCCGCTCCTACGTGGAGTGGGCGCTCGACGTGCCCATGTTCATGATCAAGCGCGGCGCGCGTGCCTTCGCAAACACCGAGCAAACCTTCCGCATGTTCTTGAAGGATGGCGCGCACGGCGAGCACGCCACGATCACCGACTGGAAGATGCACCTCAATACGCTCTTCCCCGAGGTTCGTCTGAAGAACACGTTGGAGATGCGTGGCGCCGACGCGCAATCGACGGTTCTGCTGTGCGCGCTGCCGGCGCTGTGGAAAGGCGTGGTCGACGACGCAACCTCTTTCGCGCAAGCGCAGAAGCTCGTTGCCCCGCTCGAGCTCGCGCAGGTGCAAGCCGCGCGACCGGAGGTCAGCTACCGCGGGCTCAACGCCGAGCTCGCGGGCAAGCCCGTGCAGCACTGGGCCGCGGAGCTCATCGAGATCGCCGAGGCCGGGCTGCAACGCTTCGCGATCAAGAACGCGGCCGGCGAGGACGAGTCGATCCACTTGGCGCGCATCAAGCAGTTGGTCGCTAGCGGAAAGACTCCGGCAGAGCAGCTGCTAGCGAAGGTTGGCGACGCGCCCGACTTCCGGCGCGCGGTGATCAGCGCAGCGCAGGTCTAGCGCGCGGAGCCAACGCTGAATGCATTCGCGGCACGCGCAAGCGGCACCCGCGCAGCGCCGGCGCGCTCACTCGTCATCATCATCATCATCGTCGTGGTCGGCCTCGACCGAGCCACCGCCCGCCAGGCCTTGATTCACCAGCGTTTTCAGCTCCTTGCCGACTTTGAAGAAGGGCAGGCGCTTGGATGGAACAGAGACTTGATTGCCTGTGCGCGGATTGCGACCGTCGTAAGGCTTGTAGTCGCGCACGGTGAACGAACCGTAGCCGCGTATCTCGATTCCCTCACCGCGCTCTAGCGCCGCGGTCATCGCATCGAATACACAGTTCACGACGAGCTCTGCGCGACTCTTCGTGATCTTCGTGCGTTCAGCGACCGCTTCGATCAGCTCCGACTTGGTCATCGCCATGCTCTCGCTCCGTTGCGCCAATCAAGCCATCTGCCGGGTCGTCGCCTATCAGGCTCAGGTCGACAACGATTCCGCGTACTTGCGCCCATGATAAAGGCAAATGCCAAGCAAGTGAACCACCTCCACGCGCAGCCACTGCGCCGGAAGCGAGCCGTGTCGTACTTCGCCCTACTCGCTCGGGTCGTGCTCCTCACCGGACTCTCCGCGGCCTGCTGGAGCTGCACCTGCCGTGCGCCTGCCGCCGTGGGCAGCCCTGCGCCAGCTTCGCCCGGTTCGCCGCCACCAGCGGCGGCTGCGCCCGACCCGAGCCTGCCGAAGATCGACGTGCACATGCACATCGCCCCGAGCAGCGCCCAGCTGGCGCTCCAGCTGATGGCGAGCGCGGGCATCACCATTGGCCTGAACGCATCAGGTGGCTACCCCGAGCACGGCTTGCCAGACTCGATCGCGCTCGAGCGCAGTAGCGGCGGGCGGATCGTGCCGTACTGCAACCTGCAACTCTCGCGGGCGCCGGACCCAGATTTCGCGGCGTACGTGCACGCGACCCTGACAGCGTGCAAGGCGCTCGGTGCTCGCGGCGTGAAGATCCCCAAGTCGCTCGGCCTCGGCGTGGTCGACAACGACGGGCGGCTATTGCCCGTGGACCATCCCGTATTCGACCCAATCTTCGACGACGCCGGCAAGCTGGGGCTGCCGGTGCTCATTCACAGTGGCGATCCCAAGGCGTTCTTTCGCCCGCCCACCGCCGACAACGAACGCTACCAGGAGCTGCTCGCCCATCCGGGCTGGAGCTTCTACGGCAAGACACCCAACGGCGAGCCCTGGCCGAGCTGGGAAAGCCTGCTCGATCAGTTCGAGCGGCGCGTGGCGCGCCATCCGAAGACCACGTTCCTGGGCGCGCACTTCGGCAATGCCGCGGAAGATCCCGACCGCGTCGCGCGCATGCTGCAGGCGCATCCGAACCTGGTCATCGACACGGCGGCGCGTGTCCCGGAATTCGGACGCCACGCCGCTGCCAAGATGCGCGCGCTCTTCATCGAGCATCAGGACCGCATCCTGTTCGGCAGCGATCTGGGCGTGACGCCCGACGGCTTGAGCCTGGGCAGCAGCGGCGCCGAACCCGACGCCGTGGAAGCGGTGCCAGGCTTCTTTCTAGCTCATTGGCTGTACTTCGAGACACAACGCCGCGGGCTCAAGACGCCGACTCCGATCCAGGGCGCGTGGACCATCGATGGCATCGGTCTGCCCCGACCCGTGCTGGAAAAGCTGTACTACCGCAATGCTTTGCGGGTGTTCGGTCTCACTCTGCCGCACCGATAGACTGCCATCCGCCGCAGATGTGCGTTGCTCGTACACCCGCTCCTAGGTATCGTCTCGGCCAACCTTGGGAGGTCTGCGCATGCGCACCGGTGAAAAGCTCTCTGCCATCGAACCGAAGTTCGAGTCGTCGCTCACGGCCTTCGCCTACCCTGAAGACCTCGACGCGCTCGCGGCTGGCATGAGCGACGACGAAGCGCTGCGCAAGATCGGCAGACGCACCACCACGACCGGCAAGATCATGACGATCTTGATGATCGCCGGCGCGGTCGCACTCACCTACTTCTACAAGCAACGCAGCGACGCCTTCGAGTCGCGCATGAACGGCTTGAAGGACGCTGGCTCGCTCGAGGGCGACGCCATGCTCAGCAAGGTCCGCGACGTGCTCGCGGCAACCACGTACGACGACGTGAAAGTTCGCGCGATCCGCAACCTCGGCCACTTCCGAGACAAGCAGGCCGTGCCGCTGTTGATCAACGAGCTTGCACACCAAGGCGTGGTGCGTGCGCAAGCTGCGACCGCGCTGGCAGCCATCGGCTCACCGGAAGCGGATGCCGCGAAGCCCGCGTTGGTCGCCGCGCTCAAGACCGCAGACACCATGGACCGCTCGCAAGTGGTGTGGGCGCTGGCCGTGCTCAAAGAGCCAGCTGCTTCCGATGCTATCCTGCAGGAGTTCGTGCGCGGCATCTGGCAGAAGAACGAAGACTTCGATCCCAAGGTGATCACCGATGCCCTGGGCATCGCCAAGCTCAGCTCGCCCGAGCTGACCGGCAGCGCGGAAAAGCCTGTGCGCACGCTGGTCGCCATGGCGCTGTCGGAAGCAGCGTCGCCGCAGATCGTGCCCGCGCTCGTGCGCATGATCCAGCGGCCCGATGAAGACGCCGAGGTGATTCGCGCTGCTGTCGGCGGTCTGGGGCGCGCAGGCGACCCGAGCGCAGCGGCTCCACTGTTCCAGCTGATGACCCAGCGCGCCGACATGCGTCAGGCCGTGCTCGATGCCATCGGCAAGGCCACTGCCGCGCCGCAGATCGCGCTGCTGCTCGGACAAGCCAAAGATGCAGTCACCAAGCGTGATCTGGTTCGCCTGCTGCGCAAGACCTACGACCCGCGCGGTGCCGATGCCATGGCCGCTCTGCTCAACGAGGCCGATGACGACACGCGCGTCGAAGCGGCCCAAGGGCTCGCAGACCTCGGCGATGCGCGCGCTGTACCGGCGCTGCTCGTGATGGCGAAGAGCGACAACGACGACGATGGCAACGATGCCCTCGACGCGCTGCGCCAGCTGGGCAATCCCAGCGCAGGCGAAGGCCTGATGGCGTTGATCAAAGACTTCCCCGGTCGCAAGTCGGCGCTCTTGCGCGCCCTGGGCACCAGCCATTACATGCCTGCCGGCCCAATGCTCGAGAAGGAGCTGAAGGGCGACGACATCGGCGCAGCCACCAAGGCGCTGGCGCAGCTGCCGTACGAGCCCGCGTTCAAAACCTTGGTCGGCATGCTCAAGCGCGACAAGAAGGTGGACTTCTCGCGCCCGAGCGTCGTCTCCGAGATGGCGTACCGCAATCGCCTCGAGGCCATCACCGGGCTCGCCTTCTTCGGTCGGCCCGACGCCAAGGCGTTCAAAGAGCTGATGACCATCGTCGAAGATCCGGACGACGACGCGCGCTTGGGCGCTGCGGCCGGCGCGGCGCTGGGACAGATGGCGGACGCCAGCCTGTATCCGCAGCTGCTCGCAAAGATCAACGACCCCAAGCTCGACGAGCGCTTCCGCATGGCCTACGTGGGCGGCCTGTGGCGCAAGCCCAACGCGGAGCTGGCGACCAAGCTCATGCCGTTGCTCAGCAGCGCGGCCGCGCCGGGGGGCGTCAAGATGTCCGCTGCGCTCGCCATCGGCTATGCCGGCAACCCCGCGAACGACGAAGACCTGATCAAGCTGCTCGACGACCCGAACGCACGACGCTTCGCAGCCGTGGCGGTGGTGCTCGGTGGCAGCGAAGCTGGCGCGAGAAAGTTGCTCGAGGTCTTGCCGAACGATCGCGATGCGGAAGAGATTCTGCGCGGCGCGGTCAACAGCACCGAGAACGACAACTTCAACCTGCTGCTCGAGCCCATGTTCACCTCCGGCCAAATCTATCGGCGTATGCGCGTCGCGGAGATCTTGAAGGAAGGCAACCCCACGGCGAACATCTCGTACACCTACGCGTGGACGCAGCTGTCGGCGCGCTTGGTAGCGGGTTGGGATGGCGCCTCGGGCGTGTCGTCACGCGCGATCCGCGGCGAGCTCTACAAGACGCTCACCGGTCAGGACGCCGAGAAGCGTCGGCTCGTGGCCGGCGTGCTCGTCGGCATGAACATGCGCGGGCTGCTGCTGGCAGCGCGCGACGCCAACATCAAGGAAGCGCGTGAGGCGCTCCTGGGCATGGACCGGCCCAAGGCCGCGACTCTCTAGACAGTATCGCCTGGGGCGCTGTCCACGTCGCGATCCGTCGTCCCTTTCTGCGGTGCGTGCTCACCTACGAAACGTACGCTGCGCGCTCCTCGAAATGGACGACAGCTCGCTCGTATCTCACACCCCATGCGACACTGTTTAACGCGGCTGTGAGAGCGTCCAGCTGGCCACGAGGTATGCGGCGACAGCTGCATACCCGCCGCAGCCCAGCGCGCGCAGCACGATGAACGGCCAGAACGCGACTTGCTCGGCGTGCAGCGCGAGCAAGAGCAGGTACACGAGCCCGCCAATCACTGGTGCCGGCACCAGCAGCCACGCCGCGCGGCGCGCACGGGTCAGCGCTACTTGCGACAGCTGCGCCACCACGCCCCAGCGCAGATCGAAAGACGCGTACGGCAGCGTGCCCAGCAGCATCGCGACCGACAGCACGATCGCCGTGACGCAGGCGTCACCCGCAACCAGCTCGCGCGCAATGCCTGCGCCAGCTTGATTGAACGGGGGCGGAAAGATCGCAACGCCGACCCAGGCGTTGATCACCAAGTTCGACAAGCCTTGAGGCAGCATGTGGCGCTGCCACAAGTACTCGGTACGCGAACCGACAAACGCGCGCGCCGACTCTGGCACCTGCAGCTCACGCAGCACGCCTCGCCCCGAAGCCAGCAGCGTGCTCACGCACGCGAGCAACATGCCCGCGGACACGAAGCGCAGCAGGAACGCCGGCACACGCAGGCCCTGCGGCCAAGCCTGCGGCACGATCCACAGCGCAAACGCGCTCGCAGGCAAGCCAAGGCATGCGGCGAGCAGCAACGCCGGCAGCCACGGGTTTCGCGCACGAGCCGAGGCAGGCACGGCGAGCTGCTCTTGCTGCGCGACCGTGAAGCGCCCCAGCGCGTAGGCATCGAGCAAGCCCACGATGCTGCCCTGCGCTGCGAACAGCGGTACGAAGCTGTACGCGACGGCGGCGATCACACTGGCTTGATCGGCACGCAACAGGTCGTGCGTCATCGCCGTGGACATCGCGAAGCCGACACCCGACAGCACACCACCGAAGATCAGCGTCGTGGCAAGCACCGCGACGCTACGCGCCACGGCAAACGATACGACCGGCACGGTGAATGGCGGCGGCAGTGTGAGCTCCGCCTCAATCCGGAATCGCGGCCACCGCGAACGCCTGCTGCAAGTCGTCGATCAAGTCGTGGGTGTCCTCGATGCCAACCGCGTAGCGCACGAGCGTGTCGCGGATGCCGATCTTCTCGCGAGCCTCGCTGCTCAGCTCGAAGTAGCTCATGAGCGCGGGCTGCTCGACCAAGCTCTCGACGCCACCCAGGCTCGGCGCAATACGCGGGATGCGCAGCGCGTCGATGAAGCGACCGGTCGACGCCAGGTCGCCCTTGAGCTCGAAAGTCACGACGCCGCCGAAGCCGGTCATGATTGCCTTGGCCACCGCGTGGTTCGGATGTGACGGCAACCCGGGGTACCAGACGCGCTTGACCTTGGGGTGCGCTTCGAGCACTTCGGCGATGGCTTGCGACGCGGCGTTCTGTTGGCTGACACGCAGCGCCAGAGTCTTCATGCCGCGATGCACGAGATACGCGGCGTGCGGGTCGCAGACCGCGCCCATCATGTGACGCACGTCGCGCACCAGCGACACCAGGCCCGCTTTGCCTGCCACGGCGCCGGCGAGCACGTCGTTGTGACCGCTCAGGTACTTGGTCGCGCTGTGCACCACGAGGTCGATGCCGAGCTCGACGGGGCGCAGGTTGATGGGTGTCGCGAAGGTCGCGTCGATGAGCGACTTGACGCGGTGCTCCTTGCAGATCTCCGCCATGCGCGGCAGGTCGACCACCGATAGATACGGGTTGGTCGGCGCCTCGCTGATGACCAGCTTCGTGTCTTTCTCGATGGCCTTCTCGAGCCCCGCCAAGTCGGCTGAGCCCACGAGTGTGTGACGCACGCCGAAGCGCGCGAGGAAGGTGGTTACGAACTGTCGTGTGCGCCGGTAGCAGTCGTTGAAGAGCACGACGTGCGCGCCCTGCCCCACCAGCGCGAGCACGGTGCTGGTGATGGCGGCCATGCCACTGCTGAAGACCACGGCGTCTTCGGCGCCCTCGAGCGCTGCGATGCGTTCTTCGACGACCCGCACGGTGGGATTGCCGTAGCGGCCGTACTCTTCGCGCTCGCGATGGCCTTCCATGTAGGCCACGAGCTCGGCGGTGTTCTCGAAGGTGTAGGTCGCTGTCTGGATGATGGGCAAGGTCAGCGCGTCGTGCGCGAAACGCGCCGGCTCCCCGCTGTGCACGGCGGGCGTCAGCGAGCGGCTCTTGTCCGAAGGCAAAGACGACATGGCCCGCCAGGTTAGCAGAGCGGGGAGGTGTCGCAAGAACTACTCGGCGCGCGGAACGGGCCTCGGCCGGTCCACGCGACGCGGGTCAACCGCACGCGGCGCTACAGCGCAGTGAAGTGTTGCCCCGGCGGGAAGATGATCATGTTCACGTTCTGCAGCGCGTTCGCGTCGAGTATCTCGGTCTGCCAGGTCTGCGGGCCCACAGCCATCGGCGGCCGAACGAGCGCTCAGTGATGGTGTTCGCGGTCCACGCCCGGATGCGTCGGATCGCCGGGCTCGTGGCGCGGGTTCTTGGTTTCGAAGCTGCCGTCGGCCGCGGGGATCGCCATCAACATCTCCTTGTCGAAGATGAAGTGCGCACGCTGCGTGGACGGCGGCATGTGCAAGCCCGAGTCCATGCGAATCGCGTCGCACGGGCAAGCTTCGACACAGAAGCCACAGAAGATGCAGCGCAGCTCGTCGATGACGAACACCTTCGGAAAGCGCTCGTAGCCGTGGCGCGCATCGCCCTGCGGGTACTCGGCGGCTTCGATGTGGATGCACTGCGCCGGACACGCCGTGCTGCAGCACAAGCAAGCCACGCAGCGTGGCGAACCGTCGGCACGGTGCGTGAGGCGGTGGATGCCGCGAAAGCGCTCGGGGTAGGTGCGGCGTTCTTCCGGGTAGTCGATCGTGTCGATCTCGTTGCCCTCGGTGCCGCGCGAGCTGAAGGTGTTCTTGAAGAAGCGTCCGATGGTGATGCCGAGACCCTTGGCGATCTCGGGCACGTACATGGCTTCCGCCGCGGTCATATTGGGTCTGGAAATGAGCTTTGCCATGGTCGGACTCTCAGCTACCGGAGAACAGGATCACCATGCCGGTGACGAAGATGTTCAAGAGCGACAGCGGCAGCATGTAGCGCCAGCACATCTTCATGACTTGGTCGTAGCGGAAGCGCGGCAACGACCAGCGGATCATCAGCGTGAGCCACAGCAGCACTACGGTCTTCGCCAGGAACGAGGCGATGTAGATGACCGACACGGCCCAGTGCGCCATCGTGTGCTCGAAGTAGGTGTGGCCGAGCAGGCTGAAGTGGATGCCGTCGCGTGCCAGGAACGGAACGTCCCAGCCGCCGAAGAAGATGCAGGTGAGCAGGGCGCAGCTCACGACCATGGCGATGTACTCGCCCATCATGAACATGCCGAACTTCATGCCCGAGTACTCGGTGAAGTAGCCGCCTGCGAGCTCGCTCTCGCCCTCGGGAATGTCGAAGGGGATGCGCTTGGTCTCTGCGATGGAGCCGGCATAGAAGAGAATGAAGGCCACCGGCTGGCGCCAGATGCCCCAACCCAGGATGCCGCGGTCGATCTGCCAGCTGACCATGTCCTCCAGCAACAAGGAGTTGTAGAGCATGAAGCAGCCGACCAGCGACAGGCCGAGGGTGACCTCGTAGCTGACCATCTGGCCCGCGGCGCGCAGCCCGCCCAGCAGCGAATACTTGTTGTCGCTGCAGTAGCCGGCAATGGCTGCGCCGACCACGCCCATGCCGCTCACGGCGAACACGTAGAGCACGCCGATGTTGAGCGACGCCACCTGAAACGGGATGCCGCGGCCACTCGGTGACGCCGGTAGCACCTCCCCCAGGTGGTCGAGCCAGATCACGTCGCCGAACGGAATCACGGCGAACGCCGCGATCGTGGGAATTACGGAGACGATGGGCGCGAGCGCGTGCAGCAGCTTGTCGGCTTTGGGAGGAATGAAGTCTTCCTTCCACATGAACTTCAGCGCGTCGGCGAGCGGGTGCAGCAGGCCCGCCAGCGTCAGGTTGAAGCCGCCGATGGGAATGCCGGCGCGGTTGGGACCGACGCGGTCTTGAATCATCGCGCTCTGACGGCGGTCGGCCCACACCAACACGGGCGAGAGCGTGAGCACGACGACCAGCACGAAGAGGATCTTGCCGACAGTGGCGGCTACGAGCACGGAGTCCATCAGCTTCGAGCCTCCTGTGTGGCAGCCGCGGCGCCGACCGCGATAGAACCGCGCAGGTCAGAGAGCTGTGCGAATGCCAGCGTCTTGCCCATGGCCTTGGCGAGCTCCACCAGCGTGAGCCAGCCCGGCTGCACACCGTCGGGTGCGTGGATGACGCGGTCGAAGTGCTGCGCCATGCCCTTGGCGTTGACGAAGGTGCCCTCGGTCTCGGCGAACGAGGCCACCGGAACGACGGTGCTCGCGACCTCGGTCAGCGCACCGCTGTTGCTCGAGAGCGTGACCATCGCCTTGAGAGAACGCAGCGCAGACAGCGCCGAAGCGTCTTCCGCGCTGGCCCAGCCGAGCGCAATGACGCCCTGCACTGCCCCGCTGCTCACGTCCTTGAGCAAGTCGGCCAGGCTGCCGGCCTTGCTGCTGACGGCGGCGAGTGCGCCCGCGCGGTTGGGGTTGTTGTCGGCGTGCCGCAGGATCTTGTCGGCTTCCCAGCCGCCGAGCGCCGCAAGGTAGAAGCGTTCGCTGCCGAGCACCTCACGCGCGAAGCGCGCGAGCGCGAAGTTGTCTTCGCTGCTGTGCTGCGCGCTGAGCACCACGCCGATGTTCGGGCCAGCGACCTTGCCAAGCGCTGCTGCCGCGGCAGTGAGCGCTTCGGCCGGCGCAACGGCCTTGCCCGCGACCAAGCCCTGCGTGACGCGGTCTTTGTGCACGCGGTGGTAGCTCATCATGCCGTCGTCGCACATCCAGAACTTGTTGACCTCGGCGTTGTCGCGCGGCCGGATGCGGAACACCTCGTTCTTGCGCGGGTCGAAGTCCATGTAGTCGTTGCAGCCGGTCGCACAGCCGGTGCACACGCTCTTCTGCGTGCGCAGGAACCACACGCGCGCCTTGAAGCGGAAGTCGCGGCTGGTGAGCGCACCGACCGGGCACACGTGCTCGGTCATCAGCGTGTACTTGTGGTCGAGCTCACGCCCAGGGCTGACGGTGATCTCGTTCTTGTTGCCGCGCTCGCGCATGTCGAGCACGTGGTCGCCCACGACCTCGTCGCAGACGCGAATGCAGCGCGTGCACATGATGCAGCGCTCGCCGTCATACACGATGGTCGGCCCGAAGCGCACCGCCTTGGGCTTGTGCACGGGCTCGGTGTCCTTGCGCTTGAGCGTGCCCTGGCTGGTCTGCCAGTAGTCTTGCAACTTGCACTCGCCGGCTTGATCGCAGATCGGGCAGTCGACCGGGTGGTTGAGCAGCAGGAACTCCTGCACGTGTGCTTGCGCGTTCTTGGCCTCGCTGCTCTGCGAGAACACTTCTTGGCCAGCCACGGCCGGTGCCTGACACGACGGCGTGAGCTTCGGCTTGTCGGACGGCACGTACGCTTGCTTGTCGGCGTCCCACTTCAAAGTGGGCATCAACATGGGCCGCTCGGCTTTGATCTCGACCAAGCACATGCGGCAGTTGGCCGCGACCGAAAGCCCGGGATGCCAGCAGTAATGCGGGATCTCGATGCCTTGCCGCCAGGCGGCCTTGATGATCGTGTCGCCGGGCTCGAAGGGAATCTCCCGGCCATCGAGCTTGAACGTGGGCATCGTGTCTCCTACTTATCCGCGAAGCGCTGAACGCTGCTTCGGGATCCTTTACCGATCACACTCGCCACCAATCATGTTGACCGACCCGAAGGTCGGCACGATGTCGGCAACTTGATCGCCGGTCAGCATGGGTGCTGCGGCCTGCAGATTGATGAAGCTCGGCGGCCTACAACGCACGCGATACGGCGTGCCGCTGCCGTCCGAGACGATGTAGTAGCCGAGCTCGCCATTGCCGCCTTCGGTGTAGC
>JADGRE010000265.1 GCA_017881185.1 Pseudomonadota bacterium | reverse complement strand
CGGGCCTTGTCGGCAGCATCCCGGCAACCTCCAATCCGCGCTCCGCGCCGCGTAACCGATCACGCATGCGCCATGGCCCGGCACTTGCTATAGCTTCAACGCCATGAGCCCAAAGTCACAACCGCGGCGCAGACTGGCACATCCGACGCGCTCGGCGTGGCTTATCGGCGCCGTCGCAATCGCGTCCACGCTCGACGGCGCTGGCTCGTCTGCTCAGGCTCAGCCGATCTCCGTGGGCGGCAAGTGGCTCCCATGCTCGGTCGACGCCGACTGCGGGGATCCGTACCTCGTGTGCACCCCAACCCAGGTGTACGCGTGCTTTCCCGTCGACGGCGGAACCATCCTCAATCCGCCCGACGCCGGCGCGTGCCAAACACAGATTCCATCGACCGTCAGCCTCTGCACGCCCAGCTACCAGTGGCCGTGCCACATCGCTTCCGACTGCGGCCCCGCGGGGTTCACCTGCAAACTGAACGCCGGCAACGTCTGCACATCCAGCGGCTGCACAGCGATCGCGCAATGCGAATCCAACTACGTGCAGTGCGACCAGGACAGCGAGTGCCCCGCGGGTTGGTCCTGCTACGCCCCAACCGGAGGCAATGCCAGCGGTTGCGCAGCAAGCGGCTGCGACGGCGATGCAGGTGCCGGCGGCGCAGCTTCCCCAAAGGCGTGCTATCCGCCCTACGCGTCCTTCCACGGAAGCAGCGTGGCGGGAACCCCTTCTGTGTCCACACCCCACGCGGCGACGCCGAACGATGCGGGCGCGCACTCCTCGAGCGATGCCGCGAGCAGTGTCCCACACGGCAACGCGTCGCGCGGCGGTTGCGAGTGCATCGTTCTAGGGCCGAGCACCACGAGCACGAACGGCGCATGGGCTCTCGCGTTGCTCGTCGCAACCGTCACCGTACGGCGGGCCCGCAAGCACCGGTAACGATGCCCCGGCGAAGCCCGGGCATTCGAGGCTGAGCCACGCAAAGTGCTTGTGGTGTGCGCGGTTCACGAGCGGCACGGGCAGCCACCCGAAGGCGGCGCCTTGGTACGCGACGAGCGGCAGTTGTTCACGGGTGACGCGCAGCGAGGCGGCTGGCAGCCTGGGTGGAGTTTATCCTGGCGATCCGCGGCGGCGAGCGCGTGCCCCGCAGTCGGAACTGCGTGGAAGATGGCGCGTGCTCCCGCATGGCCTTCCTCGCGTCGGTCACGGTGGCGACACCACTCGACGCCATCAGGATTGCGCGTGCGCAGTTGGTGCAAGTGACAGCTGAGCATGCACCTGACATGCTCGGGGCTGAGCCATGCATTACGCGCTCCGCATCGTCCCGGCTTCTGGTTTGGCGCTGCTGCTGACATGGAGCGCTTGCGGCTGCAGCGGGAGCTCGAATGCAAGCGCCCCCCTCGATGGCGGCGCCGCGAGTGCCGATGCCGGGATCACTCGATGGACTGACGCGTCGGTTGCGGCGTGCGACCACTACTTCGCCGCGCAGTACTCTCGCTGCGGCGGGCCTGTTCTGCCAGCTAGCGAAACGCTGCGGCTACGGACTCGGTTCGAGCAAGTGTGCGAAAACCAAATCGCTCTGCCAGGCAGCGGCGTGACCGTCGCAACTCTCCAAGCGTGCGCGTCGGCGCTCGATGCGTCTGCGTGCCAATTCCCGGAGGGACCGCCAGTTGCGTGCAATTTTCACGGCTCCTTGCCGGGCGGCGCACCCTGCAACGATGGGTTGCAGTGCCAGAGCGGCACGTGCAGCGGGACGGCACTCGATGGCCCAGGAGGGCAGATCGGACCGTTTACCTGCGGGACCTGCGAGCCATTCGCTGCCGTCGGGCAGGTCTGCGCCCGTGGCGATTTCTCTGCTGGCTGCGCGAGCGACGCGCTCTGCTTGACCACGCAGGCCATGCAGACCGCCGCCGAAGCGACGTATGTCTGTGTCGCCCTCGCGCAGGGCGATGTCGGTGCCGCTTGCGACGGACTGTCTGCGACTTGCAAGACGGGGCTGTACTGCGCAGCACAAACGGGACGGTGCGCAAAGCTTGCGGGAGCCGGTGCCCCCTGCGGCGTGGGTGCGCGTCCTCGAGCTAATCCCGGCGGGTGTGCGGCCCCGCTGGCCTGCGTGGGTATCCCCGGCACAGCGACTTGCGGCAGCGGAGCTGCCGACGCGTTCTGCCTGTCGGACGACGACTGCTCGCCGGGTCTGGGCTGCACTCCGGGGCCCTGCTCCTCTACAACCGCGCGCATCGGCTGCTCGGCGTCTGGCACATGCGCGCTCGTCACCTGGGTCGCTCCGGGGCGGGCATGCGATGGCTACCGGACACGTTGCCTGGTGGGCTCGTGCAACGTGGACGAGCCGTCTCCGCCTCCCGACGCGGGCATCGCCCAGGGCACCTGCCCTACGGTCGTGCCGGACGGACAACCGTGCGTGGTCGAGGGAGTCGGTCCCGCAGCGCCCACCGGTCCCACTTGCGACACCTTCGCGCAGTGCTTTGCGCCTCATGCGCCCGCAGCAAGCGCCGGCGCGCAGGGGAAGTGCACTTTGCTCTACAGCACGGTGTGCAGGTGACGGATACATCCGGCCGCTGGACTTGCGGGCGGGAGCACTGAAGCATCACGAAATGCTTCAAGCCGGAGCGCTTCGTTACAGCGGCAACCTGCGGGAGATGGTGAACGACGTGGAAATCACAGAACCGAACCGCCCTTCCGAGTGCCGACGCGCAGCCAGGTCGAGCATCCGAGGAAGAAGGCTAATCCTGCTCGGCTCCCTCTTCTTGGGTGCTTGTGCAGCTGAACACACCACCGGCGCGAACGCTGGCGCGTCGGACGCAGGCGCTGTGGCCAACGGCGGCGCTGCGAAGGACGCCGGCCTCCGCGCCGATGGCGGACCCTCGACGAGCGTCGATGCGGGGCTATCTGACCTCGGCCCTTGCTCGATGATCACGCCATATAAGTGCACGGATGCGAACATCCAAGCTCCGAACTACGACCAGACATGCCAGACGGGCGCCGACTGCCTCCTCGTCCGCGACATCAACTACGCCTGTGGCGGGTGCGGCGTTTGCGCGCCCGCCATCGCCATAAATCGCGCAGCGCTGTCCCAGTATGAAGCCGATGCCCTCAAGCTTTTTGGCCCACTGTACAACCACGCCAGCAGCTGTTCGCGATGCTGCGGACCACCGACGGTCGCTTGTTGCCAAGCTGGGCGGTGCAAGACTGACACCGTGTGTTCTTCAGATGCGGGCACCAAGTAGGACGCGCGAGAGGCGCTCGACGTAGCTGGGGCGGTAGCCAGCATTAAGCATGTGCCCAGTCTGCCAGCCGCCCAGCGCCGCGTCACCCGCCTGAGCAGCTACCCCTCGCGGCGGCACTGGTGGTCGGCGCGATTGGTGAGTCCAGTAACGCCACCGGCGTGGGCGGCAGCCAGACCAACAACAATGTGAGCGGAAGCGGCGCGGCGTACTTGTTCACGCGTAGTGGCGGCACATGGAGCCAGCAGGCGTACCTGAAGGCGAGCAACACCGGGATGAGCGATCAATTCGGCTGGAGCGTGTCGATCTCGGGCGACACGTTCGTGGTCGGCGCGGACTACGAGTCGAGCAGCGCCACCGGCGTAAACGGCAACCAAACCGACAACAGCTTGAGCGAGAGCGGCGCGGCCTACGTGTTTCGGTGAGGGGCGTGGCGCGCCGGAGGACGGCCCCGGCCCCGCGAACTTCCCAGAGACTACTTGCCCCTGGCGCGTCTCAGAAGATCGGGGCTACTGCCCAGCGGGCCGACCTTCATCCTAGACGCGAGCGCCCGCCGCTGCGCCTGCCGTGCCGGCACCGCTGGTCCGCGCCACACCACGAGATGAACCCAGCCATGCTCTGGCGCTTGCCGCTCGGCCCCGAGCTGGTAGCCCGCAATTAAGAACGCCGCCGAATGCCAGCACCGCCGCCGGGCGTCACTAGATTGCCGCGCGGCGGGCAGTGATTCGGAGGTTGTGCGCTGACGTAGTGCCTCACGGGAGACACGCGAACGACAGTCCCGCGGGCGGCGCGGTGGGCGTGGGCGTGCGCAGCGTGACGGTCAGCGCGGCGTCGCCCTGGGGCGTGAGATCAATGAGCGTGAAGACGCCGAGGGGACCGGCGTCGGGCGCGGGCTCGTTTCCGAACGCCAGGACGTAGGGCACCTTGCCGACGAGGAAAGTCAGGGTGCCGGTGCCGCTGAGGGTCTGCTGGAGCGCCGTGACGGGGCGCTGGGCGACGGCGGCGGGCGGGCCGCAGAAGATCGAGACGGCTCCCGTGCTCGACGACGAATCGGCGTTCACGGGGACGGTGGCGACGAGGACGTCGCCGTTCGAGACGTCGGCGACGTAGGAGATCTCGCTGCCCGTGTTGACCACGGTCAGGCCGGCGACGGTCGAGGCGTCGACGAGCGTGAGCGTCGTGATGCCGGGGGGCGCGGCGTTGAGGAATGCCTTGGAGCTCGTCGGACCGAGCGCCATCGCGGTCGCCTTCGCGCCCTGCGTCTCGACGAGCAGGTTGCGCCACGTGGTGGTGTCGCCGCCCGCGGGCCCGAAGGTGATGAGGAACTCGTTGTTTCCCGACTGGCCGGTGCCGACCGCGTCCTGCCGCAGCAGCTTGCCGTTGCCGTCCGACACGAAGACGCCGTTCGCGGCGTCGACGTACAGCGTGCCGTCGGTGTCCTTGCCGATGCCGATGATCGTGCCCAGCGTGATGGGCTTGGCGGCCAGCGGGTCGCACGGCGTGAGGGCGCCCGTGTTGGAGCCGCTGTCGTTGTTGTTCGCGTTGGACGTCGTGCAGGCGGCGAGGCGGGCGAGCAGCGTCAGCGCGAGGGGCAAAGCAAGATACGTCTTCATGCTTCAAAGGATGCGCCGCGAGCGGGGCACGGTAAAGGCGGGCTGGTAGCCCGCACTACTGACCTTCGTGTCTGCTAAAGAGACAGGTCCGCACCGCGGAAGAACGCACGCAGCAGATGTGGTTGGCGGCGGATGCGTGTGAGGGCGCACGCGGCGGTTCCACGGAATTGCTTTAGCTCGCTGCCGCTGCCGGCGGCGGGCGGTGCTGCGCGCTCTGTGTCGGAACCGAAAGCCGCTTTCGCGTTACGCTCCAAAGAGCGAGAAGGTCACGTGCGTCCTTGACAGCTGCGCCACCTCATCGTCCCTAGTTGGGTGGCTCTCAGGCTTTGTCGGCTGTTTTCGGGTCCAGCACAAACGAGAGCTGCTCAGTGACTGCGTGGTCGCACGCATCGTTCGCGCTTGTGACGAACCTCTTGGACCACGTAAGCGCGCCGCTGGACACGATCGCCGTGTACGCACCGGCTGGAGCCCAACAGGAGTACGCGCGGGTGCTGGACCCACCGTCGGGCTCGTCGTCGGTACAAGCCACCTTCAATGAGCCGGTCAACCTCACGGAATCGATCGGGAGCCCAGTTGGCGACTCGACATGAACCTCGGCAGCTACCGACACGCTCTTGCGACAGTTGCCCTGGTCCAGCCCTGAGCAGGCAGCAAGCAGTCCGAGGCCGAGAATCAAAGGCGGTCTACTCTTCTTCATTACCCCGTCCAAACCGATAGCGACTGTCTTGCGTCTTCGGACTACCGCGGGGCTGGCTTTCGCGGTTGCCAGAGACCCGCGCACGAAGCTGGTTCTTGTCCGCCCAAATCGGCTTCCGCGGCGAAGACCCGCCAGTAGGTCGCGCGGCCCGCGGCCGCGGGCCCGCGACTCTGGTGGCAGCTTACCACAACCGTCGCCGGCCGGCGTGCGGGGGTGTTTCTGCCGCGCGATAGGCGGTCCTTCGTCAGCTGCAAGTTCTAGTTAGGGGGCCACTTTGCGGTTCCTAGTTCTTCGCCGGCACGCTCACATCGACCTGTCCGATCTTCACAGGATCGTTGGGCACGGTGAGAGCGTCCCAGCGTCGATAGACGGCGACTTTGAACGCTCCCGCCTCGGTGTTGATCGAGGTCTTGATGTGGTAGCTGCAATCGCACCCTGCGACCTTGTCGGGGTGCATGTCGATCGGCTGCACCAAGATGTCGACCATCGGACCTGTGCGGCGCACAAAACCTTCGACCAACTGCGCGCATCGAAAGTTCGCGTTCTCATAGTCGACATCGAGCCCATTGACGGTGCCCGCCGCTCGGATCGTTTCCGGGGGAGAGCCGGGGCCCTGGGGTCCGCCACACTCCATCTGAGTGAACTGCGCGATGCGCTCTGCACCCGCCCAGCCGACCGGCAGCTCGGTTCCAGCATCGGAGGAACCGCACGCGGAAACCACGGCAATCAGGATAGCCATACCAACTGTGCCTGCGTCAGTCGCTCCAAACATGATCTCTTCTCCGGTGCAGGTTCTGGGCCTGCTCTCGTCAGTCCCCCTAACGACATTGGGCTTCAGTGGCGGTAGCCGGCATTAAGCGTGTGCCGAGTCTGCCAGCCGCCCCGCTCCGCGTCACCCACCTGCGCAGCT
>JADGRE010000264.1 GCA_017881185.1 Pseudomonadota bacterium | reverse complement strand
CCGCACCGGGCCGAACGATCTCAGCCGATTCGCGGTCGCATCACTTGATGATCTTGCAGTACGACGGGAAGCCGGTCGCCGGCAGCCCAGCTGCGTACGGGTCCGGCGACACGCCGAACGGATGCGCCTTCAGGAAGGTCCACTGCCCAGCGATGTCGTCCGCCGGAGCCGCGCAATGCTTGCCGCCGTGATCGCAGTCGACGACGAGGCCGCCCTTGCTCGCGATGTCGTTGTCCTCCGTAGCGCTGGTCTGCGAGAAGCTGACGCCCACCATGTCCGCGGCGCCGCCATGCGTCGTGATCAGCGATGGCACGTGCGACGGATCGTCGAACGTCGTCAGCCCGGGAATCGGCACGATGCCACCGGAGTTCGGCATGGCACCCGCCAGGTAGCTGGAACGCCCGTACACCATCGCGCCTGACTGCAGGCCGCCTGCGCTGCAACCGCCGGTGTAGATGCGGTGCGTATCGATGTTCAGCTGCTGCACGGCGCACGCGAGGATGATGTCGGCCATCGCGAAGTCACCGGTGTACCAAACGTTGTTGCCGGTGTTCGTGCCCAGGCTCGTGGTCGTGGTGAACGACGCGACGATGCCGCCTTCGGATTGGATCTCGTTCAACGCCGGACCGAGCAGCGCCGCTTCACTCGATTGGCTGCCGGTGCCGTGCCAGTAGAAGAACACGGCGCCCTTCTTATCGGCTTGTTTCGTGCCGACCCACAGCTGAACCTGCTGGCCCATCACTGTGACCATGCCGGTCGCGAGCGTCGGACAGGTCGCGGTGATCGTCGGAAGTTTCGGGTCCTTGTTGGTCATGCCGCGCTTCCCAGCAGCACCACCCGCACCAGCCGTGCCACCGCTGACGCCCGCGGTACCGCCAGCGACGCCGCCCGCCCCCGCACCGAGCATGCCGGCCACGCCCGTGCCAGATGTCGGCGACACACCGGCCGTCGTCCCGGCGTACGATTGCACACCACTCCCGGCCAACGTGCCAGCTGTCATCCCAGCGCCAACACCCGCGAAGCCACCTGCAGCGCCGGCCGCGGACACCGGACACGTGCACGCGCCGTAGGTTCCGGTCACTGTGCAGGTCTGCGTGAAGGTCTGCCCTGCAGATCCGGAGCACCCGCAAGACACGAACGCGCCCGGCATGCAGGTCTGACCGAAGTGGTCTTCCACCGCGTTCGTCTTGGTGCCGCCACAACCTGCCAGCGCAACCGCCACCAGCCACCCACCCACAACGCGTCTCTTGGCCATGACCACCCTCTGCCCGCTGTACGAATTCAGCACACCGTGCGTCGCAGTGAGCGAAAACTCAAGTAGTGGGGCTCACAATGCCAAGCCAGCTCAGCGCACGAGGGACTCCTCCTGTTGGTCGCTCGTGTCGAAATCCGCTGGAAGTACCATGCGTTGGCCGATCTTCCCGAAGCTGAAGAAACGAAAATCGGTGTGCGCCCAGTAGACGAATTTGAGCGTGGGATCCTCGAGCGGCACCCCGAAACGGAACCGAATCCGTAGCGGTCGCAGATCCGGCGTGAGCCGAATGACCTGCACGTCGACGCCCCGCATGCGCACGCGCTCGCCCTGGCGTAGCGGCACGCTGGGGCCTCGCCAGAAGCTCGAGAAGGTGTCCTGCAGATAGCCGGCCGGCGAGTAGATCTCGAAGCTGCGCTCGTCCAGTCGCGTGACCTCGACCTCATTGGCGGTCGCGCCGAGGGCGGTCATACGCGCCGCCAACGGCAGCTTGCGACGCACGCGCTCGCTCGCGAACACCAGCAGCGTCAAGAGCGACGGGACGTTCACGAACACGAGGTCGCGGTAACGCCACTGCGCATCGTGATCGAGCAGCGCCTGCGCGGTGAAGTGTGCCCCGGGTGCAGTGCGCGGCGGGCTCGCGGCGAGCGCCAGCGCCACCGGCGACAGCAGCGCGTGCACGACGAGCACGCTCGCAATCGCAGCCAGTCCGATGACCCGCCACAGCCCTCTGGCGCGTGCGCTGCTGCGCCAAACTGCGACCAGGAAATGCGCTACGACCATCCAGAGCGCGACCCCGCCGTGGGTGAGCAAGCGCTCGTGCGGGTCTGCCGCCGTCAGCGGCAAGAGGCCCAGCACTCCGGCGACGCTCCAGAACGCGAGTTCACGATCGCGATCGGCGTTGCGTGCCACGAACACCACCAGCGCCGGCAAGAGCAGATTGTTCTCCGCCCACTCGATGCCCTGCAAGAGCCCGAACGGGACCACGCCTGACAGCTGCCACGGTGCGGCGAGCTGAGCATGCACCAGCATCCCATAGCGCGCTGGCAGGGCCGCGAAATACGCGCGGGAGTCGAAGATTGGGTCGAGGTAGGCGCCGGAACCGCGCGTGCCGAAGCCCAGGGCGTGGTGCAGCAACAACCAGCTTGCGACGGTGGCGAGCACGGATCCGAGCGCTGCCACACGTAGGACCGGCCGGCGCGCATCCATGAACACGGCGTACGCAAGAAACCATGGCAGCGCGCTGACCACGTTCTCGGCGGCCAGCAGTGCGCAGGCGAGGCACGCGATGCTGGCCGTGCCCGCCCAGCGTCTGCCCGCGCGTGCCGCGGCGTCGTAGCCGATCATCGACAAGCCGACGAAGGTCGCGGCGATCAACGCGTTGCGCCCTGCCAGCCAACTCGCCGGAGAAGCGTGCGCGTCGTCCCAAACGAAGAGCAACGAAGCGATCAGCGCGGCGGCCCAGTTGCGCGTGAGCCGCTGCAGCATCAGCGAGATGCTGAAACAGGTGGCCGCATACCAGAGCGCGCTGTGCAGGTGCGCAAGCCAGTGGTGATCGCCGAAGACGGCGTAGTCGAAGTACAAGCTCGCCGCCGCCAGAGGCCGAAAGAACCGCACCTTGAGACCCGGCCATGCCCACCACGGACGCATCCAGTTGAAGCGCTCAAGCACGGCGACCGTCGGGTCGCCCGGGCAGAGGTTGTAGATGTCGTACCAAGGCCTGCGCCCTACCCAGGGCTCACGGTGCAAGTGTGCGCGGATGAAGAATCGCTGCGCCGCGTCGTCGAGCGCAGCCACGCCGAGACCGAGGGACGGCAGCACCACGACGAACCCGAGCAGCGCAAAGATCAGTGCCAGCTGCCAGCGCGGCAACGCGCGCAAACGCGCCGACAGGAGCTCGAGGTTCATCCGCCGCCACGATAGGTGTGCGGCCGCGGACTCGCAACACCGCGATGTGGCCGGCTTGCGCGCCCTGGCCCGCGGCTGCTCGTACAGCTCAGGTTCGGCGACCAAGCCTGAAACGCGGCAACCAGCTCACATCCATGCGCGCGTGATCGATCAACGCGTCGAGCATGCTGCGGCCAAGGCGTGCCAACTCGAGCAGTTGCTCGATGCGTTCGCGCTGGATGCGTGCTCGCGCCGGAGCGCTCACAGCCTGCTCGGCAAAGCGCTCGAGCGCAGCCAGACCGTCCTCGAGCGCCTCGATGGCCAAGAGCACCTCGGCGCGCTCGCGCTCCCGCAACACGCGCGAGATCATCTTCCACAGACTGCTCTCGGCCTCGTAGTAGTCGTGACGGTCGCCCTGCCGAAACACCTTGCGCACCACGCCCCAGCGCGCCAGCTCGCCCAGCGTCATCGAGACGGCGCCTGCCGACAGCTGCAGGCGCTCGCGCAAGGCGTCCGCACGCAGCGGCTCGTCGGACAAGTACAACAGCGTCCAGACGCGACCCATGTTGCGCTTGAAGCCCCACACCACCATGAGCCGGCCGATGGCGTCGCTGACGATGCGCTCGCTCTCCCACAGCTCGGGGCTCGGAAGCTGCTCCGATTCGCTCTCTGCGGGAGCGCGCGCGTCGAATGCGGACTCTTGCATGCTGCCCTCGCCCATCACGCGCGCCGCTCGATCAAGCCACGCACCAGCTGTGCGAGCAGCTCGCGCTCCTGGCTGGGTGGCAGCTGCGCCAGCTTCTCGAGCCCGGACTCGGTCTCGCGCAGCGCAAACGCGCGCGCTTCCTGACAAGCGCGACGCACGGACGGCGCTTGCGACACGCGCGCCGCGGCGATGGTGTCGCCGGCACGCGCGGTGATCAGCAACGGCCGCAGGTAGGCGGAATCCTCTTGCAGCGCGAGCGCCAGGGGCAGCGTGGTTTTGCCCTCGGCGAGGTCATGGCCCAGACGCTTGCCGACCTCGTGTGGCACGCCCTCGAGGTCGAGCACGTCGTCGATGATCTGGAACGCGATGCCGACGCGCTCGCCGAACAGGCCGACTGCCTCGATCGTCGCCGCCGACGCGCCCGCCGCGCGCGCACCGGCCCGGCAGGCATTGGCGAACAAAGAAGCCGTCTTGCCACGCACGATCTCCAGGTAACCCTCGATGCCGAGATCGTCTCGACCGCGTGCCTTGAGCTGCAAGACCTCGCCCCCGATCAGACGCTGCATGGTGGATAGCGTGTCCGCCATCGCGCCCTCCACCCCGGCACCATCCACCAGCTCGAGAGCCGAGGTCAGCAGCAAGTCCCCCGATAGCACCGAGACCAGGTTGCCCCACAGCACGCGACTGGCCGGTCGGCCGCGCCGCTCCTCGCCTTCATCGATGACGTCGTCGTGAAGCAACGTCGCCGAATGCACGAGCTCCACCGCGGCAGCAAGGGGCACCGCACGGGCCACGTCGCCACCGCAAGCGCGCGTCACGAGCAGCGTCGCGAGCGGGCGCACGCGCTTGCCACCGGCCAGCACGAGCTGCTTGGAAGCCGCGTCGAGCGGGGTTGGACCGCGCTCCGCCGCACGCGTCAGGAGTGCCTCTAGAGCCGGTAGAGCTTCGTGCAGCAACTCATGGATTTGAGACATGTATTCGCCAGCATTGGCTGCCGACGAATGGGTCTGGGCGGTGTGCTGCAAGACACCGAAAGCTGCGGCCGGAATCATCGTAGGCCTCCGAGATCACGGCCGGGCCCACGGCTGCGGCCGAGGCGGCGAGATCCACCAAGTTTCAGAAACGCGTGAAACTATGCGGATGTCTGAGTGTAGGGTCAATGGCGCGCAGACCGCAGCGCACGAACAGCTGCGGTAGGTGCGACCGGCGGCGGGAGTCGCTCGATGACGAGTCCGTCGTAGGCTGGAGACGCCGCGTCGCCCGCAGCGGCAAACACGACCAGACGCAGCGAGTGCCACTGGAACACGCGGGTCAGCCCAGGTGCCGCAGCGACCGGCTCGGCAGCGGCTGGTGGCGGTGCAACAGCGGGCTGTGCGGCACCGGGCGCACGCGGCGAAGCGGTCGACTCACCCTCCTTGGGCACAGCGAGCGGAGCCATCACCATCACTTCGCCCGAAGGCTGCGTTGCCTCGGCGTCGGCCGCAGCGGCCGCTGCCGCCGATGGAGCAAGCGCTGCCGGGCTCGCGGCGTGGCCGTTCTTGTCGACCTGCAACGGCGCAAACACCATGTCCGCGGCGGGCCGTTCGTCGGGTTTCACCAGCTCCGCCACGTCGGGCGTCGCGTCGGGACCTTGACCTGGCTGCGGGTTGCTCAAGCGGTTGCGTGGTGCGCTCGGGTCCTCCGCGGTGACATCGGTGAGCTCGCCGGTCGGGCCGATCGCGGGCCGATCGATCGGCGTCAGCACGTAGTCCGCAGGCCCGGGCGCGACGTCGCTGCCGAGCGCGTTCACCAGCGCCAGGAGCGCCGCTTGCGCCCACTGCACGGCCGCAGTGCGTGCCTCGGGATCGCCATCGACCACGGCGCGGCGCTGCTCGATCTCGAACCAACGCGAAAAACCCCGCTCCGGCAGCAAGAGCTCGGCACGCTCGAGCTTGCCGTCTTTCATGCGCAGCCGCAGCAAGAGCGACAAGCTGCGCTCGACGCGCGTACCACCCGGCACGGGCACGCCATACGAGCTCGTGTAGTACTTCACGCATTCGTCGCGCGTGCAGCGTGGTCGCGGCTCTGCGCCGAACGCTCGCGAGAACGCAGGGTTCTGCTGCGCAACCTCGGGGATGGCCTGCCCCCACGCCGACAAAGCGCTCAACGTGCGACTCCAGTAACCGACGAAGCGGCTCACCCAGGTGCGCGCGAGCTCGGCTTCGCGCTGCTTGCGCTCGGCGGCGAGCTGCTGCGCGTGCGCCGCCTCTTGCTGCTTGCGCTGGTCGATCAACGCGATCGCCGACAGCCGCGAGCGCGCTTGCGCTGCGAACACGCCGTCGGGAAACGCGCGTAGGTAGTCTTGCAGCCCTTCGCGCGTCGCCTTGTGCGCTTCGAAGCTGGCCACATCGCGCTGCTCGCGCGTGGCCTGCACACTGGCGCGCCAGTGACCACCCGGGTGGCGCGCGACGTAGCGCTGCATGGCCAAGAGCTGCGCTTGCTCGTCGCTGGCCAGACGAATCGCGCGGTAGTCGGCGTAGTCACCCTTGCTGGTGAAGATTGCGCAGCCCGAGCTGGCCGAGACGAGCAGCACCGACGCCAGCAGCGCAAGGCACGCGCGGCTGTGCTTCGG
>JADGRE010000263.1 GCA_017881185.1 Pseudomonadota bacterium | reverse complement strand
ATCCGACGGTAGCGGAGGTCTGCAGGCTCGAGCAGAGAGCGATCGTCACGCTTGACCTCGACTTCTCGAACATCCGCGCCTATCCGCCCGAAATCTTCGTTGGGCTGATCGTGCTGCGCCCGGCACGACAGGATGCGGCACACGTGCTCGCCGTGGTGCGGTCGATTCTGCCAAATTCCAGGTGCCGGCCGTACCGCCCACAGCCAGGCCCGCGTAGCCGCCGAGGAAGATGTTCTCGGTGACCTTGGCGCCGACGTCGACCGTGAACGGCACTTGGCCGGAGAACACGTTGGACATGTCTTCGCCGGCGCCGGCGTCGAACTTGCCCATGGGCACGGCGTAACCTGCCCGCACGGCCAGCTGGAAGCCGGTGCGCGCGGCGGGCGCGGAGCTTCCGCCCTCCTGGGCGTGCGCGGCCGTTGCAAGTGACAGCGAGGCTGCGCATAACGCGGCCGCGAGCGTGAACGAATGGGCTTGGGACATGATCTCCTCCGGGTTGCGCAGCGAGGTTCGGCCGCAGTGTCGCATAGTTGCGTGCCGCTCGTGGCAAGCGCTTGGCTTACGCGCTAGTCTGCCAGCACCTGCAGGGAGGTGGCCATGCGTCGCGACGGTGCACGAGTTTTGTTCACGTTGTCTGTGCTGTGGCTCATCTCGGGGTGTCCGAGCACGAAGCATCCAGGTACGTCGGCCGGCAACGATGGCGGCGGCAGCCAGGTGACTGCTGGAAACGGTGCATCGGGTGGCTCGGGCGCCACGGGCGGCAGCGGCACGGGGTCTACTGGACACGACGCCGGTGCTGGCCAGCCTGCAGTCGATGGCGGCGGTCACATCACCGACGCCGGCGGCGGTTGCGTGCGCGGTGGTTGCTCGAGCGAGCTGTGCGTCGAAGCCTCGGCGCCACCGGTCGTGAGCGACTGCATCTTTCGCCCGGAGTTCGCTTGTTACCAGAAGGCCACCTGCGAACGTCAAGCCGGCGGCAGCTGCGGCTTCACACCGACTCAGACGCTGACTGCTTGCCTTGCAAGCGCAGCAGGCGACGCTGCAATGAACCCGTCCGGCCTCACCTGGCACGAGACCTGCGGCGCTCCGGTGTGCAGCGCCACGCCCTTCGACGACCCCAGCGTCACCAACTGCGTCGCACAGAAGGCAGGCGCGCCTTGCACGCAGAGTGGCGACAAGTGCGATCTGGTCAACGGTTGTCGCACTCAGCTTTCGTGTGCGAGCACCGATCCCAAGACGCAGGGTTGCCCAAGATCGCGGGCACACTACAAGCAAGACATCTCGTACCTGACCCCGGCACAGCGCGAGCGCGTCTACCACGATCTGCTCACCATCCCGCTGGCATCCTACGAGTACAAAGACGATCCGAACGCGGTGCCGCAGCTGGGCTTCCTGCTCGAAGACGTGGAGCCGAGCCCGGCGACGCGCGGCGATCGCGTGAACCTGTACGGCTACCTGAGCATGGCGGTCGCCGCGGTGCAGGTGCAGGCCCAGCAGATCGACGCGCTCAAGCGCGAAGTGGAAGCGCTGCGCAGGCAGCCACGTCCCGCCGCCGTCAGCTGCGAGCCATGAGCGGCTCCGCTGGTGCTGTCGGTTCGACGCGCGCGTTCCATGCGCGCACCGAGCTGCCAGATACCCACGCACCCAGCCAGCAGCAGTAGCAAGCCGACGGACGGCAAGCGCGGCCCGTGCAGCAGCTTGCTCTGGCTGGTCTGACCGAGCACGGTGAGCCGTGGTAGCTGCACGCCTTCGTGCACCACGCGTTGATACGCCACCGGGATCGGGGTCTGGGTGAGCTCAGGAAGATGCGCAACCTGACCGAGGCGAGCAGGGTCAGGAGCTCGTGTGTGCTTGTCGCGTGCGCGCCCGCGCGCTGGGTCGGTCGCTTGGCCCGAGCGTCAGCAGCGCACGCTTGACGGCTTGGCGTTGTTTGCGGTCGAGCGTGCCCACGGCGACCGCGTGCAAGCGCGAACGCTGCAGGATCTCGCTCGCCACGGCACGCAGCTGCGCCGCCGTCGTGCTCTGCACCTGCGCGCGCAGCGCCCCCAGATGCCCGTCTTGCCCGAGCAGCGCGCGCTGTCCGTAGTGCGTGCACATGGCCTGGGCGTCATCGAGGATGGCTTCGAGCTGCCACTGGTAGCGGCGCTTGGCCTTGTCGAGCTCCTGCTTGGACACCGGCTTGTCGGCCAGCTCTGCGAGCAGCCGCAGGGCGTGGCGGATGAACACGGGCACGGTCGCGTGCTCGACTGCAGCGCCCACGTCGAGCACGCCGCATTCCTCGTAGGGTTCGAGCGTGGCGAACACCTCGTACGCGAGGCCCAGCTCTTCGCACACGCGCCGGTGCAGGCGCGTGCTCATGCCGTCATCGAGCACACGCACCAGCAGCTCGAGCGCGAGGTAGCGCGGGTCGTTGGCGCCGAAGGTCGTGAAGGACAGGCGCACATCGGTCTGCGGGCCCTGGCTGTCCACGCAGCACAGCCGAGCCGCACCGCGTGCCGAGTGCCTCGCCTGTGGCGGCACGATCGCACCACTGGGCAGCCCACCGAAGTGCTGCAGCGCAGCACGCAACACCGTGCGCTCGTGCACGGCGCCCGCCACACACAACACCATGTTGTTGGCCACGTAGTAGCGGCGCATGTGCGCGCGCAGGTCGCTCTGTGCGAAGCGCTCGAGGTTGTGCAGGCTACCGGTGATGGTCATGCCCAGCGGATGCCCGCCGAAGATGAGCTGGCGCGAGACGTTGTCCGGGTCGACCTCGCGGCCGTCTTCGTCGAGGTACTCGAGGATCTCCTCGCGCACGACGCGCTTCTCCACGGCCAAGTCCGTGAAGCTCGGCTGCGCGAACAACGCGCCCACAATCGCGATGCCGCGCTCGACGTTGCTGGGCGGCAGCGACACCTCGAAGAGCGTGGAGTCGGAATGCGTCGCGCCGTGCAGCGTTCCGCCCAGCTCCTCGATCTCGCGGTTCAGCAGGTACGCCGACCGATAGCGTGCGCAGCCGCGAAACAACATGTGTTCCAGCAGGTGCGAGATGCCGTTGTCGCGCGCGCTCTCGTGACGCGAGCCGACCTTCACGAACACCGAGAGGGTCGCGGTGTGCAGGTGCGGCTGCGGTACGCTGATGACCCGCAGCCCGTTGGGCAGCGTCGAGCGATGCACGACGTGACCGGTCTGTTGCAGCAGGGCGGGCTCGTCACCGCTCGCTGCCGCGCCACGCACGACCAGCTCGGCCAGCTCGGGGCCGCCGCGCTTGCCGGCGCGGTTCTTTGCGTGGCGCTCCCGAACGATCCCCCGGCGCATGCTGGGCTCCTTACGAGTTGTCGTCCGTCGCCTGCACGTGCAGCGCCGACTCGTCGACGACCACGGCCTTCTCGTCTTGCGCCTTCTTGAGCAGGTTGCGCACGTAGTCGGTGAGCACATCGCGGCGCTTCTGCGCGAGCAGGCCGTCGCGAATGCGCTGGGTGTCCTTGTCGGTCAGCTCTTCGCGCTTGGCGCGCAGGTGCTGCTCCAGGCGATACACCACCAGCTCGTCGCCGAGCTTCATGGGCGACTCCGGCAGCGGCTTGTCTTCCTTCATCTCGAACGCGACGCGCACCAGGGGTGAGGCGTCGAAGGGCCCGGCGATCGGCGAGTCGGTGCGACCGAAGGGTCGCGTGTCGCGGAACTGCGGCGCCAGCGGGTCGGGCTCTTTGGCCTCGGCACCGGCGGCACCTGCGACAGAAGCGGGCTGGCCGGAAAGCTCGGCGTTCAGCGCGTCGATGTCCTTGCCCGCCTTCAGCTCCGCCAATGCCTTGTCAGCTGCAGCCTTGGCGAGCTCGCCGGCCTTGCGGTCGAAGTACAGCTTCTCGCCCAGCTCGCGCTTGGCTTCGTCGACCGGCACGTCGCCTTCGCGCACGCCTTCGACCTTGATGATGTGGTAGCCGAACTGCGACTCCACCAGCTCCGACAGCTGCCCGGGCTTGAGGGCGAACTGCGCGTCGTCGAAGGGCTTGACCATGCGGCCCTTGGGGTTCCAGCCGAGATCGCCGCCCTTCTTGCCGCTGCCGCTGTCTTCGCTCCACTGCTTGGCCAGCGTGGCGAAGTCTTCGCCCTTCTTGGCGCGCGCGAGCAAATCGTAGGCGCGCTTACGGGCTGCTTCTTTCGCCTCGACCGAAGCGCTCTCTTCCACCTTGATCAAGATGTGGCGCGCGTGCACCTGCTTCTCCAGGCCGGTGTAGCGGTGCTTCTCGCGCTCGTACTCGGCGTCGACGTCTTTCTGGTTGGCCTTGATGAAGGCTTCCAGCTCTGCAACGCTGGGTTGCAGCGAGCTGCGGTAGTACACCGGCGAGAAGCGCGCGTACTTGAGCGTGACGCTCTCCTTCTCGCGCACGTAGCTGTCCCAGACCTCGTTCGGGCTCACGGTGACTTGCGTCACCACGGCCTCGCGCATCTGCTGCGCCAGGGTCTCTTCCACCTGCTCGGCGCCGAACTCTTCCACGCTGCGGCGCAGCTGGTACTGGATGAACTTCCTGAGGTTCTCCTTGTTGAACTTGCCCTTGGCGTCTTTGAAGTCCACGCGGCGCGGACCGGACGGCGGCAAGTACGGGCCGGCGTTCACCGACATCGACATGTGCACCACGCCGTCATCGGCGATCTTCTGCATCACGTCTTCTTCACTCGCGTTGAAGCCGAGCTCGCGTGCCTGACGCGCGAGCAGCGAGCGCTCGACCAAGCCCTGCAACACCATCTCTTCCAGCTTGTTCTGCTTGGCGAACTCGGGCGGCACGTTGCCACCGCCGGCCAGCGCATACGCGCCGCGGAACTCGTTGGCGGTGATCTTGTCGCCGTACACCGACGCGGCGTACGCGCCGCCGCCGCGTTGACTGCAACCCTTGGCCTGCGGTCCGCCGAACTGCAGCACGAACACCGCGCTCAGCGACAGCACCATGAACCCAAGCACGATGCCGCGGAACTTCTGGAGTATGCTCTCGAGCACGGGAATCTCTCCGCCGGCACGTGTGCGCGGCTACCGGCGAGGCGCCGGCTTTTCGGGGGAAGGGCGCGGTACCATAGATGAGGGAAAAAGGCCTCGCAAGGCGCCCGCAAACCGGGGCGCGCGGGCACGTTTCAGCGTGCCGAAGCCTGATTTCCCGCAGTTTTCTTGGCGTGGCGTGCGTTCTGGGCTGGTCGTTTTCCAGCCAAAGCGCCCAAGCCGAGCCCGAACCCGAGGCGGCAGGCCAAGCGCCGGCCGGCGTGGCGCTGGTGCTCGCGGGTGCCGACACCGACACGGCTGTTGCTCAGAGCGCGCTGTCGCAGCTGCAGGCGAGTCTGGCCGAGCAGCATGCTTCCGCCCGCCTGGTGACCGACCCACGTGCCTGGCTGATCGCCGAACGAGACGGTGTCGACCCGACGGCGTTGCGTGCGCTGGCCCAGGTCGACGCGCTGCTCGCGCAGGCCCGCAGCCGCGCCGCCGAGCTCGATGAACGCAGCGCGCTCTTGCGCCTTTCGGAGGCCCAAAACCTCGCCCAAAGCGCGCTCGCGGTGCCCGGGGCCGTGGCCTTCTATGCCGAGGTCGAGCTGCAGCTGGGTATCACCGCTGCGCAGGCCGGTCTCGGGGGCTTGGCCGAAGCCTCCCTGCGCCGAGCGGCGCGGCTCGACCCGCGTCGGCGGCTGCTTGCCGGCGAGGCCAGCCCCGACGTGGTCGCGCTCGCCAGCCGGATCTGGGATGAGGCCAGCAGCAGCCTCGGCGGCGAGGTGGAGATCCGCGTCGATACCCCCGGCGCCGAGGTGTTCGTCGACGACACGCGCGTCGGCCCTTCGCCCGTGCTGTTGCGGACCAGCGCCGGCGCGCACGTCCTGCGGGTGAGTGCGCCTGGCTACCTTGGCTACGGGACCGTGCTCGAGGTGGAACAAGGTCGGGGCGCAGAGGTACTGCTCACGCTCGTGCCCGACCCTGCGTTCGTCCAGTTGCAGGCGGTGCTTGCTGCCGCGGACAACGCCAACTTTGCGGTGCTCCCGGCCGCCCTCGCTCAGCTCCGACGCTCGGTGCCGGCGCTCGGCTCGCTCGTCATCCTCCACGCCCGTGCCGAGCGTGCTTTCTGGCTCAGGTGCACGCCGCGCGCCTGCTTGCGTCCCGAACGCAGCGAAGGCGGTCAGCTGCGCGGGCAGGCGTCTTCGCTGTCCTTGCGCGTCGGCGAGTTTGCGGATGCACAGGCGTGGTTGCGAGGCCAAGCGGGCTCGCCCGCGCTGCATCTCGCCGCTTCACCCGCCGTGACACCGAGTCCCCTGTGGCGGCGCTGGTACGTGTGGTCTGCGCTCGCGCTGGTCGCGGTCGGTGCGGGTACGCTGATCGCGGTCGCTGCCACGCCCGCACCCGAGCACAAGTTGCGTGTGACCATCGACCCCACGGCAGTGCGCTGAACGCACCACACCCACGTACCGACACGGTTTTTTCGGTGGAGCGTTGCGTTGCTAGCCCGGCTGC
>JADGRE010000262.1 GCA_017881185.1 Pseudomonadota bacterium | reverse complement strand
ATTCGCCGAGCGGCTGGGTCTCGTATCGCTGGGATGGCGGCGATCCAATCTGGCTGAGCGAGCGCTTCCCGAGCCTCGGGCGCGTCGCCGTCTGCGGCGATCGCGCCATCACCGACGTGGTCAGCGGGCAAAGCTCGCTGCAGGTGTTGCAGGTGACAGACGCCAGCACGCTCACCTTGCAGACGTTCGACGCCGAGCAGCACATCCTGGATTGGGATGGCTTCTCGAGCGACTGTCGCTACGCGCTCTACGAAGGCGAAGCCTCCGCCGTCGTCATGGTCGACCTGCAGGCACAGACGCTTTCGTACGGCCCTGCGCCCTCGCGACGCGTGCAGGGCGCGCGGCTCGATCCGAGCGGCAAGTACGTGTTGCTGTTTGACAGGTTCGGCCCGCACACCTTGCTCACGCGCGCAGCAAAGCAGCTGCAACTCCTCCTGAAGCTGACGGGTCGAGAGGTGGACGCGGTCTTCACGGAGCAAGCGCTCTACTACATCGAGAACCCCGGCTACATCTTCTCGCCCACGTCGACACAGCTGTTTCGCTTGGCGCTGGATGGCAGCACCACAGCGCGTGAGCTCGATCCGATCGGCCCGGGGGTGTTCGGCCTGGCCAGCGCGCCGATCGGCGATCACATCAGCTATCCCGACGGCTACGTCAATCCGTCGGCAGGCACGCTCGGCGGTGTGCTGGAGACCGACGGCACGCTCACCACGCAGCTCTTGGCGGTACCGGATGAGCCCGGCGGTCGCGTCAGCTCCGTGACATCGATCGGCGACGGGGCCGTGCTGATGCTCGGCGACTTCGCTGCGTCCGGGGAGAGCGCGCTCTACGCGACGCGTGTGGACGGCAGTGTGGCCGCACAGCGCCAGAGCCCACTCGGCCTGAGCGTCGACTCCTTCACGATCGCGCCCAACCAACGCTGGCTGACGGCATGGACTTCGCAAGGTTGGAGCAGCTATCTGGTCAGTGCGCTCGGCATCGATCTGTCGCTTGCGCCGGACAGCGCGCGCGGCTCGACGCTGACGCGCGGCACCTCGGTGCTCGGCATTGAAGACGCGTTCGCGACCCTGTTGGTCGTAGACCACACGCGCATCCTGATGGCCGATGGCACGACCCGCGATCCTTGGGGCGACCAACCGACCTACGTCGCCGCAACGTCCAAACGACACCTCGTCGTGCGTTTGAATACGGACCCACAAGCCCTCGACATGAACGCGGTGTTGGTCGACGTCGACGACACGACGCATGAAACGCCGCTGCCCATGATGATGCCGACCGGACGCGGCGCATGGATCAGCCCCGACGACCAGTGGCTCGTGTACGCGGCGGGCCCATTCGAGACGAACTGCCGCATGCGCGCGCTGGAGGTCGCGAGCGGCGCGATCACCGAGCTGCAAACTGCGGACGGCGGGCCGCTGCTCGGCGACGGCGATGACCCCGTGTTCACTAGCGACGGCAAGCTCGCTGTCGTGCCGATGCATCGGACCTTGGTCGGCAATGACCTCGTGTGCGGGGCGCTGTACGTGGTCAAGCGCGGCAACGCGCGCGTCGAGAGAGTCGGCGGCGGCAAGACCGACCACGTCTGCTCGTTCTTCGTCGCTCCGGATGGCAGTCACATCGCGCTCAGCAACGACGACGGCTTGTTCCTCACCGACAGCGCACACCTCGACACTGCGCTGCGCGTGGGTCCGGGCGCGATCACGTTCGCGAGCTGGTCGCCGGACACGCGCTACCTCGTGTTCCTCGAACGGCCGGACGATTCGCCTGCAGGGCCCGTGTCCGTTGTGGACCTGCAGCACCTGGAACGCGGCCCGACGCCCTTGCCCGACGCGCAACCGTACTCGCTGAGCTTCGATCCCAGCGGCCAGCGGCTCTTGGCGCGCTACGCGCACGGCTGGGAGCGCGGCTTCGGCATCTGGACGCTTGCAACACCGGGCGAGCCCGCGCGCGTGGCACCGGCGGACTGGACCGTGGAATCCGCCGTCTGGGCACCGTAGCTGCCCGACGCACGCGCCCGCCCGTGCCGAGCCAGCACGAACACGCGCGCACACTCTGCACATTCCACCGGAGCGCGCCGTCGGTGGCCTGCCAACGGACGCAAGACACGTCGCCACGATCAATCAGGAGATTTTCTCTGACCTGACCTACCACCTCGACGACGCCGTGCCCGCGACACTGGGTGACGTCGTCGTTGCGAGCGACACGCGCACGGGTCCGAGCGCTACGTGCACGCACATAGAGTCCTATGATGCGGGCGGTGCTCAACGGATCGCCATGTGGAGCGTCGTTTTCGACGCCGGAATGTTTGCGTCCCACGTGCCGCTCACGATCGACAACACGCCCACCAGCACGAAGTGCAAGTCCGCCGTGATCCATTTCGACGAGTTGCACGGGTCGCAGACGTGGATCTGTCGTACCTTCGGCGGAGCCCGTGTTTCACGGCAACGTGCGTGCCGTGTGTCCCGGAGATCCAGGACCGGGCCACGTGACGTTCGACGCGACGTTCTGATGAGCTGCTGTGGGGCCGTCGGCGTGTCCGCCGAGTCGTTCGGGACCATTTATTGACAAGTTGTCAATTACTGGTCATTATGCGGGTCACATGGCGAGATTGGCACTCGATCCCAAGCTCATGCGCCGCGCGCTCGTGGAGCTCGACGCGCTCATGCGGGAACCGGCTCGGCTCGTCATCGGCGGTGGCGCGGCCATGACACTTGCCTACGACCACCCGCTCGCGACTCAAGACGTGGACGCGTTCGCGGCTCGCGGGGGGTTGCGGGTCGCCGAGCTCGACGGCCTCGCTCGCAAGGTCGCAGACCAGCTCAACGTCGCACCCGATTGGCTCAACGCACATTTCGAGACCTTCACCGCGGTCCTGCCCGCCGACTACGCCACGCGCCTGCGCACCGTCTATTCGGGAAAGCATCTGCAAGTGGATGCGCTCGGGCCCGAGGACCTGCTCGTCATGAAGTGCTTCGCTGGCCGCGACAAGGACCGGCCGCATGCCCGCAAGCTGATCAAGCTCGCAAGTGACCTCGGCATCGTCGACAAGCAATTGGAGCTGCTGGCAGACAAGCGCTATCCAGGCGTGCAAAAGGCCGCCGACTACTTCGATGACCTGCGCGATGAGGCCGGCCTGTGAGCGGCCTACTCGCGCATCCGCCGACGGAGGCCGAGCTCGAGCGTCTGTATCACGAGCTGGCTGCACTGGGCGCGCCGTCGGTCGGCCGCAACCGGCCGTGGCCTTACCGCCCACGTTCTCGCGAAGCGCTGCTCGCGCTTGCTGGCGAGATGCTCCGTTACGATCCTCGGTTGCTCTCCATCCTGTTGCAGTACCTGCTCGGCCACTGGGCAACTCTACACCCGCTGCAGCTGCGTATCTCGATGCACCAGATGCGCTGGCCACAGGCGTTGTTGGTCGTGCTCGAGTTCGCCAAGACGGCTACCAGCGACGCCGAGCTGCGTTACATGGCCGACTATCTCTGTGCTGGCTTTGCGCGCGTCGACCCGGCCGAACGATTCTTTCTAGATGCCGAGCGACCGAGCAGTCGCATGGCTCAGCGCGCGCTCGGACGCAATCTACAGGCCTACTCGCGCTGGGGTTTCGTCGGTCACGAGAAGCCCATCGTCGACGTCACCACCAAGCGCACCGTCGGTCGCTACGACGCCCAGACGCGGCTTCGCATCCTATCGGAGCTCGCTGCCACCACGGGCGCCTTCTCCCTGGCCGACTATCTTGCCGCCGTCGATCACGCAATCAGCCGCCAGCAAGCGCTCGTCGACCTGCGGAGCATTCCAAACCTGGAACCGACCGGACGCGGACGCGGTGCTCGCTGGCGCGCGCGCAAGCCACGGACGACTCCACGCGGCGCGACGTGAGGGCCAGCCCATACGGGTCTGGACGGTTACCGGCAACGCGACGCGTTCAAGCCCGCGAGCCGCCGTGTGTGCCCGGGCGTGTCCTCGCACTATTCGGTCAGCGTGACTGACACGGCGATCCAAGGCGGCGAGTTTCCGTATGCTGCACACACCGCGACCGCCAAGGTCGGCGCGAAGGTGCTCCAAGAATGCTTACGCGCATGACTCTGTGATCGTTAGCGTCTACCTACACGCCACCGTCCCCAAGCCCGCTGTCGTCCGCAATGCGTGCGGAGCCTTCGGCGCACATGTCGACGCTGGGACCCGTGCAGGTGAAGTGCCCCGTCGAGTCACACGAACACGTGATGCATGGCGCTCCAAGCTCAGGGCTCAGGCTCGAAGCCTGGAAGCAGCTGCTGGCGCCGCCACAGGAAGCACCTTGCGCGCAGCCGTCCCACCGCACGCAGCAGACGGACCACCACGGTCGCGTGCCTCCGTCCCGAGGCGTTGGGTTCCCAGCGTCTTGCGCAAACCTCGCGTTGCTCTGCGCGCCCGGACGATGCGACGCGCCTCCCGAGCAAGCCGACGAGAGGAGACCGAAGAACACGTACGCGAGCCGGGCCGAAGTCGTGTTGGGCAAATGCACGTCCACGGGATTAGCAAGAAGCGTTCCCGCCGACGAGGCCGTCATGGTGACGCCTTTTGCGCGAAATGCAGCTCAGCGTTGGCGCCATGCAGGCACAACTCGGCACACGGTCCGAACGCGATGTCGCGGTTTGACTGAAATGACCGCGACTCGTCGGTCAGCGCTGCAGGAGCCCTGATTCCACTCGAACGTCGCCCGCGTTGAAGCGATACGCTAGACTCTTTCGCCGGCACTTCGCGCATATCACGCGTGCACGCAAGCTTTGTACGGATGTTGCCCGATGATTGCGTCGACATCCGATCCCAAGGAGGCCCTATGATAGAGACATCTCGTCGAATGCTCTCGTGCCGAGTGATGGTTGTGCTCGTCGCCATGACGGCAGCATGCTCGTCTCAAGATGCTAAGACCGACTCTGGGGCGGGTGGGACAACATCGGTTGTCCCGGTGTCCCAAGGAGGCGCGGGCGGGACAGGCAGTGGTGGCGCGTCCGCCGGTAGCGGCAGCTCCAGCAGCACTGGCGGCACGGTCGACTCGGGCGGACCCCACGGCACCGCCGGCGCCGCGGCGGGCACCGGCGGCACCGGGGCTGGCACTGGCGGCACCGCAGGCTCCGGAGGCGCACTCGCTAGTACCGCAAGCATCCAGCTGAGTGGCAACAAGATCCTCGACGCCAAAGGGAGCGCCATTGTCGCGCGGGGCCCCGAGGATGTCGTCGCCAGCGCGAGTCAAACCAAGGAAATCGATCAGATTGCAGGGCTGGGAGCAAACGCCATGCGAATGCTGTTCACCCTCGACGCGGCGAACGCGATGACGCCGTCCGGTTTCGATGCGTTGCTGGCCTCGGCGGTCTCGCACCACATGCTGGTTTGGGTTTCGCTCTACACGTGGGACTCGTCCCACAGCCACGCGATTGCCAGTGCACTCGGCGGCGGCAACTTCTATTCGCTCACGGCTCCGGCAGGCACGACGGCTTGCTCGTCCTCGACACCCGCGTCGTGTTACCTCGCCGTGTGGAGCCGCCAGTGGCTAAAGGATCTGATGAACAAGTATCGCAGCAACGTCATTATCGACGCGGGACAAGAGTTCATCAATCCTGGCGATGCCTCCTCCGAGGCAGCACGGACCGCCTGGGCCGCAGCGGCCAAGAGCAACATTCATTTTCTTCGCGGCCAGGGATATACGAACCCGCTCGAGATCATGGCCAATTTCCAGGGCCGCGACCTATACTGCATTGTCGAATATGGCGAGGCTATTCGTGCGGTGGACACGGTAAGCGTGAACGGCGAGCCACAGACCATGTTCGGTTGGCAGGCCTATTGGGGAACGACGGACAAATACTATCAGAAGTATCAAGGGGCCTTGCTGCTTGGTCAAAGCCAAGGCCAGATCAGCGCTGCCGATGCCATTCACCAGTTTGTGCTGCCCAGGACGTTCCCGATCGAAATCGGCATCGACAATTACCCCGGCGATACCAATCAGGACTACCAGGCCGAAATCGACCGGGCCGCGACCGACAACATGAGCTGGTTGTGGTGGTCGTGGAAGGGCAACACGGTGGAATGTCCCGCTTCCGGTAGCTCCTGCCAGACCTACGTGACGACTTCACCAAACGGCTTCAAAGGTGCAAAACCGCTCAGCAACTGATTCGTAGCTGGCAGCAAGACGCGGTCTTGCGGATGGCCTTGGCCACAGCCGCGCGCGTCAGCGGCTCCTACGCGCGGCCGTCGACACTGGCTTCCACGCGCACACCTGCCGCTGCACCAGCGCACCCAAAGTGAGCTTCGTGACGCAGCCGAGCTCGGGCAACTTTCAACCGTTGCAGATGACAAATCGCACCGGCGGCTTCGTACCTGTACGCGCGTCACGATTCGACTCGCGAGCTCGCCCGCATCGACGGCGGTCGCCAAGATCGGCGACGTCGTCACCTTGCAGTACAGCCAGGGATACTTGACGCGCTCGGGTTCGTCCGGCGTCGCA
>JADGRE010000102.1 GCA_017881185.1 Pseudomonadota bacterium | reverse complement strand
CGCGGCGCGAGCCAGCCGTTGTCGAGCGCGCGATCGGCAATCTGCTTTTCGATCTGCTTGATCGTCACCGGCTCGTTGTTGATGTTGAGCACGCAGGCTTCTTCACACGGCGCCGGACACACGCGGCCGGTCATTTCCGGGAAGTTGTTGGTGGCGTGCAAGCGCGAGGCAGCCTGGTCCCAGCGGTCGCGGTACACCGTATCGTTCCAGTCGGGGATCACGTTGCCCAGCGGACAACCCGTGTGACAGAACGGAATGCCGCAATCCATGCAGCGGGCGCCCTGGTCGCGCACCTCGGCCTCGGAGAGCGGCTCATCGAACTCGTTCCAGTGCTGGAGGCGTTCGCTCACCGGACGGCGCGGCGCCTTCTTGCGCTTGAACTCTAGAAATCCTGTGATCTTTCCCATGACGTCGTCCCTTCACCGCCGCGTCAAACAGTCGCGAGCAGTGACAGCTCAGTGTCGTACTTCTCCGCTGCGAGCACCTTCTTGTATTCCTGTGCGATGACTCGCACGAACTTGCGTTGCGCGTTGTCCCAATCGTCGAGCAGCCGCTTGGCCACGCCACTGCCGGTGTAATTGAAGTGCCGCGTGATCAGGTTCTTCAGACGCAGCACGTCATCGGTGCCCAGGGGCTCGACGTCGACCATGCCCGTGTTGCAGCGGCTGGCGAACTTGCCGTCTTCGTTCAGCACGTACGCCACACCGCCGCTCATGCCGGCCGCGAAGTTGCGCCCGGTCGAGCCCAGCACCACCGCGATGCCGCGCGTCATGTACTCGCAGCCATGGTCGCCCACGCCTTCGACCACCGCCGTGGCACCACTGTTGCGCACGCAGAAACGCTCGCCGACCCGCCCGCGCAGGTAGCACTCGCCACCGGTCGCGCCATACAACACTACGTTGCCGGCGATGATGTTGTCCTCGGGCTTCCAGCTGGCTTCGGGTGGCGGCACCACGACGATGCGCCCACCCGAGAGGCCCTTGCCCACGTAGTCGTTGGCGTCGCCTTCCACGCGCAAGGACACACCGGCCGCGCTGAACGCGCCGAAGCTCTGCCCTGCCGAGCCGCGGAAGGTGATGCTGATGGTCTCCGGCGGCAGCCCCTCGGCCCCGTAGCGACGCGAGACCTCGGCCGAGAGCATGGCGCCCGTGGTGCGATCCACGTTGCGAATCTTCGACTCGAACGCAATCTTCTCCCCACGCTCCAGCGCCGGTTGCGCACGCCGCAAGAGCTCGCGATCCAGCACCTCGTCGATGCCGTGATCTTGAGCTTCGATGCAGTGCAGCGGAAAGGCAGCAGGCACGTTCGGCTTGTGCAGGATGGCGCTCAAATCGAGTCCCTTGGCCTTCCAGTGCTCGATGGCCTCATGCGCGTGCAGCAGATCCACGCGCCCCACCATGTCTTCGAGCTTGCGGAAGCCCAGCTCCGCCATGATCTCTCGCAGCTCTTCTGCGATGAACATCATGTAGTTGATGACGTGCTCGGGTTGACCCTTGAAGCGCTTGCGCAGCTCGGGGTCCTGCGTGGCGACGCCCACCGGACAGGTGTTGAGGTGGCAGACGCGCATCAAGATGCAGCCGCTCGCCACCAGCGCGGATGTGCCGAAGCCGAATTCCTCGGCGCCCAGCAAACACGCCACCGCCACATCGCGGCCGGTCTTGAGCTGACCGTCGGTCTCGACACGGATGCGCCGGCGCAGATCGTTGATGACCAGCGTCTGCTGCGTCTCGGCGAGGCCGATCTCCCACGGTGTACCCGCGTGCTTGATCGACGTGAGTGGCGACGCACCGGTACCACCGGAGTCGCCGCTGATCAGCACGAGATCCGCCTTGGCCTTGCACACGCCAGCCGCAACGGTGCCCACGCCCGCTTCCGACACCAGCTTCACGCTGATGCGGGCGCGCTCGTTGGCGTTCTTGAGATCGAAGATCAGCTGCGCCAAGTCTTCGATCGAGTAGATGTCGTGGTGCGGCGGGGGCGAGATCAAGCCCACGCCCTTGGTCGCGTAACGCACACGCGCGATCACTTCGTCGACCTTGTGCCCGGGCAGCTGACCGCCTTCGCCAGGCTTGGCACCCTGCGCCATCTTGATCTGCAGCTCGTCGGAGTTGACCAGGTAGTGGCTGGTCACGCCGAAGCGGCCCGAGGCCACCTGCTTGATCGCCGAGCGCTTGCTGTCGCCGTTGGCCAGCGGCTTGTAGCGCTCTGCGTCCTCGCCGCCTTCCCCCGTGTTCGAGCGCGCACCGATGCGGTTCATTGCGATCGCGACGTTCTCGTGCGCCTCTTTCGAGATCGAACCGAACGACATCGCGCCCGTCTTGAAGCGCTTCACGATCTCGGAAGCCGGCTCCACGTCGGTAAGTGGAATCGGCGCGCTCTTCTTGAATTCGAGCAAGCCGCGAATCGTGCACAGCTGCTTGCTGTTGTCGTTGACCTTGCTGCTGTACTTCTTGAACAGCTGGTAGTTCGCCGAACGCACGGCGTGCTGCAGCGACGCCACGGTCTCCGGGTTGTAGATGTGGTACTCGCCGCGGCGACGCCACTGGTAGATGCCGCCCGGCTCGAGCTCGGGGTTGAGCAGGCTGGGCACCTCGTGCGCGATGTGGTGACGCACGGCAACTTCCGCCGCGATCTCTTCGAGGCCGACGCCTTCGATGCGCGACACCGTCGCGGTGAAGTACTTGTCGATGACCGTCGTGTGAAGGCCGATGGCCTCGAAGATCTGCGCGCCCTGATAGCTCTGCAGCGTGGAGATGCCCATCTTGGACATCACCTTCTGGATGCCCTTGTGGCAGGCCTTCAGGTAGTTCTCGACGGCCTTCACGCCGTCGATCTTCTGCGTGTTGCCCGCCTGCACCTGATCGTGCAGCGTCTCGTACGCGAGGTACGGGTTGATCGCGCTCGCGCCGTAGCCGAGCAGCAAGCAGAAGTGCATGACCTCGCGTGGCTCGCCGGACTCCACGACCAGACCACACAGGGTGCGCTTGCCCTTGCGAATCAGGTGGTGGTGCACCGCCGCAGTGGCGAGCAGCGACGGAATCGGTGCGTCGTACTCGTTGTGCCCGCGATCGGACAACACCAGCACGCTGAAGCCTTGATCGATGGCCTTCTCGGCATCGGCGCACAGCCGCTCGAGCGCTTTCTCCAGGCCCGCGCCGTGCCCTTCGATCGGGAACAGCATCGACAGCGTCTTGGTGCGCAGCTGACGGAAGTCGAGATCCTTGATACTCTGCAGCTGCTCGTTCGTGATGATCGGCTTCTTCAGGAGCAAGCGATGGCAGTGATCCGGCGTCTCCTCGAACAGGTTCTTCTCGGCGCCGAGCATCACGCGCAGCGACATCACCAGCTCTTCGCGCAGCGGATCGATGGGCGGATTGGTGACCTGCGCGAAGGTCTGCCGGAAGTAGTTGAACACCAGCTGCGGCTTGTCGGACAACACCGCCAGCGGCGTGTCGTTGCCCATCGAGCCGATGCTCTCTTCGCCGTTGATCGCCATCGGGCGAATCACGATACGCACGTCTTCGCGCGTATAGCCGTGCGCGCGCTGGCGCTTGAGCAAGGTCTTGCTGTCCCACTCGAGCGGCAAGCGGCTCGGATCGGGCACCGGCAGCTGATCCAGGCGCAGCATGTTCTCGCGCAGCCATTTGGCGTAGGGCTTGCGCGCGGCCATGCCCTCTTTGATCTCTTTGTCGTCGATGATGCGCCCTTGCGCCGTGTCGACCAGGAACATGCGGCCGGGCTGCAAGCGGTCCTTGCGCAGGATGCGCTCGGGCGCGATGTCGAGCACGCCGACCTCGGACGCCATGATCACCACGTCGTCTTTGGTCACGTAGTAGCGCGACGGACGCAGTCCGTTGCGATCGAGCACCGCGCCCACGATGGTGCCGTCGGTGAACGCGATCGACGCCGGGCCGTCCCATGGCTCCATCATGCAGGCGTGGTACTCGTAGAAGGCGCGCTTGCCCTCGCTCATCGCGTCGTGCTTTTCCCACGCCTCGGGGATCATCATCATCACCGAGTGCGGCAGCGAGCGGCCGCTCTGCACCAACGCCTCGAGCGCGTTGTCGAAGATGCCCGAATCGCTGCCATCCTGGTTCAACACCGGGAGCAGCTGCGTGATGTCCGCGCCGAACTTCTCGCTCTTGAACTGCCGCTCGCGCGCGTTCATCCAGTTCACGTTGCCACGCAGCGTGTTGATCTCACCGTTGTGCACGATGTAGCGGTAGGGATGGGCACGCGGCCAACTCGGAAAGGTGTTGGTGCTGAAGCGCGAGTGCACGAGCGCGAGGCCCGACTTCATGCGCGTGTCGGCGAGATCCGCGTAGAAGCGCGGAAACTGGTAGGGAATGAGCAAGCCCTTGTAGACGACCGTGCGGCTGCTCCACGAACAGATGTAGAAGCCCGCCGACGCCGTGAGGCCGGCAGCCAGCGCAGCGTTTTCGATGCGACGACGCGTGAGATACAGCTGACGCTCGAACTTCTCGTGATCCGGATCGGCGCTGTCACCCGGCACACCCAGGAACACCTGCTCGAAGTCCGGCATGCTCTCGCGCGCCAGCCAACCGCAAGCATCCGGGTTCACCTTCACCGAACGAAAGCCGAGCACGGGCAGCTTGTCTGCCGTGGCGATGCGCTCGATCAGCGCCTTGGCTTGCGCCTTCTTCGCGGCGTCGCGCGGCAGAAACAGCATGCCCACTGCGTAACGGCCAGAAGCCGGCAGCGTGAAGCCCTGCTCCGCGCACAGCTCGCTGTAAAGATCGTGCGGGATCTGCGTCATGATGCCCGCGCCGTCGCCGGTCTCGGGATCGCAGCCGCAAGCGCCGCGGTGACTCATGTGGTCGAGCACGGTCAGCGCGTCGGCGATGATGGAGTGTGACTTCTCGCCCTTGAGGTGCGCCACGAAGCCCATCCCACAAGCGTCGTGCTCGTAGGCGGGGCGGTACAGCCCGTGCTCCGCAGCTGCCGTGCGCAGCGCCTCTTTTTGTTCGGTGGTGAGTCGTCGTTCCATGATTAGCTCCGAGAAACACTCAAGAAGGGCGTCACGACGCTGCCCGGGTCGTATTGCGCGTGGCTGCTGCGTCACCCGCTGCGTCTTGCGTGTCAGCGCGCGCAGGCGGCTCGGTATTGCCCGTCTTCAACGCCTTGGCACCGAGGCCGGCGCGCTCGACCAGCGTCGAGAGCACCACGTTGGTCTCCGTGCGCTCGATGCCGTTGATCGAGCGCAGCGCGCTAATCAGTCGCTCGAGCGACTGGGTGTTGCGCGTCTTCACCTTGAGCAGCAGCGTCGGGTCTCCCGTCACGTGGTGACACTCGAGGATGTCGTCGAACTCCGCCAGGTGCTTCTCGAAGTCGCGAATCACGCGCGGGTGCGAGGTCCACACCGAGATGAAGGCGGTGACGTCGAGTCCCAAGCGGCGCGCGTTCAGGCGCGCGTGGTAACCCTCGACGAAGCCCTCGTTCTCGAGCTTGCGCACGCGCTCCACGATGGAGGGCGCAGACAGACCCACCTGCTCGCCCATCTTGGCGAGCGCGAGCTTGCAGTCGGCCTGCAGCATCTCGAGGATGCGGCGGTCGATCTCGTCCAGGCCTCGTTGGTCGCGCTTGGGTCGCATGTAGGTAACCCGTTTCCACCGAACATTTAGAGGCGACACCGGGGTAAGTCAAACAAAAATTCGGCAAAGCCTAGGGCAATGCCGAATGAAATTAGGCTTACTGTTCCGATGCCCGGAACGACGGGGCACCCTGCGCGGCCGAGACGGCTATCAGATCGCGCTGCAGCGCTCACTCAAATAAAGAAAGGCGGGTTCGTTTCCCCGAACCCGCCTCCCACCTGCGTGACAGCAGCATCACGAAGTCAGCGCTTCCCCGAGCAGTTGGCCGCCCAGCGCCGAAGCCGTGCGCACGCGCGCCAACCGAGGTCAGTCGTGCGCGAGCGGAAGCTTGCTCGCGCACGACCCCGTGCCGCGTAGTCGAATCAGAACTGGTAGTCGGCCATCACGGCGGCGCTGATCATGGTCTTGCCGCCACCGCGGGCCACGAGCGGGATATCCTTGTTGAGCGACTGATCCAAGCGGCCTTCCAGGCGCACGCGGAAGCCATCGCCGAGCTTGTAGCCGGGCGCGACCGTCAAGTTCAGGTACTGACCGTTGTACGCGCTGGCGCTGTAGAACACGCGCGCGCCGTTGGCGTCGTCGAAGAACTCGACGCGACCGCCGAGACTCCAGTCGCCGGTGGTATATACGGGCTGTACGCCGAGGCCGAACCACGTCGCATCACCCACCGTGCCGGTCTTGTTCTTGAAGCCGGCCTTGGCTTCCATCCCCACGTTGCCCTGGAAGTTCAGGGTGAAGTCCGAGCTGGCAATCCACGCGCCGGTCAAGTCGAACGACTCGCGCATGTCCTTGTCGTTGCTCGCGGCCTCGGGACCGACGGTGAAGGACAACCCGGCCCAGAACGACGAGCTCGGCGTGAAGCCGATGCGACCGATGAAGGTCTTCATGTTGTTGTTGTCGAGCGGGTTGTCCCAGCCGTTCACGATGCCGAGGCCAAGGTTGACCTGGTCGCCAGCTTGGTAGTGAACCTTGAAGCCGGTGTGCGTGATGGGCTCGGCGTAGTAGTACAGGTAGCCGTGCGTGACCGTGGGGTTCAGCACGCCGGGCACGAGCTCGATGCCTTCGTAGGTGGTGAACTTACCGGCCGTGAGGGTGAAGCCCGACTTCGAGTAGTTCGCGTACGCCTCGAGCACGTCGAACTGACCGGAGCGCAGTTGCGGCGCGTAGTTGTACTGGTTGACCGGTGCGTCGGCGCCCGCGTCGATGCCAATGTGCGCGCTGACTGCGTCCGAGAACTTGTGATCGATGTTGAGGTGCGCGCTGTGCAGCACGAAGCCGTGGCCACCCGGGTTGTACGGGTTCAGCGGCACAGCATCACGCGTGCGCATGTCCATGAAGTTCGCTTGGTAGCCGGTCTCGATGTAACCGGTGAGCGCGGGCGCTGGCTTCGCAGCCGGCGCTTCCGGCGTCATCAGCATCGGCTTGGCTGGCACCTCTGGCATCGCCATCGCCATCGGCATGGGTTCCGGGGCCGGCGCTGGCGCAGCCTCGGGCGCTGGCGCCACCTCGGGCGCTGGCGCAGCAGCGGGCGCGGGTGCAGCCGCAGGCGCCACCGCGGGTACGGGCGCTGGTGCAGCTGCAGGCGCTGCCTGTGCGCTCACCACCACTGGCAGGGATACGAGAGCCAGCAGCGCGGCGAGCCCGATTCGAAGAACTGATCTGTCCATCTTCTCTCTCCTAACCCATCACTGGGGGGTATCTGCGGCAGTGGCCTTCTTGGCCAACTCACGCAGGTAGGAACATCGTCTGGCTATGTTTCAAAAGTGTTTCGTATGCGCAACAAGTTACGCGAGTCATCACCATCGGAAACGATTTCGCGTTCACGAACGGTGCGCGCAGAGCGGATCGCCAGCGTCAGGCGGGGCCTTGGCCGATCGCATCGGCGATCTGCGAGAGGCCCGCGGCGCGGACTTTCTGTGCGAGCTCGGCGCAGATGCGCGCAGGCAAGCCCGGACCGCCGTAGATGAGCGCGGTGTAGACTTGCACGAGCGTCGCGCCTGCGCGGATGCGCTCCCAGGCGTCGTCGGCGTTCTCGATACCGCCCGCCGCCACCAGCAGCACGCGCTTGCCCACGCGCTGGTGCAAGCGGCGCAGCACCGACAGCGCGCGCGCCTTCAGTGGCGCACCCGAGAGCCCGCCGGCGCCGAACGCTTCGACCTCGTCGCTGGTGGTACGCAAACCGGCACGCGTGATGGTGGTGTTGGTCGCGATCAGCCCATCGAGCGCGAGCTCCACGGCGAGATCCGCGACAGCGTCGATGTCGGCGTCGGAGAGGTCGGGGGCAATCTTGAGCAACAACGGAACGCGCCGCTGTGGACTTGAAGAGTCGAGCGCAGCGCGCACCTGCGTGAGCAACGGACGCAGTGCCTGCACGGCCTGCAGATCGCGCAGGCCCGGCGTGTTGGGCGAGCTGACGTTGATCACGAGGTAGTCGGCGTACGCAGCCAGCAGCTTGGTGCTCGCGACGTAGTCGCCGATGGCGTGCTCGTTGCTCACGCGCTTGGTCTTGCCGATGTTGATGCCCAGTAGAGTCGAGCGCGGCCCGTGCGCAGCCAGGCGCGCTGCCGCGTCGGCCGCACCGTGGTTGTTGAAACCCATGCGGTTCACGAGCGCGCGGTCTTGCAACAAGCGAAACAAGCGCGGGCGCGGGTTGCCGGGCTGGGCTTCTGCTGTGAGCGTGCCGACCTCGACGAAACCGAAACCGAGCGCGCCGAACGCTTCGAAGGCCTCGGCGTCTTTGTCGAGGCCCGCGGCGAGTCCGAGCGGCGTCGGGAAGTCGAGCCCGAGCGCACGCACGCGTAACACCGGGTCGGCTGGGGGGTGCAGGCGTGCGACGCGGCGTTGCAGCCACGGCGAGCGCTGGACCAGACGCATGCACCACATCACCAGGCGATGCGCGGTCTCCGCACTGAACGCGTAGAGCAGTGGGCGCGCGACAAGCCGATAGAACATCTCGGCGTGGGACTACCGCACTTCGCAGCGAGCCCGCAACTGCGACCGCGGCGGGCCGATGGGCAGCGCGTGCGGGGAAAGTCCCCGACAACGCGGAGGGTGGTTCCATGAGTGAGAGATTTCAGCGTTTCGTTGCGCTCGTTGTGCCGGTGACCTGCCCGGTGCTGCTGTGCGCGTGCATCTTTGGCGGCAATGGGCGTGGGTCGGCCGTGAGCGCGGAGCGCGGGGATGCGGGTGCCGGGCCGCAAAGCGCATGGTGGCCTGCGGACGCAGGTATGCGAGTGCCGAGCGAGGCGGATGCGGCGCTGCCGACGCCGTTCACGAAGGCGTTGACCACGCTGATCACGCAGCCGGTGCGTTGGGCCGACGTGGATGTGAGCGTGACGAGCGCGCGGCTGGAGCGTGGGTTGAGTGGGGCGGTGATGGCGCCGGTGAGCAGCTGGGACGCTGCGAGCTTCGACCCAACCAAGGTGTACGCGGTCATCGAGTTGAAGCTGCAGAATAAGGGCGACAAGGAAGCGGACTACAGCGACCGAAGCACCTGGGACCTGTTGCTGAAGAACGGCGACCGCTTGGGCTCGATCGACGCCGTTGGGATCAGCGTGCTGCCGGGCGATGCCGGGGCGAGCACCTTGCACTACGCGGCCGCTGCAGACGCCGTGCTCGAAGGAGCGCAGCTGGTGCTGAACGGCGACGATCGCACGACGCTGGAGCCGGAGCAGATCGCGCTAGATGCAAAGTACGTGCAGGGGTTTCCGAGGCGCATCACGTCGATGGTGGGGCAGACGATACCGTTCAAGGAGTCGGACTGGGACCCGTGCGCGGCGCACGTCGACGAAGCGGTGGTCGACACCGGCTACCGGCGCGCAGGTCGCGCGGACCGCGGCACCCGGGTCGTGTGGCTTACGCTGGCGTTCACTACGAAGCCCAACGGCTCCAACTACGTCAACAGCGGCGAGCTTCGGATCATCGTAGACGGCAGAGCCAGCGCGGCCGCGCACGACTGGTATCAGTACGGTGGCGTTGGCGCGGGCATCACTGTGGTGCGCTCCGTCGGCTTCGAGATCGACAAATCCGCCACCCGCTTCGAGATCATGATCCCCGACGGCACGCCCACCGGCGCCCGCTTCCCGGTCAACGTCGCCGATACCGTGCTCGCCACCGACATTCCGTAGCCTGCCGGCCAGTGCCTGCCGCCGCTGCAGGCAGCCCGGCGCTGCCTGCAGCTTGCGCGCTGCGCCAATCCGGTCTATTGCGCGTCGGTTTTGCTGCTCGGCAGAGCGCTGCGCGCCATGGCCCATCCGTACGAAAATAGACGCACCTTCGCGATCATCTCGCATCCCGACGCCGGCAAGACCACGCTCACGGAGAAGCTGCTTTTGTACGGCGGCGCCATCCACCAGGCCGGCGCGGTGAAGTCGCGCAAGGCGGCGCGCGCGGCGACCAGCGACTGGATGGAGATCGAGAAGAAGCGCGGCATCTCGGTCACCTCGAGCGCCATGGCGTTCGACTTCGGCGGCTACCGCTACAACCTGCTCGATACACCCGGTCACCAGGACTTCAGCGAGGACACCTACCGCACGCTGACGGCGGCCGACTGCGCGATCATGCTCATCGACGCCGCCAAGGGTGTGGAGACGCAGACGCGTAAGCTCTTCGACGTGTGTCGCATGCGCGGCACGCCCATCGTCACCTTCGTGAACAAGCTCGACCGCCCGGCCCGCGATCCGATGGACTTGATGACCGAGGTCGAAGACGTGCTCAAGCTCCGCACGGCGCCGGTCACCTGGCCGATCGGCAGCGGCGATCGCTTCCAGGGTGTGTACGACCGCGAGCACAAGCGCGTGCTCACCTTCGAGCGCACGGCACGCAACGCCACCAAGGCGCCCGTCACGGTCAGCGGTATCGGCGACAAGACGCTCGATGAGCTACTCGGCGACGAAGCCGTGGCCGAGCTACGCGCCGAGGTAGAGCTGCTCGACGGCGCAGGCGAACACTACAACCGCGAGCGTTTCTTGCGCGGCGAGATCACGCCGGTGTTCTTCGGGTCGGCGCTGTCGAGCTTCGGCGTGGAACCGTTTCTAGAAGCGTTCGCGCAAATGTGTCCGCCGCCCGGACCGCGTCAGTCGATGCACGGCGTCGTGAGCCCGCAGGACGAGAACTTCAGCGGCTTCGTCTTCAAGGTGCAAGCCAACATGGACCCGGCGCACCGCGATCGCATCGCGTTCGTGCGCGTGTGCTCGGGCAAGTTCACTGGCGGCATGCGCGTGCATCACTTCCGCCTGAACAAAGAGATTCGCTTGGCGCGCGCCGAGCAGATGATGGCGCAGGAGCGCCAGTCGATCGACGAAGCCTGGGCGGGCGACATCATCGGCCTGTTCGATCCGGGTGTGTTTCGCATCGGCGACACCCTCTCCACCGGCAATCCGCCGGTCGCCTTCGACACCGTGCCGCGTTTCTCGCCAGAGCACTTCGGCCGCCTGCGCTTGCTCGATCCGATGAAGCGCAAGCAGATGCAGAAGGGCATCGAGCAGCTCTCGGAAGAAGGCACGATCCAGCTCTTCGCGGAGCCCGGCCGCGAGAAAGATCCGATCCTGGGCGTGGTCGGCGAGCTGCAGTTCGACGTGCTCAAGTACCGCCTGGAAAACGAGTACGGCGCCAAGGTGGACTTGGAGCGCTTGGGTTACACCCACGCGCGTTGGGTCGATGGGCCAAACACCCCGCAAGAGCTGACCAAAGCGCGCATCGCCATGGGCGTGACGGATGTCGACGGCCGGCCTGTGGCACTGATGCGCGACGACTGGGAGCTGCGGCGCGCGATCTCCGACAACCCGAGCTGGAAGTTCAACGCTACTGCGCCGATCCGCCCGGTCGAAGAGCGCTGACGCGTTGCGCTGCGTTGCGAGCGCGCGTTCACAACAAGCCCGCCATGCCCGAAGCGCGGCAGAAGTCGGTTTCGACGCGCGCGTAGTCGACCTCCACGTCGAAACGCGCGAGCACCGAGTAGAAGCCGAAGTGCAGGCGGTTCATGAACAAGAGGCCGGCGGGCAGCGCGACGAAGCTGCGGTCTTTGCTGAACAGCGTCTCTTTCATGCCGACCACGTCGCGCACCATCTGCGCCACCAGCTCGCGCGTCATCCGATGCGGCGAGGCGAACAGTGGCTCGAAGCTGAGCCGCGAGTGCGCCACGGCAAGCTCCTCGTAGCGGCCGCCGTGCGTGCCGAGAATCTCGATGCAGTGCGCGCGGAAGCCGGCTTCGTCGCGCTTGCGTGCCGTGGCGTGCATGCGCCGCGCGTGATCGAGCGTGGGCTGCTCGATGGGCTGGATGCAACCGAAGTCGAAGAAGGTGACCGTGCCATCTGGGCGAAACAAGTAGTTACCCGGATGCGGATCGGCGTTGAACACGCCACCGACCAGGTTGCCGCGAAACACGAAGCGCCACAGCACCTCGCAGAACTGCCGACGCAGCGCTTCGTCTTGGGTCACCGCCCACTCGAAGCTCTCGCCGCGCGCCATCTCGGTCGTCAGCACGCGCCTGCGCGAGCGCTCAGGCACCACCTTTGGAATCTGAATGGTGGGATCGCCGGCGTGGATCGCGCTGAACTCGTTCTGTCGCCGGGCTTCGAGCGTGTAGTCGAGCTCCTCGCGGAAACGCGTAGCGATCTCGTCGAAGAAGCGCGCGCTGTCGAGGGCACGCGGGCCAAGCGTGCCGACGAGACCCTCGATGACGCTGGCGTTCTTGAGATCGCTCTCGACCGCGCGCTCGATGCCAGGGTGCTGCACTTTGACCGCGACCTCACGGCCATCCAGCAAACGTGCCTTGTGCACTTGGCCGATGGACGCGCTTGCGAACGGATCGCGCTCCCACTCGGCGAACAAGCGATCGATCGGCGCACCGAGCTCGGTCTCGACGACACTCGCGATGGCCGCGGGCTCCGAGCGCGGAGCGGCAGCACGCAACCCGCGCAGTGCGGCCTCGTACGCGTCGCGATGCGTCTCGGGCACGATGCCGTCGACGTAGCTCGCCATCTGCCCGACCTTGGCCGCGAGGCCGCGCATGTTGCCGAGGATCTCGGCAGCTTGCTTGGCCGCACCGCCGGCGTCGCGGTCGATCAGCATACTCGCGCCGGAGCGTAGGCCCACGCGTGCCAAGCTGGTGAGGCGTAGCAGCCGGCCACCGGGCAACTTCTTCTCGTCGGCGCTCACAGTCGTGAGGCGCAGCGTAGCATGAGGCCGCGCGGCCTGCGCCCGCCGGGGTTCACAGGGGTTCACAGCGGAAGGCTAGTATTTCAGCGTGCGCTGGCCTGTGCTGCGGAACCAGATGAAGCCTTCTTTCTTGGCCACCCGCAGGTTGTCGGGCTCCACGCACAGACCGCGGGCGAAGTCGGCGCCGGCGAGCACGCACACCATGGCGTCGAGCAGGTCGGCGTCTTCCAGCATGAGGTCGTGCGTCACTGCCAGATCGACCTCCGTCGCGAGGCGGCTCAAGATCTGCGCGCGGGCCTTGCGTGCGACCGGAGTGTCAGCCTTGTAGCCGCTGCTCGCGAGCGAGCGGGTGATCAAGGTAGCGGCCGGATACACCTCGATGGCGCCGCTGTCGCTGGCCTGCTTCCACGCGAGCGGCACGTTCTGCGCGCTCATCTGCCGCACCTGCTCGAGCAAGTCGAGCGCGGCGTGTGCCGTGCGCGCGATGCGATCGGCGCCGACCTCGAGCGGGAGCTTGCGCAGCTCCTTGTGCACTTGCCTATCGGTGCGGCGGCGAAACAAGTCGTCGGCCGGTGCCTTGATGCCGGTGCCCGCCTTGTGCGCCGCGAGTGCGGTGCCCAGCGCCGCTGGCCAGCCGAGCGGCGCGTCCATCGCGAGCACGAAGCGCGGTTGGTCTTTGATCCATTCCGCCACGCTCGCAGCCGCCGATTCGCCCGCCGTGCCGAGCGTGACCCGGTCCACGCGCACATGGCCCTGCGCGTCGAGCCGACCGCGCGCCAAGCCGATGCGCTCTTCCTGGGTCGCGCAATCGATGCCGACGATGGCCCAGTCCCCGCTCATGGCCGTAGGGTCGAACGTTCCAGACGACGGCGCAAGCGGCCCAAGCGGCGCCCGTGCGCGAGTGGCCCCTCCACGGCCTCACTGTGTTGCGCATGACGGTACGCCTGCGCGAGCTCGCCCAGCCCGTGCTCGTAGAGCTTGGCCAACGCAAAATGCAGGAGCGCTGCGGCCGGTCCGCTGCCCGCTTCCGCCACGGCCGCCTCGAGCGCAAGCGCCGCCGCACGACCATCGCCGAAGCGGCGGTGCACATCGCCCAGGAGTGTGAGCGCGGACACTTTCAGTGGGCCCTCTTCGCTGGCCTCGAGCGCGCTGCGCGCGAACTCGAGCGCGCGCGCAGCGTCGCTCGCACGCAGCGCCACCTTCGCAAACGCGAGGTTGTCTCGCGGGTCTGCGCCGGCCCCACCCGACTCGAAGTGTTGACCCAGCTTGCCGAGCATCGCGGCCAAGGCGATCAAGTCGTTCTGGTTGTGTTCGATCACGGCGGTCAGCCTGCTGGCGACGCCATCGCGCAGGAACTGGAAGTAGCGCCCCGGAATCTCGGCGCCATCGATGTCGCCTTCGCGCTCGAACCGTAAAATTTCGCGCTCGATCTCGGTCAAGCGCACGCCCCCCAGACGCGGCTTCCACAGCCGCCGCGTGGCATGCAGCAAGTCGACGTGCGGCGGCAGCGGCGGCGCGGGCATGCGGCACAGCACGAAGCGCGTACGCAAGAGCGGCCAGTCGAACGACTTGCCATTGTAAGTGACGAGACAGCTCGCCTCGCGCAAACGCTCGGCCAAGCGCGCGAGCACCGGCACCTCGGCACCGAAGCTCGGCACCACCAACTGCTCGATGCGCAGCACGCCGGCATCGAAGCTGGCGAGCCCCACCAAGAACGCGACCGTACCGGTGCCACCCGACAGTCCCGTGGTCTCCGTGTCGAGGAAGAGCATGCGCGACATGTCGAGCTCGGCCACGCTGGGGTCGAGGGCGAGCGTGGCGAGCGTGCCAGCAGAACAGGCGAGCGCAGCTGCAACGGGTGCGTTGCCATGGTGGTAGTGTGGCTCGAGCCAGCGCTCCACGCTGTGCAGCGGACCATGGGCCGTATCACTGACTGGCCAGGGCAAGCTGCGCGGCGCGTCCACTGCCGCATGCGACCCCGACGGCGCGTGTGCCTGCCGTCGATCGTGGTCGCGCTGCACGACGTTGCCGATCAACGCGCGCAATTGCGCCAAACGCGCTGCGCGCGTCGCTTCGTCAGCTGCATCGAATGCTGGCGGAAGCTCTGCCTCTGCCGCCACCACGCCAGCGGCTGCCGGCGTGCTGCCGCCATGCGCCGCAAGCGGACCCAGACGCGCCAGCTTTTGCCGAAAGTCGACCACGGAGCCTCAATGCGTAGCGCCCACGCCCAAGTCCGACAGCACCGCCACGGCGATGCGCCGGCGCGAGGGCAAATCATGCTGCGATGGAACGGAGAGCCGAAGGCTGCTCCGGGAAGCAGTGTTGCCGGCCAGTGGACCCACGCAAGCCGGGCAGCCCGCGTCGCAACTGCACGCCTCGATCAACCTACGCGCCCGCCGCAGCAGCTCTTCGCGCTCGTCGTACAGACGCGGTGCGAGGCCCACCCCACCGGGCATGCGGTCATAGACGAAGATGGTCGGGTCGAAGCCGGGTGCGCCACCCGGGCCGTTCACTCCGCCCTTGCCAGGTGGCAGCTCGGGATCTTTGCGATCGCCGAGCGTATGCCCGAGGTCGCGCGGGTCCACCATCAGGCTCACACTCGCCACCGTATGCAGCGCGTGTCCGAGACCGCGTAACGCGTCGATGACCTCCGGGCGCGCGACCGGCTGCGCCACCACCACGGCTTCCGGCACCGTGAGCCACAGGCTGCTCGTGTGCATCTGCATCTCGGGCAAGTGCACGTCGCCGTAGCCCACGTTCTCGTGCGTGTGGAACTTGATCTTCTTGTAGCCCACGACCTTCTCGATGACGCTGACCTCGCCCGCGCTCACCGACAGCTGCTGCGCCGTACCGGCCTTCTGGGTGCGCTCTTCTTCCAGCACCGCCACGCGCACGTGGGTCATGGCGTCGGTGAAGTAGTCGGAGTCGACCTTGCGCACGAAGGCCTTGTGGTTGTCGAAGTCGAGCTTCTCCACCTGGTACTGCTCGCCGGCGTGCTGGTAGATGGCTTGCTCGTGCAGCATGGTGTGCGTCGCGCGGAAGTCCATCTCGCCCATCACGGCCTGACGCTCCACATCGACGATGACGAAGTTGTCCCAGCCGATGGAACGTAGCGATACGTGGTTCGCGGGGTACGCATCGCTCGCCCAGTGGTACACGGCGCGACCCGAGGCGCCCGTGACCTTGTGCACCAGGCGATGGTCGGCGAGGAAACCCAGCGTGTCGGTGACTGCCTCGGGCGGCACGTCACCGAACGCTTCATCGGCCTCGAAGGGCAGCTCGAACGCCGCGCACTTCACGTGCTGCACCAGGATCTCGACGTTGTCCGGGTCGATGCGCGCTTGCTCCACCGGCGCGCCGAGCAAGCTCTGCGGCGAGGAAGCAAGGTACTGATCGAGCGGCGCGCTGGAAGCCACCAGAAGCGCCAGACTCTCGTTGCCGCGGCGACCACTGCGACCGAAGCGTTGCCACAAGCCTGCGACCGTACCCGGATAGCCCGCGCACACCACGGCGTCGAGCGAGCCGATGTCGATGCCCAGCTCGAGCGCGTTGGTGGCCACCACGCAGCGGATCTCGCCGTCGCGCAGCGCACGCTCGATGTTGCGGCGTTCTTCGGGCAAGTAGCCGCCGCGGTAGGCGTGCACGCTGCTCGGGTCGTGCTTCTCGCGCACCAGGCGCTCGCGCAGGTACTTGAGCATGACCTCGACGTTGTTGCGCGACTGCCCGAACACCAACGTGCTCACGCCGGAGCCGACCAAGTCTGCCGTGAGCCGCACCGCCGTCTTGATGTAGCTCGCGCGAATGCCCAGCTCGGCGTTCACCACCGGTGGGTTGTAGACCATGATGCGCCGCGGACCCGTGGGCGCACCGCTTTGATCGACGAGCGCCACCGGCCTCCCCAGCATGCGGCTGGCATGCTCCTGCGGGTTGCCGATGGTGGCCGACGCGAAGATGAACTTGGGATCGGCGCCGTGAAAGCGCGCCACGCGTTGCAGGCGACGCAACACGTTGGCCAGGTGCGAGCCGAACACGCCGCGGTAGGTGTGCAGCTCGTCGAGCACCACGTAACGCAAGTTCGCAAACAAGCGCGCCCAACTCGCGTGGTGCGGCAGGATGCCGGTGTGCAGCATGTCGGGGTTAGTCAGCAGCACACCACTGCGATCGCGCGCGGCGCGACGGGCGTCGCCGGGGGTGTCGCCGTCGTAGGTGATGGCGCCGTGCGACAAGCCGGCCTCGGTGAGCAACGCACGCAGCGCGATCTCTTGATCGCGCGACAGCGCCTTGGTGGGAAACAGGTAGAGGGCGCGTGCTTGCGGCTCGCTTGCGAGCGCATGCAGCACCGGCAGGTTGTAACAGAGGCTCTTGCCCGAGGCGGTGGGCGTGGCGATCACCACGTCGCGTCCCGCCTGTGCGAGATCGAAAGCTTCGCGCTGGTGGCTGTACACGCGCTCGATGCCACGCGCGGCGAGCGCGGCTGCGACTTGCGGCGCGAGGCTGGGCGGCAGCTCGGCGTAGGTCGCGGCACGCGCCGGCAGACGCTCGTGCAGCGCCACGTTGCGCCACACGCCGGACTCGTGCTGCCAGTTGTCGAGCACCCCGGACAGGCCTGTGCGGGCGCGCCACGGTTTGCCACGCGGCCCTGAAAACGGGCCCATTTCGTCGGAGGACAGCGGCATTGGGCCACTGTACGTATGTACAGACGAAAGGCAAGAGGCGCAGCCGGCGCCGACCCGGCACATTGGGTCCGAATGATACATTTTCCTTGCGCTAATAGTTTCCGTTGGTAAACTACTTTCATGGCCAAGAAGCCACAGCTCGAAACCGTGCACGCGGCCATCGCGCGCTTGCAGCGGCTCACCGACCTCTTCCAGGAGCGCCGCGAGCAGCTCGCCTCGCACGCCGGACTCACGGAAGCGCAGTGGTCGGTGCTCGAGGAGATCTCGACCGAGCATTTCATGCCCTCCATGTTCGCCAAAGATCAGGCGAGCAGCCGCGCGGCGGTGTCGAAGGTCATCCGGCAGCTGCTCGACCGCGGCCTCGTGCGCGTGGCCATCTCAGCGGCCGACGGGCGGCAGCGCGACTACGCGCTCACGGCGGCAGGCAAGGCCGCGCTCGCGCGCGTGCGCAGCGAACGTCAGCAGGCCATCGACACCATCTGGATGCGGCTGGACCCTGCTGCCCTCGAACGTTTCAGTGATTTCAGTGCCGATCTGATCGCGCGCATCGAGCGTCATGCTGCGCGCTCACCTGCAATCAGCGGCGGCGGCGCGGCACGAGCAACGGCCAGCAGCGGCAACGCAAAGGAGTGAGTCATGGGAAAGAGTCTCTACGACAAGGTGTTCGAGAAGCACGCGGTGCGTCAGCTGCAGGAGGGCCAGTACCAGTTGCTCATGGGCCTGCACTTGATCCACGAGGTCACCTCGCCACAGGCGTTCTCCATGCTGCGCGAGCGCGGGCTCACGGTGCCCTACCCCGAGCGCACCTTTGCAACCTGCGATCACATCATCCCCACCAAGTCGCAGTTGCGGCCGTTCCAGGATGAGCTCGCCGAGCAGATGTTGGTCGAGCTCGAGAAGAACTGCGCGCAGTACGGCATCCGCTACTTGTCGCCCAAGAAGGGCGAGCAAGGCATCGTGCACGTGGTCGGGCCCGAGCTCGGCCTCACGCAACCGGGCACCACGGTGTGCTGCGGCGACTCGCACACCTCCACGCACGGCGCGTTCGGCGCCATCGCGTTCGGCATCGGCACCACGCAGGTGCGCGACGTGCTCGCCACGCAGACGCTCGCGATGGACAAGCTCAAGGTTCGGCGCATCGAGGTCAACGGCAAGCTGCGCCCGGGTGTGTACGCAAAAGACGTGGTGCTCTACGTCATCCAGCAGCTCGGAGTTCAGGGCGGCATGGGCTACGCGTATGAGTTCGGCGGCACGGTGTTTGACGCCTTCACGATGGAAGAGCGCATGACCGTATGCAACATGTCCATCGAGGGCGGCGCACGCTGCGGCTACGTGAACCCGGACGCGACGACCTATGCGTACTTGAAGGACCGCGAATACTCGCCCAAAGGCGCGGCGTGGGAGCAAGCCGTGAAGTACTGGGACTCGATGCGTTCGGACGCCGACGCCGCGTACGACCACATCGTGCAGTACCGCGCGCAGGACATCGAACCCATGGTGACCTGGGGCATCACGCCCGCGCAGTCGACGGCGGTGAACGCCAAGCTGCCGCAGGCAAGCAGCTTCGCCGAAGGCGACCGACCGCTCATCGAAGAGGCGTATCAGTACATGGGCTTCACGCCTGGCGCCGCGCTGGCCGGGCAGAAGATCGACGTCGCGTTCATCGGCTCGTGCACCAACGGGCGCTTCTCCGACTTCGAAGAAGTCGTGAAACATCTCAAGGCGAGCGGCAAGAAGGTGAAGCCTGGCGTGCGCGCGCTGGTAGTGCCGGGCTCGCAGAAGGTGCGCGAGCGCATGATCGAAGCAGGCTTCGACAAGGTATTCACCGAGGCGGGCTTCGAGTTCCGCGAGGCCGGTTGCTCCATGTGCTTGGCCATGAACCCCGACAAGTTGGTCGGCCGCGAGCTGTGTGCTTCGTCGTCCAACCGCAACTTCAAGGGCCGGCAGGGCTCGCCCACGGGTCGCACGCTGCTGATGTCGCCCGTGATGGTGGCCGCTGCCGCCATCAGCGGCGGCGTGGCCGACGCGCGCGAAGTCTTCGCCATCAAGAGCTGACAGGAGAGTGCCATGCAAGACGTCAAGAGAACCGTGATCACCGGCAAGGCCATCAGCCTCGATGGCAACGACATCGACACCGACCGCATCATCCCGGCGCGCTTCCTGCGTTGCGTGACCTTCGACGACCTCGGCGCGCACGCGTTCGAGGACGACCGCAAGCAGCTGGCCGAAAAGGGCAAGCGCCACGCGTTCGACGACCCCAGCCGCCAAGAAGCGCGTGTGTTGGTAGTCGATCGCAACTTCGGCTGCGGTTCGTCACGGGAGCATGCGCCGCAGGCGCTGATGCGCTGGAACAAGGGCATCGCGGCGATCATCGGCGAGTCGTATGCCGAGATCTTCTTCGGCAACTGCGTGGCGCTGGGCGTGCCGTGTCTCACGGCAACGCACGACGCCATCCAGGAGCTGAAGAAAGAGCTCGCCAGCGATCCCGCGCTCGAGATCAGTGTGGATCTGGAGCGCAAAGAAGCACGCGCCGGCAAGGTGCGCGCGGCGCTGAGCATGCCCGAGGGCGCCCGCAAGCAGCTGCTGACCGGTCGCTGGGACTCGTCCACCGAGTTGCTCGAAGGCAAGGCGGCGATCGCCAGCACGGCGAAGGCACTGCCGTACTTCGGCCACTGGCATTGATCTGGATCATGG
>JADGRE010000101.1 GCA_017881185.1 Pseudomonadota bacterium | reverse complement strand
GGCTCGCGGCCATCGGTGCGTCGTGGACTGCGCTCGGGCTCGCGGTTGTCATTGCGTCGCGGCCCGCGTTCGGGTTCGCGGCTGTCGCGGTTGTCTGGCCGTCGCGGGCCGCGTTCGGCATCGCGACCGAAGCGTGCGGGTGGGCGTCCGCGCTCGGGTCGCTGCGCAGTTGCAGCTGACGGTGCATCGACACGCAGAAAGCGTCGCAAGCCGGAGGCGGCCTCGCCCATGTCGAAGAAGCCTTCCACTGCGCGCGCGATCTCGCGTGCCGGTACGTGTAGCTCGAGCGCGAGCGTGTCGCGCACGCCACTCACGCCGACGCTCGCATCCGGCGACGAACGCAAGAGCGCGGCCTCCAGTCGCAGCCACAGCGCCACCACGTGCGCCGGTAACATCCCGAGGCTCACGCCTTGTTGCTCGGCGCCGGCGCGCGCCAGCGTCTGCGCGCGTTCGGGCGAGACGCCCACCACGCTCTCGGCGAAGGCCTGGAACTCGGTCACGTTGCGCGCCCGCCAAATGGTGAGCCTCACGGCGTCGCACAGGCCCTGCGCCAGGGCCGCTTCGTCGCCGTCGGCCACTGCTTTGCGCAGCCGAGCCACCCGGGCGTCGTACACGGCGCGGGCGTCCTGGTTGCGCACGCCAGCGATCACGAAGCCGATGCGCTCGTCCTCCAAGTCCGGCGGGGGCCTGCGCGGTCGCGTCAAACGCTCGCTGCGACCATCCGCCAATTCAACGAGATCATTCGGTAATTTGCGAAGGCCGGGGCGCTTCTCGGTGGTCTCGACCGGGACGGCAGCGCGGGTCTTGCCCCGGCGCTCGTAGGGGTTCTTCGGGCGATCGCCCATGCTTCTGGCCTTCCGCGGCGCCCAGTGGAAAGGGCGGCTTTTTTACTTGCAGGGTTGCGGCGTATCCGTACACTACCCGCCCTTGCCCGAGCTACGGGCAGGCGACGGCTGCGAAAGTAACCGGCGAAGCACAGGTAGGAAAGACGGATGTACGCGGTCATCAAGACAGGTGGCAAGCAGTATCGGGTCAGCGAAGGCGACCGCTTGCGCGTCGAGAAGCTCGAAGGCGCCGTGGGCACCAAGATCGAATTCGCCGAAGTTCTGATGCTCGGCGGCGAGAAGGTTGCCATCGGCAAGCCCATCGTCGCCGGTGCCAAGGTGAGCGCGGAGATCGTCGGGCAAGGCCTCGGCAAGAAGATCATCGTGTTCAAGATGAAGCGCCGCAAGCGCTACCGGAACAAGAACGGTCACCGGCAGCCCTTCACCGAGCTGCGCGTTGGCTCCATCAGCGCCTGATCGAATTTGCACGAGTCACGTCGGGTCACGAGTCAGGTCACGTTGAGTAAGGACAGCTGCAATGGCACATAAAAAAGGTCAAGGTTCTTCACGCAACGGTCGTGACTCGAGCGCGCAGTATCGTGGCGTCAAGGTGTACGGCGGTCAGCGCGTGACGGCAGGCAGCATCCTGGTTCGCCAGGTCGGCTCCAGCTTCCACGCCGGTCAGAACGTCGGCACCGGCAAAGACTACACGCTGTGGGCGCAGATCGACGGCGTGGTCCGCTACGAGCGCGAAGGCCGAGACGGCAAGCGCATCAGCGTCTACGCGAGCTGAACGCGCAGCCGACTCCCGGCCGCAACCCAACGCAACGCAAAGCGACACCCGCTCTCGGAGCGAACGGGTGTCGCGTTCGCATTTAAGCCTCTTCTGCGTCCGGCAAGCTCGCGGTCATCGTCGGCTCCTCGTTTTCTTCGTCGTCCGCACCGGCGAAGCGGATGGTCAGCGGCGTGCGTGAGCGCACCAAGTGCAAGGTCATCAGCGCCAGCACCTCGCTGCGCGCCGTGCGCATCGCAGGCGTGAAGTCGTCGCGCACCACCAGCGCCAAGCGCTCCAGCACCGCATGTTGCCGGCCCAGGCGCGCCACGCTGGTCGCAACGCGTTGCGCGAAGTCCGGTCTTCGACCAAGAGTCGTTCCACTTCCGCCGTCTGGTCGTGCAGGCGCTGGCGCGTACGGCCGGCAACCGCACACGCGCCGCCGCGCTACTCGGCATGAGCCGCGATCAGATCCGTTATCGCATCGAGAAGTACGGCCTGGAGCGCGTCGCGAGTGACGACGACGAACCGACGCAGCCCACCCTCACAACCGGGCGCGAGCGCTGCGCGAGCTGAAAGCTCGCACGCCACGCGGCTACGCCACACGGCTGCGGAAAAGCTCTCACTGCACGCGCGAACTTCCGCACATGTGCGGCGCTCGGTCGGCCTCCTCACCTGTCGGGTTCGCGCTGTGCGTCTTGGGCTGGCATGTCGAGTGCATCAACGCTGCCGCGCGTCTGGCGGCCACCAAGCACATCGCATGGCAGAGGCACAAGCCGGGGGGCGAGGCCCAGCCGAGGCCGCCAGACGCGCAGTTGTGCACGATTGCCCGTCCCGGTGTGCGATGAAGCGGCGAAGCTGGCCCGGGCGGGGTACACTAGGCAAGTGCGGGTTGCACACGAGACTCCCGCGCGAGCCCACGACGTGGTCCGACGCGATTCCGACCATCAGCAACTCGCGCTGCTTGCCGACCTGGCCGTGCCCATCGAGGGCCAGCCGCCGCCCCGCAGTCGCATCTACTGCAACCGCAACCTGCGGCTCGACCAGATCGACATGGTCGGCTTCGACATGGACTACACCTTGGCGCTCTACAAGCAGGCTGAGATGGACCGGCTCAGCATCGAAGCGACCGCGAAGAAGCTCGTGGCGAAGGGCTATCCCGACACGCTCTTGTCGATGACCTACCGCACGAACTTCCCGATCCGCGGCCTGCTCGTGGACAAGCGCCTGGGCAACGTGCTCAAGACCGATCGCTACCGCTACGTGAAGAAGGCGTTTCATGGCACGCGCGAGCTGACCAGCGACGAGCGCCGCCAGGCGTACCAGCTCAAGCGTGTGCGGCCCGACCCGCGGCGCTATCACTCCATCGACTCGCTCTTCGCGCTGAGCGAAGTCACCGTGTTCTGTGCGGTGGTCGACGCGCTCGACACGCCGCTGTCGCAGGTCGACTACGGCCAGCTCTTCGACGACGTGCGCACCTGCATCGACGAAGCGCATCGCGACGGCAGCTTGAAGGAGATCATCACGAGCGATCTGGCGCGCTATGTGGAGCACGATCCCGATCTCGCGCCCACGCTCCACAAGCTACGCAGCGCGGGCAAGCGTTTGTTCCTGCTGACGAACTCCGAGCCTTACTACACCGACGCGGTGATGGGCTTTCTGCTGCAGGGTGGCCTGCCGGAGTATCCGTCGTGGAAGAGCTACTTCGACATCATCATCACCAGCGCCAGTAAGCCCGGCTTCTTCATGCGCAACGACTTGAGCTTCGAAGAGGTACAGAGCAACGGTCAGCTGCAACCCCAACGCGTGAAGGAACTCCAGCGCGGACGCATCTACCGCGGCGGTTGCCTCGCCGAGTTCGAGAAGCTCAGCGGTGAGCCGGGCGACAGCGTGCTCTACGTGGGCGATCACATCTACGGCGACGTGCTGCGCGCGAAGAAAGAGAGCGCCTGGCGCACGTTGATGATCATCCAGGAGCTCACCGACGAGCTCACGGCCATGGAGAAGCTCACGACCGAAATCGCGCGCGTCGACAAGCTCGAGCGGCGTCTGACCGCACTGCAAGACGGCTTGCGCGAGCGTCAAACCATGCTCAAGGCGCTGCAAAAAGTGCTCGACGAGCCGGGTGCGCACAGCGAACGCACCGTGGAGCGGCAAGCGGCACGCTTGCGCTTGCGGCGCGGCATCGATCGCATCCGCGTGCAGATCAAGGCGGTGGAGGGCGAGCACGCCGAGCTCGAAGCCAGCGTCGAGCGTGCGTTCCATCCGTTCTGGGGCTCTGCGCTCAAGGCGGCGAGCGAGCTGTCGAGCTTTGGCGAGCAGGTCGAGCGTTACGCGTGCCTGTACACCGATCGCGTCACCAATCTCATGCAGTACACGGCCGGGCACTACTTCCGTGGTCCACGTCACCGCATGGCGCACGAATAGCGGCGCGTGGTTGTGCTCTCCCACGCCGGCTCCAACTTGATCCCAGTCCTCGATGCGCCGCTGAGCAGCGTTGATCCAGTGGCGAGCCGGGCTGCCCGTGTCGGCTGCAAATCGGGCGCGCAGTGCGTCCCGTGTGCCCAGCCTAGCCTCGACCTTTCTGCTGTTGTTCCAGTGCCTTACGGGCGGTGCGAGCTGTGAGCGCACGACGACCGGCGTGCTAGACTTGCATGCAACTCGACTGGAATCGTCCGTGCTACCGCCTTGAAATATCTGACTCTTGGTATTGCATTTGGGTACATCGTGTCCCAAAGTTTCACACTGGGTGATCTGGTGAGCCGCCGCTCACTTGCCGTGGAGGAAGCATGAAACAATCGGGCCTCTGGATGCTGTTGGCGTGTCTGTTGTGGACCGGTTTGTCCGGGCGGGCTGCGGCGGAAGGCAGCTCGATCGCCACGTCGATGGGCGACCTGCGCTGGGGTATGAGCGAGCACGAGATCATCGCCTTCGTGAAGCGCAAGATCGACGAGCGCTACACGGCGCAGATCCATGCCACGCACGACGCGCGTCGGCAGTCCCAACTACGGGACGAGATGAAGCGTGCACAGTCCGATGTGCAGCAGAGCCTGGTGACTTTCGGCCGTCGCTCGAGCTGGGACAGCAGCAAGATCGCGGGCGAGTTCGATCACGACAACGGCGAGTCGCTGGTCGTCTACAAAGACGACGCCTCGGAGAACTACTACTTCTTCCTGAATGGCCGTTTGTGGAAGTGGTACAAGGCGCTCGAAGACCGCACCTTCAGCAGCAACTTCAAGCGCTTCTCACAGTCGATCGAGAAGAAGTTCGGGCGCGGTCATGCGAAGAGCGGCGAGCTGTCGCCCGGCCAGGGCCAGACGCAGTGGCTGGAGTACCTCGACCGCAACTCGCGCATGCGCGCAGCGGACAACACCAAGCACAGCACCTTCGCGCTGATCTTCGAAGACATGGGCGCCGTGCGCGAGCTGGCGTCGATTCGCAAGACCGCTGGGTCGACCCGCAACAACTACCGCGAAGACGAAGAGCCCGCGAGCACGACGCGCACGGAAGTGGCGCGCGCGCAGACGCGCAAGAGTGTGTTCGAAGGCGAGCAGCACACCGAGACGGATGCCGAGTACCAGGCACGGACGCGGCGCATGGCGACGGAAGAGCGCCAGAAGCAGCAGGCGATCCACTCGCGCAAAGAAGAATCCAAGAAGGGCGAAGTATTGAAGCCGCTCGAAGGCATGGACGACAAAGACCCTCTCGGCGGGCTTTGAGAGGTCCGGCGCCGGTGGTGAGCGTTTCGTCGGCTTGAGTTGCGTCGAGACGAGAGTCGAGACCAGACGAGAGCGTGTTCGGCGGGCGTGAGCACTCATCGCAAGCTGCCGGGGCGCTTGGGGTCGGCATGTCGTTGCGCGCGCACCCCCACCTCGGTCCCCTTGTGTCAGCGAGGCTCTTCGTGGCCGTCGTAGACTCGTCCAGCGAAGCAGTGACGAGCGCGAGCGGCGCCGGCGTCTGCAACTAATTGTTATAGGTTGCCGGCGCACCGGCTTTGGTTTGCGGGTTGCCGCTCGTGGTAGCTCTGGTGACTGGCGCGAGCTCGTGGGTCAGTGCGGGGGACGCTGAGTTCAGGCGGTCTGGGGATGGGGTTGGGGGCGGGGGCGTCCGTCCGTGACAAACGCCAGGTGGCGCGGCCGCGTTTGGCGCGGACGTACGAGGGTGACTTGCCTGGCGTGCGCCGAGCCATGCTTGCTAGCGCGGCCGCCAGATCTGCAAGTCGCCCGTCCCCCGCCCCCAACCCCATCCCCAGACCGCCGTTAGGTCGCGATCTCTCGCTCCGACGCCCCGTTTCCCGCCCAAACCCCACCGGCACCTCAAGTGTTGTGTGGTATATCGCGCCCGAGTTGACGGTGCGTCGTGCCCGCGACTCCAGGAAAACCGTCATGAGCTTTCCCATCGACCTTGGCGCTTATCAGCCGGTCGCGCTCGATCCCTCGGGGTCGCTCTCGGCAGCCCAGCGCGAGGCTCTCGCGCGCAACGTCGCCATCTGCCGCGACATCATCATCTTCTTCACGGCGGTCGCAGACGCCAAGGGGCTCGGTGGACACACGGGTGGTCCGTTCGACATCGTCCCCGAGGTGCTCATCGCCGAGGGTTTCATCAAGGGCGGGGCGCCCATCGTGCCGATCCACTTCGACGAAGCCGGACACCGCGTTGCGGTTCAGTATCTGATGAGCGTGCTGCGCGGGCACATGCCGGCGGAGCGCTTGCTGCACTACCGCGAAGCCGACTCGAAGTTGCCGGGTCACTCCGAACGCCATCTCACGCCTGGCCTCGACTTCTCGTCGGGGCGCCTGGGTCACATGTGGCCGTACGTCAACGGCGTCGCGCTCGCGAATCCGGACAAGGCCGTGCTCATGTACGGTTCCGACGGCTCGCAGCAAGAAGGCAACGATGCCGAGGCCGCGCGCTTCGCGGTGGCGCGCTCACTGAACGTGAAGCTGTTCATCGATGACAACGATGTCACCATCGCCGGTCACCCGAGCCAGTACATGCTGGGCTTCGACGTCGCCAAGACGCTGCAGGGCCACGGCATGCCGGTGGACATCGGCGATGGCGAGAATCTCGACTCGCTCTTCGCACGCATGGCGAGCGCGTTGCGCAAGCCGGGTCCAGTCGCGTTGATCAACAAGCGCAAGATGGCACCTGGCGTGCCCGGCATCGAGGGCAGCCCCAAGGGTCACGACGTGGTCAAGGTGCAGACCGCCATCGACTACCTCGGCGCGCGCGGTCAGAGCGCGGCCGTGGAGTACCTGAAGCAAGTGCAGAAGCCCAAGCGCCCGACCGGGCACCGCGGCAGCAGCACCACGATGGGCAAGAACCGCGAAGTGTTTGGCCAGGCTGTGGCCGAGATCTTGGCGCCACTCACGCCCGAGCAACGCAAAGCCCAGGTCGTCGTGATCGACAGCGATCTCGAAGGCTCGTGCGGTCTCACGCACATCAAGAAGGTCGCGCCCGAAGTCTACATCTCCGGCGGCATCATGGAGCGCGGCAACTTCTCGGCGTGTGCCGGCTTCGGCATGCAGCATGGCAAGCAAGGCGTGTTCGGCACCTTCTCGGCGTTCCTCGAGATGATCATCAGCGAAGTCACGATGGCGCGTCTGAACGAAGCCAACGTGCTGTCGCACTTCTCGCATGCCGGCGTCGACGACATGGCCGACAACACGTGCCACTTCGGCATCAACAACTTCTTCGCCGACAACGGCTTGGCCGAGGGTGACAATACGCGGCTGTACTTCCCCGCCGATCAGCACCAGATGCGCGCCGTAGTGAAGAAGATTTGGGCAGACGCCGGCCTGCGCTTCGTGTTCTCGACGCGCTCCGAGGTGCCCGACATCCTCGACGCGCAGGGCAAGCCGTTCTTCGGCCCAGGCTACGCATTCGAGCCCGGCAAAGACGAGATCATCCGCCAAGGCACGCGCGGCTACGTCGTGAGCTACGGCGAGATGCTCTATCGCAGCCTCGACGCCGTCGAGAAGCTGCGCGCCGAAGGCCTCGACGTGGGGCTCATCAACAAGCCCACGCTCAACGTCATCGACGAAACCGCGCTCTTGCGGGCCGGCGAGAGCGCGTTCGTGCTTGTGGTCGAGAGCCAGAGCGAGAAGTCGGGTCTGGGTGCGCGCTACGGCAGCTGGCTGCTCGCGCGCGGTCTGTCGCCCAAGTACGCGGCGCTCGGTACGCGGCGCGGCGGTGGCGGCGGGCTCTGGGAGCAAATGACCCACCAGGGTCTCGATCCCAACGACATCGCAGCGAAGATTCGCACCTTGTTGTGAGCCCGCCTGTAATGGTTCGGGCGACCGAGCTCCGCATTTACGCTCACGCGTTCGTCGCGCGGCTCTTCTTCTACGTGCCGGTGCTCTTGCACCACGTGGAGAGCAAGCTCGGCGAGGCCGGCGTGAGCAAGCCGCGCGCGCTGTCACTGTCGATCATCGCGCTGGTGTCGATGGGCAATCTGGTGGCGGAGTATCCGTCGGGACTTCTTGCCGACTGGCTCGGGCGCAAGCGCAGCATGGTGTTCTCGGGCGTGCTGCAGGCGTTCGCGCTCTTGCTCTTCTTCATGCCGGCCTCGGTCTGGAGCTTGTGTGCGGCGCAGCTCCTGATCGGTGCGGCCACCGCGTTTCGCACCGGCGCCGATACGGCGCTCTTGCATGCCCACCTCGACGAGCTCGGAGAAGCGCACCGCTACGGACGCGCGCTGGCGCGTTTGCGCTTCTTCAACGTGCTCGCGATCGCCGCCGCCGCCTTCAGCGGCGGAAGCTTGTACGCGTGGAAGCCCGCGTCCGTGTTCTGGCTCTCGTCATTGGCGAGCTTGCTCGGAACCGCGGCGTTGATCGGCCTGCGCGAACCTACGCTCGCCACGCGCGAGCGCAGCTACATGCAGGTCATCCGCGAGAGCTTGCGCGAAGTGCGTCACAACGGGCGAGCACAGGCGCTCATGCTGCTCGGCGGCGTGGGCAACACCTACTTCGTGTTCAGCTACTGGGTGACTCAGAGCTATCTCATCGACAGCGGCGCATCGCTGACCGCGATGGGCGTGACGGTCGGCTCGATCTCGCTCTTGCAGGCGTTGACCATGCCGCTTTCGGCGTGGCTGAGCGAGCGACCGCGCCGCGTGGCGACGCTGCTCGGCCTGGTGAGCTTCGGCTTGCCGCTCGCGTTCGTCGCGGCGTCGCTCGCGTGGCGTCTAGAGCACAAGGCGGCGGGCGGCTGGGTGTTCGTGGGTATCGGCGCCTGTCATGTGCTGTTCCGCAACGCCGTCAACGTACGGTTGCAAGCTTGGGTGCCGGGCGCGGTGCGCGCGTCGATCGTGTCGCTCGAGTCGCTCATCGGCTCGATCTGGTACGTGGTGTTCTTCCCGCTCGGTGGGTTGCTGCTGTCATGGGGTGGGGTGAGCCGTGGCTTCGCCGCGGTAGCGGCCGTCGTCGCAGCCAGTGTCTGGCCGTTGTGGCTACTCGAGCGACGCGCCAACCTGGCTGCTGGCGCCGATGCAACCTAGCTAGCTCGAAGCGCCAATAGCCCGCCGCCAACAGCTGCGCACGACGCACTTCGCGCTGTGCGCACATCTGCTCCCGCGCAACACATTTGGTTCGGTATTCCCGCCTTGCGCGACACGCCTATTCCGCTGGGATCAAACACGCCACACGCGTGCACCGTTTGCTTGTATGTCACTCGCCGTTCATCAATAATGGATACTTCGGCCGCAGCAGGACGAAGGAACCGAGCAAGATGAGCAAACCCACGCCGCGCTCCGCTGATAGTTCTGCAGAGCGAGACGCACTTACGCCTGACGGAGTCGAGCGCGACCGTGCGCAAGCGATTGCGGCCACTGCCAAGCCTCGCAAGACGTACCGCAAACCCACGGTGCAAAAGCGTCGTTCGGTGAACCATGCCACACTGGTTTCGGCTGGCGGCACCGCCGGCACGCTCACCAGCGGCGGCCCGTAGACTCTGCGGGCACCGGAGCAGAGTGACACGCCATGGCGCTGCAACGGCTCACTTTTCACGTCACCGACCGTTGCCAGCTCAACTGTGATCACTGCCTGCGTGATCCAGAAACCAAAGCCAAAGATCTCGATCTGTCTTTGATCGAGTCGGTGTTGGACCAAGCCAAGGCGCTGTTCGAGTCGACCCACGTCGGCCTGACGGGCGGCGAGCCAGCGTTGCATCCACGTTTCTACGAGATCGTCGATGCGATCGTCGACCGTGGTTACACCTGGCACGTGGTGTCCAACGGCGAGCGTTTCGATCGCATGTTGCAGCGCTTGGAGGAACGTCCGGCGCGGTTGCAAGGGCTGAAGATGTTGAACTTCAGTCTGGATGGCGCGACGCCGGAAACGCACGACGCCATCCGCGAGCAGGGCAGCTTTCGTTCGGTCATGCAGGCCGTGTCGCTGTGCCGTGCGCGCAGCATCCCCTTCCTGCTCCAGATCACGCTCAACGCGCGCAACGTGGACGAGATCGAGGAGATCGCTCTGCTCGCCGGTCAGCTCGGCGCGGACAAGCTCGCGTACAACTTCACGCAGCCCACCGGCACCTTCCTCGACGCGGCGTTGCACCTGCCCGCGTCCGAATGGAAGCGCGCGATGGATCGCATCAACCGCGTGCGCGACGTGTTCAAGGTATCGGTCATCCACAGCGAGGTCGGCCCGCACGAAGAACCCTTCCACATGTGCGAGATGTGGCGCCAAGAGCATTTGCATGTGGATCCTTCGGGGAACCTGAACCTGTGCTGCCAGCACGCTGGCATCCCCAACGCCGGCCCACTCAGCGATATCGCCGGCAACTTGCACGAGATGTCGCTCGGGCAAGCGCACCGCGAATTCACCAAGATCGTGCATCACACCATCGAGGCACGCCTGGAGCTCTTGGCCGAGCCCGGCTTGAACGAGTGGGACAAGCACTTCTCGTGCAACTGGTGTCTCAAGCGTTTCGGCAAGCCGCACTGGACCGAAGAAGGCGTGGCAGGTCCGAACGCCATGCGCGCGCGCTGGCGTGGGCGCTGGACGCCCGGCTACAAGGAAAGCCACCTACGCTCCGGCGCGTTGCACCTGCCCGTGCTGTCCAGTGATGACCGCAGCGACGGCGCGGAGTGACGTGAGGCCTGCGCTGCACCTGCAGCTTGCGCTCGAGGCTCTTGGCCTGCGTGTCTCGTTGCCAGCGCTTTTGTGGGCGCTTCCGCTCGATCGCGCGCTGCAAGCGCTGACGCCGACAGCCGCGTCGCTGACGGCAGAGCCCGAGACGCTCGCGGCGATCGAGTCCGTCACCGATCTCGTCACGCGGCACTTTCGCCCGACGCGCACGGCGTGTCTGAAGCGCGCGCTGATGCGCTACAGCCTGATGCGGCGGCGTGGTTACCCCAGTTGCTTCGTGATCGGCGTACGGCCTGGCGGAAGCGATGGCTTCGAAGCGCATGCTTGGGTCACGCTGAACGGAGCGCCAGTGATGGAGCGCGAGCCCGTCGACTACCACAGCACTTTCGTGTGGCCGCTTGAGCAGTGAGCAAGTGCGGTGACAAGAATTGCTGCTCGCGAGCTGGCGAGAGCCTAAAGTTGTCTTCCGCGACGCTCAAGCCTGGGCGCGCCACGACGCGTCAACCAGGCACACGGCCTCACGCGCGTCCGGTAGTAGACCGTTCTCGTAGAAGTCGCCTGCGACCACGCGCAGCTCGAACGCATCGCTCAGCGCATCGACCACGCGTCCGCCGACCGAAAGCCGATACGAGAGCCGGTAGAGCGACGCGGGCAACGCGATGCGGGCGATGGAGCAGGTGAGCGTGCCGCTGTGCGCAAGTGGTCCGAGGCGATCAGCAGACAGCTCGTTGTCGTGCACGAACACTGGCGTATTGAGGTGCGTGTTGACGCTGATCGCCAAGCGCACCTGGCCGCTCGCTGGCGCGCCCGAACACTGATAGCGAAAGCGAATCGCGACGGCCGCGCCCGCAGCGACGCTGTCGATGCCGTGGCCCTGTTCGTCCAGCAGCTCGATCGACACGATGCTGGCGGCGCGTGAGCCATCGTGGTCGGCGCGGGTCGTGAGATCCAGCGGGATGGCACTGCGATCTTCGTGGTAACGCCGCACGGCGTCGGTAGCGCTGCCGACGAAGTCGATGCGTCCATGCGCGAGATACGCGACTCGGTGACAGATGCGCTCGACTGCAGCTGCGTCGTGACTCACGAACACGGCAGTGCGCCCTTGCTCGACGGCCCGCTGGATGCTCGCAAGACAGCGCCTGCGAAACTCGGCGTCACCCACTGCGAGAATCTCGTCGATCAACAACACCTCGGGCTCCAGATGCGCAGCGATTGCGAAGGCCAGGCGCACGAACATGCCGGTGGAGTAGCGCTTCACTGGCACATCTAAATAGTCGCCCACACTCGCCATCTCGATGATCGCGGGCAGTCTGCGCGTCACTTCGGCCTGGCGCATGCCGAGTACCGCCGCGCTCAGGTACACGTTCTCGCGACCGGTCAGCTCGAAGTGAAAGCCGGTGCCGATCTCAAGCAAGGTGCCGACGCGACCACGGATGCGCGCGTGGCCCTCGGTGGGTGCGGTGATGCGAGCGAGTAAGCGCAGGAGCGTGCTCTTGCCGGCGCCGTTGTGGCCGATCAGGCCGAAGACCTCGCCCTGCACGATATCGAGCTCGACGCCGCGCACGGCCCACACCTCGCGCAGCTCACGCCTCGCAGCGCCGCCACGCAATGCGCCTCGCAGCCAGCCCATGAGATCTTCGCGCAACATGCGCGAGCCTGCGGGCGGGCCTGGGCGGATCATGTAGCGCTTGCCGAGCCCGCGCGCTTCGATGGCCCAGTCCGCCATCAGATCACGTCCGCCAGCGAGCGCTCGATGCGACGAAAGCCGACCACGCCCACGATCAAGACCAGCGCCGAAAGCGCGCACGACGACAACCAGCCGTGCAACGGGAAGCTGCCGCCACCGAGGAGCGCCCAGCGGCACGCTTCGATCTGTCCGACGAGGGGATTGGCCTGCAACACAAACGCCCAATGACCGGTGATGCGCTCCGCCGTGTACGCCACCGGTGACGCGAAGAAGAGCAGCTGCAGCACGAACGGGATGGTCTGCTGTACATCTCGATAATACACGTTGAGCCCGGCCACGATCAGCACCGTGCCTGCGCACAGCATCAGTGTCGGCAAGAGCAGCAGTGGTAGCGCGAGCGCGTGCAGCGTGAGTGGGAGCTGGTACGAAAGCGCCAGCGGGACGAAGCACAAGAGCGCGACCGCCACGTCCACGCAGACGGGGAGGATCGACGCCAGCGGCAACGCCATGCGCGGCACCCAGGTCTTGGTCACCAAGTTGCGTTCACCGACGAGCACCATGCCGCCGCGCTGAATACTCTGCGAAAACAGGGTCCACGGCAGAAGACCCACGTATACCGTGAGCACGTACGGCGTCTTCTGCGACGACAGCCCCGCGAAGGTTCCAAACACCAGCGCCAAGAGCCCCGATGCGAGCAGTGGTTGCAGCACGACCCAGCCGATGCCGAGCGCAGTTTGCCGATAGCGCAGCGTGAGACCGCGCAGCGCGAAGCGCCAAATCAAGTCACGCGCTTGTGCGAGCTCGCAGAGACCCAAGTCGAGCCAGCCGCGCTCCGGCCTGATCTCGACGATGCGTTGCGACGGGTCCATCGGGTCCGAGCTTGCGCCTAAGGTAGGAGGATCGCGTGCAGCGCATCGCTGTCTTTCGCGCGCGTTCACGACAGCGTCGCGTTGACGGTCGACAAGACGCTCGTATACGATATCGTTACCGCCTCATGAAAAAAAGAGTCCTTCGGATGATCTTTCCCATGAGATCCAACACGTTTTCCTTGGTTGTGGTCGCGTCCATCGTGCTGTCTCTGGCGCTCTCGGGCTGCAAGACCAGCAAGACGAACGTGCCGTTCTATTCGGATACCACCGATGGCAGTGATGCTGCGGCCTCCGGTGGCGGCAAAGACGCCGGCGGCAGCACTGCGCTGAACGACGCCCAGGTCGGCGCAGCTGACGGGGCCACGACAGGCGACGGCGGATGAGGGCATCGGCGAAGTCACCGATGTTCGCAGTGGGGAGCTCAACGGCGAGCCTCCCGAAGGTCTGAGAGAGCATCCGATGACCGCCGCACGACGTTACCGCGCGAGCGAGCGCGCCCTGCTCACCGAGCTGGGGGACGGCACGGGTGTGCTGCTCGACATGGATTCGAAGTTCTATTTCACGCTGAACGAAACGGCCATCTTCGTGTGGAAGCTACTCGCGGCGCGCGACGCGCTCAGTCGCGACCAACTTGCAGCGAAACTGTGCAGCGATTTCGAGGTGGAAGGCGAGCAAGCCTTGGCCGACGTGGATGCCATGCTCGAATTGCTCATCTGCGAGCATCTGGTGACGGCGGCCTGACGCCGATCTGGCGCGTGATCTCGGCGATTGCCGCGCCCGGTTCGCGCAGCAGGTCTGTGCCCAGCGCCAGGTCGAACGCCGGTGCACCGTCGATCAAGCGCGTCAATGCGTCGAGCTGCTCCTGCCGGCGTGGGACGTGCTCCGAGGCCACCCACGCGCAGGCATGTAGGATCCGTCCAAACGCCTCCGCGCGATCGAGCGCTGCGATGCTGCTGACACCACGCTCGGTGATGCGCGGAAACAGCAACGTGAACGGCGCGCGAGCCTGCGTGAGGCCGCGTCCCACGAACGCACGACGCGGGTCGACTTCCCACTCGCGCGCGCTGCCTTGCGGACAACGCTCGAGCAGCGAGTGCAGCGCAGGGAATGCAGTCGCGGTGAGGGAGGTCATGCGCATCATGCGCGCCCAACCCACGACCTCGAGCGCACCGTCGACCGTGCGCAGCAGCAGCGCGTCGTCGCTCAGCCATTGAGCGCCGGCGCCGAACGCCGCGAGCGCCAGCGTGCTCTTGCCGGAGCCCGATTCGCCAGGCACGAGCCAGGTGCGCCCGTCGGGACCGCGCGCCGCTGCGGCGTGCAAGTGAAACAATCCGTGGTGTCGCAACGCGAGCAGCAAGGTCATCATCACCGTGACCGATGAGAAATGAAACGCACGCTCGAGGGACGAGGAGTGCACCTGCGCATCGATCTGGCGACCGTCGCGGCAGATGCGTAGTGTCGAGGCTCCGTCCCAGAGCACGAGGCCATCGCCAGTCGCGAAGCAGCGCGTCGTGCCGTGGAACAGCATGGCTTGGGCGCCTCGAAGCTCGGGGCTCGGTGCCGGTGCGGTCGCGAGGGTCGCGCGGATCACGAGGTCGGCGGTCGACGCGCCGGTACCGTATGCAAGCTGTGCATCTTCGGGCGTCAGCTGCAGCGGCAGGGCGGATTCAAAAGGGTCGAACGGCAACGCGCTCGCGTCCCAGGCGATGTCGAGCCCAGCGAAGCGGCGGCGTTTGCGAGGATTGCGCGGGTTCATCGGCGGCGCCACAGCGGGCGTAGCGGCGTCGCGAACAAGCGGGTCACGTACCGCGGGTAGATCCACGGCGAGCGCGGATCGAGATTGTACTGCTGAGCCATGTAGGCGCGCGTGGGGATCACGGTGCGCAGCGCGTAAGCGGGCCGGTTCCTGAGGTTGTACGAGAAGCGCGCGGCGTGCCCGCGCAAGTGACTGAGCTCTGCGAGCAGCGGCGAGAGCAGCGAATCTGCGACGGTCATTCGTCGCAAGAGCCGAGATACCGGTGCCTGCGAGTCGGAGAACACGGCTTCGTACAGACGCTTGACGAGCGACACCGACGCACGCTGTGAGAATGATCCGATCTGCAGCTCTCGCCATGGCGGATCATCCGGGAACATCGCGCGTAGATCGCACAGCAGGCGCGCTGCATCGTGCGGGTGGGCGTGGTGCTGCACGGCGAAGTGCTCGCACAAATGGCGGGCGAGATCGATGCAGCTGCACATGTGCACGCTAACTCCATGAACCATCACAGGCTGGGAGCGCTCCAAGAGGCCGTGGAAGCCACCGGCGTTATCGAAGAAGCTCGCGGGAACACGGTAATGCACGTCGACCGCCACGCCGCTCGGACTGGTGAGCGGCGGGTACGCATGCCAGCGTGTGGGCGGCGTTGCGGCGGCAAGGCTGCGGCCGTCGCCCACCAAGGTCGTGGCGTAATACGCATCGTCGGTGTAACCGGCCGCACGCAAGAGCGTGATGCTCTCTTCGAAACGCGCCGGGTCGACCAGCACGTCGAGATCGACCGTGTGGCGCATGCTCGTGCGGGGGTAGTGTTGCACGAGCAGCACCGCGCCCTTGAGCGTGACGTGCTCGATACCCGCCGCAGACAGGATCGACGAGCAACGTGCGAGCTCGGCGAGCAAGCGCGTGTTGTACACGGCAGTCTCACGCAGCGCGTCGCGGAGCGTTTCCAGCGTGTCGGCATCGACCTCGGTGCCAGCGCTTGCCAGCACGCGATCCGCAAGCGTCGGCAACACGTTGGCTTCGCTTGCCCCGGCGATCAGCGCAGGCCAGCTCAGGTCGCGGCTGCCAGCGCGGCAGAGCGGCCGGTGCAGGTCGAGGGCGGACAACAAGAAGTGCCGCTCGAGTGACCCGAGCGTAGTCGCCCGATGAGATGAGTGACTCTGCTTGCTGGAGTTGGCGGTGTTTGGCTCGGGCTGGAGCACGGTCGTTCCGGAGCTGCTCGGGTCGTAGTGGATGCGCCGATGAGCCAACGCCTCGACCCCAAGTGTGAGTCGAGACCTTGGCCGTCGCAATGCCTCACTCCTCCAAGAGTCGATGACTGGACCTGTGTTGCAACCCGGCATCTATCGATGCCAACCTTTCTGGTCGCCACGTGCGGCATTCGAGGACGTCACACATGTCGCTGCGGCTGTCATTTCACGGCATTCTCGCCTTGGTGTTGTGTGGCTACGGCTGCACCAGAACCAAGAGCGATCGCGCCGCGCAGGTCAGTGTCAAAGCAGCCGCATCCATCTCGACCTCGACCTCGAACGCAGTCGCGCACACGCACTGCCAAGGCGGGGTCTGCATTTCCGAGATTCTTCCGCAGATCGAGCGAGTGAGCGTGGGTCGGCAGACCAAGGGTTCTGTCATCCAGAGCAACGGCAACAGCTACAACTGGCGAGCTTCGACGAGTTCGACAGGAAGCTTCGTTGCGTTCGAGTCGGATGCGAGCAACCTCGTCGCAAGCGACACCAATGGGTGTCGGGACGTATTCATCTACGAACGTGCGAAGGGCGAGCTTTCGCGGGTCAGCGTGTCGTCGGCGGGCGCGGAGGCCAACCAGAATAGCTCGTATCCAGTCGTCTCGGCGGACGGTCGCTACGTAGCATTTCATTCGAGCGCGTCCAACCTCGTCGCCGGCGACACCAACGCGGGGCTCGACGTGTTCCTGCGCGACCGCGGGACTGCGGTGACCGAGCGGCTCAGCGTCTCGTCGACTGCCACGCAGGCCAATGGTGACAGCGTCTGGCCAGCGATGTCGGCGGATGGCCGCTACGCAGCCTTCCTCTCGGCTGCGACCAATTTGGTCAGCGGTGACACCAACGGGCGGCGAGATGTGTTCGTGCGCGATCGGCTGAAGGCGGTGACCGAGCGTGTCAGCGTGTCGTCCAGTGGAGCGCAGGGCAATGACGCTTGCGATCTACCGGATATCTCTGCCGACGGTCGTCAGGTCGTGTTTCCTTCGCTCGCAACCAACTTGGTTGCAGGTGACAGCAACGGGCATCAAGACGTGTTCGTGCGCGATCGGCTGAAGGGCGTCACGCAGCTCGTCAGCGTGTCGTCGGCAGGTGTGCAGGCGAACGCCGATAGCTTCCGTCCCGTCATCTCGGCAGATGGTCGCTACGTGGCGTTTTCTTCGGCTGCCACCAACCTGACTGCTGGAAACCCCAAAAGACTGCACCACGTGTTCGTTCACGACTTGGTCACCGGAGCAACCACGTTGGCGAGCGGAGGGTGGAACCGCGCAGTAGCAAACGACAGTAGCTACGAGCCTGCCATCTCGGGAGATGGTCACTACGTCGTATTCTACACGTTCGCGACCAATCTCATGGGCGGCGACACGAACTCAGTGGTCGATCTGGTCGTTCACGACCGGACGACGGGAGTGAGCGAACCGGCGAGCGTGGCGGCAGACGGCACAGCCGCCAACCGCCACAGCTTCCGCCCAGCGATTTGCGCGGACGGCCGCCTGATTACCTTCAGCTCGTCCGCCACCAATCTCGTAGCTGGCGACACGAACGGTTGGGACGATGTCTTCATAGCGCCCAACCCCCTGTGGTGAGCGCCCGACGCCGGCCGTCACATCGGCCGTCACATCGGCCGTCACATCAGCTGTCACAGGTTCAGCGAGAACATGCAAGCGTTCAGCGGTCCACACAGCATGGCGCCACTGGCCAACTTGCCGCAGTCGCCGCTCATGCATTCGGCACCTGTGGTGCACACGCCGGCGAGCTTCATGGGTAGGCACGTGGTTCCGTCGCAGTAACTGCCAGGCTCGCAGGCTGCGCTGTTGTTCGAGCACGGGCCGTACATCTGCGCCTGCGGTAGACAGATGGGGCTGGTTGCGGCCGGGTTGTCGGGGTCGAGGCTGCAATGCAAGCTCTGACACTCCTCTTTGACGGTACAGGTTTGGCGTTCGGCGGCCGCGAGCGTGCAGGTCATGCTGGATGTTCCACCGCAGTAGGTGTTGCCGAGATCGCAGACGCTCGTGGAGTTGCAGGCCATGCCCTCCGCTACGCTGTCCGCACACAGGCCCGCAACGCAGCTCTCGTTGCTGCCGCACATCCACTCGGCGCCGCAACTGCTGCCCGTGGGTCGCTGTTGCGGCGCACCGCAGGTCGCGCCGGTGCAGCAGCTGCCCGGTCCGCATTCACCACACGCCATGATGCCGCCGCAACTCGCACCTGCACACGCTTTGGCTTTGACGAACGAGTTCGCCGAGCAGCCCGCCGCGAACGCGCTGGAGTTGAAGGTGCAGACGGGCTCAGCGAACGTGAAACCCTTGACGCCGATGCGGGTCTGCAACGCGCCGCCGCGCTTGGGTGAACAATAGCCCACGAAGTAGAGGCTGCGGTGGTAGTCCTTGATGCGCTGCGCGATCTGTTGAAAGGCTTGGGTGATCAGCGTGGGCTGAGGCGCCGAGAAGGAGCCATCGCGGCCGATCATCGTGAGTTGCGGATAGTTCGCCACGTCGCCGAGGCCTACCGTGATCACGCTCGAGCTGCTGGCTTTGACGGCGGTATCCACATCGCTGTACGGGTGAGCGCTGGCGCGGTCGTCGCCGTCGGAGATCACGATCAGCGTGCCCGTAGTGAGAACGCCCAAGTTGTTCACTAGCTTACGCATGGCCTGCGCACGATCGAGCTTGTGGATGCCTTCGATCACCGCGCCGTAGACGTTGGACGAGCTTGAATCCTTGCTGAGCTGCTGCTTGTTCAAGTTGTCCAGCTGGGCGCGAGCCGCCGCCAGGTCGTTGGTGTCCTTGATGAACTCGTACAGATAGGGCTTGCCGTCGAACAGCAGGACCGACACCCAATACTCGCCTCCAGCCTGCTTGAGTTGGTCGAGCAAGGCCTGCGCGCCCTTGGCGACATCCGGCAACACCTTGCTCTGCAGGATCGAGTTGGAGACGTCGATGACGAGATAGATGTGAGCGACCGGCGTCTGAGGCACGATCGTCGCAAAGGACTCCGACGGCAACAGTTGCTGAAAGTCTGCCAGGCCCTTTTCTTCGACCACGAGATCGCTCAGATTGAGCGAGGTGTATGGATTGCCGGAGCAATACGACAACGAGAAGTGAACACCGATCTCGGAGCTGCCAGCGACCGTCTGACGACAGTCGAGGATGCGCGCGTTGACGCAAGTCTTGTCCTCCACGCACACGCTCGCAGCGCCCGTAGTGTGCGTCGCCACATAACCGACGTCACAAGTACAACCGGGCAGGCCGCTCGTGGGATTGACGACGCAGTCGCCGTGCAGACCGCAATCCATGCTGCCGCAGGTAGCATGGAGCACGCTGCTGTCGGCGTCATTCGTCGAACCGGAATCGTCTCCGCGGCCGCCGAGAGTTCCCGCGTCTGATGATCCAATCACCCCCGTGTCGGGCTGCGACGCGTCCGCACTGGCATCGCTAGACCCCGCCGCCACGAGCGCCGTTTTCGAGCCGCGGCAGCCGGCAGCAGCCGGCAGCAGCAAACAGACGAACGTCACGAGCCACCGACCACGCATAGCATCCCCCAAGGCAAGCACTGAATGACGATCAACCTTTGCACGCTACCACAACGAAGCGTGCAAGTGTCCTCCGGCGTCCGGCGCCCGATCGACAGCTGAAACAGATCGCAACCGCGGCTCGCGACGGGCGCAGGTTGAACGTGATCTCCGCGTCGCGTCGAACGACGCGCCCTGCCCCGACCGGGCGGGGCACCATCAAGGACGATACGCGCCAGCGATTGACTAGAAATCTACAGCATTGCTGGATAATCGCCTGGCGATTGGAACGGCGAAGGTTCTATCGTAGAAAACTAGACCCATGAATTACCAAGAAGCTGTTGCTCTGCTCACCGCCGCCGGTAGTCCCTTCGAGCTGGCGGTCGAGACCGTGCGCGGGCTGCCCATGAAAGTGTTCAAGAACCGCGAGCGCTCGATGCGCGAGAAGGTCGCG
>JADGRE010000100.1 GCA_017881185.1 Pseudomonadota bacterium | reverse complement strand
TGCGCCTGTTTGGCTCGCCGCCGATAGCTGCGCGACAGCTCCTTCACGAACGCATTGAGCACGGCCGCGCACAGCTCTCGGTCGTAGCCGAGCAAGTAGCGCAGCTGAAACGGTAGCGAGCACACCCAGTGCCGCAGCGGCACCTCCGGCAGCACTCGCTCTGTCAGGTGCAACGCCGCATCGCTCATGCGTCTGCCGCCGCAGCTCGGGCAGAAGCCACGGCGTATGCAACTGAACGCTAGACCGCACGAGGTAGATTCTTCTCCGTATGCCCCGCGAGAAATGCCTCGAGGGCCGAGCCGAGCACACCGCGTCGCGTCATCAACAGCCGGTCCGCGCCGTTGTAGAACTGGCTCATCGACACCCAGATGTCGATGTTCGGATCTTGCTTGCGCATGGTTTCGTAGATCGTGGGCGCGCAGAGGAACTGGTGCTTTTCGCGGACGAAGAACTCGTTGCCAGAAAAGCCGTGCTCTGCAGGGGCGACGCCGGTGAACATGCTGGCCCACGCCACGCCCGTGGTGGAAGGCACGATGGTCAGGACTTCGGGCGCAAAGTACGCGTGAGTGAAAACGGCGTGTCCCTTGCCGAGCAGCGCGGCGAGTTCGGGAAGCTGCTCGTCGGTCAGCATCGAATACAGGAGGTCGCGTCCGATGCCATCGACCGCCAGGATGAGCAGCGTCGAGCGCGAAGGGGAGTTGGACGCGGTGTCCGAACCGAGTGCGCGCAGCGTTCGCTTGTCGCCCTCGGTGACCACCTTGACGACCTGGGAGAAGGCGGCGCACGCAGTCAGCGCCAGGCCCGCCGCTGCGAACCACCAGCTACGCACGATGCACGCGGGTGGCGACGGTGCCAGAGAAACGGGGCCGAACGAGACGGACGGCAGGTGGACGACGATGACGCGCCACAGCGCCGTCGGGTGCGCTATCGTCTCGACGTCGTCGTCCACCCTGCGAGCCAGCATGCTCCGAACCCCCGCCGCTATCTTGCCCAAGCAAGTGCTCGCTGCGCATGCGCAAGCGAAGCGGACGATCCAGGCCTCACCGATCCTCGTCGAAGCTGCGGCCATGGACGTCGCCGCGGTCTACGTCCGGCTAAAGACTCAGCCTGCGGGCTTGACGAGTGACGAGGCTGCCGCGCGTCTGGCCGAGCACGGCCCCAACGTGCTGCAGAAAGATCACCGCCCGAGCTTCTTCAAGCTGCTCTGGCATGCGCTGCTCAACCCGCTCGTCATTCTCTTGGCGGCGCTCGCGACGATCTCGTTCGCAACCGGCGATGCTCGCGCCGGCGGCATGATGGTGGCGATGATCGCGCTCAGCGTGGGTCTCAAGCTCGTTCAGGAGGCCAAGGCCGACACGGCCGCGGCCAAGCTCAGGGCGATGATCACGGTGAATGCAAGCGTGGTTCGCGATGGCGTAGTGAAGGAGATCCGCGTCGAAGAGCTCGTGCCAGGGGACGTGGTTCACCTGGCCGCGGGCGACATGATCCCCGGCGATGTGCGGGTCGTCGATGCCAAGGATCTCTTCGTGATCCAAGGGTCGCTCACGGGCGAGAGCTTTCCAGTCGAGAAGTTCGCCGCGGAGAAGAGCGCGGCGACGAGCGCGCCGCTCGAATTGACCAGCGTTGCGTTCCTCGGCACCAGCGTGGGCAGCGGCTCGGCCTCGGCCGTGGTCGTTGCTACCGGCAAAGGCACGTACCTCGGTGGCATGGCCGAGTCGCTCCAGACGCAGACCCCACCGACGGCGTTCGATCGCGGCATCGCCCGCTTCACGTGGTTGATGATCGAGTTCATGGCCGTGATGGTGCCGCTGGTGTTTCTCATCAATGGCTTGACCAAGGGCACCTGGAAAGAGGCTTTTTTCTTCGCCCTCGCCGTGGCCGTGGGTCTGACGCCCGAGATGCTGCCGATGATTGTGACGGTCTGCCTGTCGAAAGGCGCGGTCGCGATGGGCAGAAAGAAGGTCATCGTCAAGCGTATCAACGCGATCCAGAACCTGGGCGCAATGGACGTACTGTGCACGGACAAAACGGGCACGCTCACGATGGACAAGATCGTGCTCGAGCGGCACTGCGACGTGGCGCTTCGCGAAGACGACGGCGTGCTCGCGCTGGCGTACATCAACAGCCACTTCCAAACCGGTCTCGCTCGGAGCGAGCATCTTCGTACCCTTCCTGCCCATGCGGCCGGTGCAGATCCTCGCGAACAACCTGCTCTACGACATCGGTCAGACCGCCATCCCGACCGACAACGTCGACCCCGAACGCCTCATGCAGCCGCGCGCCTGGGACATCAAGGAGCTGACCCGCTTCATCGCCTTCATCGGCCCTTGCTCGTCGGTCTTCGACTACTCGACGTTTCTCCTCATGCTCTACGTGTTCGATTGCTGGAACGTCTCGACACCGCAGGCATTGGCGCAGAGTGCCAGCGTCTTTCAGACGGGCTGGTTCGTCGAGAGCCTGCTGACGCAGACCCTCATCATCCACATCATCCGGACGAACAAGCTTCCATTCCTGCAGAGCCGTGCATCTTGGTTCGTGACGCTGATGAGCCTGTTCATCGCGGTCGTCGGCGTCTCGATCCCGTTCTCGCCCCTGGGCCCTTACCTCGGGTTCACCAGGCTACCCTCACTGTATTGGCCGCTGCTCGGGCTCACGCTTGTCGGGTACATGCTTCTGACTCAAGGCGTGAAGATGTTCATTCTGTGGCGCAAGTGGATCTGCCAAGGCCGCATGCGCCTGCGCGAGTTGTGTACCACGCCGAGCGCCATCGCCAGCGCCATGGCCCAGGCCGGCCTCGCTCCGCAGCCGCCGCCATCGGCTGCGCGACCGCGGCGAACTCATCCCTCGCAACTGCGGCTAGCGCTGGACTGAGCTGCACCACCACGCTCCCACGGCCGACACGCGCGGCCTGCAGCAGACGTGGAGGCGCGAGGAGAAGGTTCCGGTGGGGGCGCATAGGGACAGCCGCGCGGCAATCCGGTTCTTGCGACGCCTGGTGCAGTGCCAGGCGAGGGTTGCCGGCGACGTCGCAGACACGGCGCGGAGGCTGGCGCTTGACATCGCGAGGGGGAAATTCGAGTTTTGTCCGTCTGTGATGCCGGCGAAGAGGTCCGTCACCCGATGATCGTGAGCTGGCCTTTCGGAGCCGTTGCGTCAATCACGGGGATACGCTGGCGGTCATCGAGCACTGCGACGTATTTCTCGATGTCGCCATCGGTGGTCACGATGCAATCGGCGCCTGCCGCGATGGCCGTCCCGACAATCATCGCGTCGAACTTGACCAGCGCGCGCGATGGTCCGCCTGTAGAACGCGCGCGACCGCTCAAGCGGATGCGCATGATCTGTCCCGCGATGCGAGCTGCTTCATCGTCGAATGCCTCGATGCGCAGATGTTTTCCTTGCTTCTCAAGTGCCATCGCGACGTGAACGCCGTCTTCCCCACCCGCGTAGAGCTCGGCGATCGACGGTGCCGGGACGATCAGCTCCGCCCCGTGTTCGATCAGGTCACGCACGGTCGCGTGGACCTGGCTCCAGCGCTTGTAGCGTGCGTCGTCTTGGGGCCTTGGTTCGGCCAGAAACATGAGCACGTTCGCGTCGACCGCAGCGACCCGGACTCTCATTCGTCCTCCGCCTCGCGGTCTTGCCGCAGCGACTGTGCGAAGCGATCGGCATTCACCTCGAAACCTTGGCTCTGGAGGTCTTGCCCGATGCCAGCCATGACTTCCACCAAGTTGCTCGGGTCCCAGGAAGTGATCTGAATCAGCTCCCAATCGTCGCGGGCGCCCTCGCTCGATCGCGTGAAGCGAACCTTGACCCGCGCGCTGCGGTTGAACAGGCGAGCGGCACGCTCGGCCATCCCGCTCTTGTCAGTTCGCAACTGAAGCCTGCTCCCACCGTCTGCTGGCTTGAATGCCACCTCAAAACGCTCGCGAACAAGTGTTATCCCCTCCACGCGGCCGAGCAGGACGCTCGTCGCGTCAATCTTGTCAGGCACCACGCTCAGCGGCTGCGCCATCAGCACCGGCGCCAGTTCTGCGGCACCTGTATGCCCCGAGATCTCCAGCGGTCCGCGGCGGCACGCCTCGTACAGTTTCCCAAGGGCCGAACGCACGGTCGACGAAGCCCCGTGTCCTCGCGTGCGCACGGCTTCGTGCATCGACTCGGCCAGTGTCGCGAACGCAGCGTCGGCCTCTGGGTCCGATGCTTCTAGCTTGAGCGCCACGGAACCCGCTCGCAGCTCCACCAGAGCAACCTCCGGAGCATCGATCTTTCGTTCGCCCGCGATCGTTCGCAGCAATGAGGAGGCCGCCGTCAGAAGCCGGGCGAGCTCGCCGATCGGGATGTCGCGCGGGGAAAGGCCTTCCCCGGCAATCCGAACCTCGAGGGCAGAGCGATCGGTGACGGCCCAAATAGCCATGGCAGTGGTTTACCACGCGCGAGATCCCCTGCCCACCTTGCCGGAAACCGAAGGCGTGAGGCGAGGCGTACGTCGGCCGCGGCCCGGTCCCAGTGTAAGCTCAGCCCCGATGAGCCATCTGCTGATACAAAAGTATTTGAATGAGCTGCAAGACCTGCGAAAGGTTTCCGGCTCCCACCGGGAATCCGTAGTCCGCGAGGCGTTCAAGGTCCTGCTCAAGGGCTGGACGCGGGCGCACAGACCGGCGTCATCGATCTCCGCCATCGGGTGTTCGGCTACGACGGTCTGTACATCATCGACGGCTCGACGATCTCCGCCAACCCCGGCGTGAACCCCTCGCTCACCATTACCGCACTCGCTGAGCGCGCCATGACGTTCATTCCCGACCAGGCGACCGCGAGCACTGGGGAGTAACTCGCCGCGCCAGTCAACCGCGAACGTAGTGCTCCAACTTGCTCGATCGCGAAGCGCTGTTCATCGATCACGGCCTTGACCACGTCGCCGATCGAGATCACGCCGACCACGCGGCCGTCGACGACGACAACGTGCCATGCTCTGGTCGGGTGATGGTATTGAGGCAACGAGCGCGACACCCCAATCTGGTTCCGCGTCGTGATAAATAGTGGGTCGGCATGCGCCAGCACCACATCCCACTCTTCCACCCGCGGCTCGTGCGGGAGCGAGCGCGCACGCTGGACGCGGGCCTGTTCTCGACCCATCGAGCGAGCATCGATGTCTGGCTCGACCATCTCCGAAAAGGCACGCTGGACGACACCAAAGAAGTCAGCCTGCATGGCGGCTTCCTCGAACGGATCTTCGGCGATCTGCTCGGCTACCGCACCATGGCGCTGGCCGCGGAGGGCCGCTGGGAGCTGGTTGGAGAAAAAGGCATGCTCGCCGGATCGGCCGACGGTGCGATCGGCTTCTTCCAGAAGGGCGTGGCGCGCGTCGTGGCGCCGATCGAGCTCAAGGGGGCGACCCAGTTCCTCGAACACGCGAAGGGTCGGTCGCTCACACCCATTCAGCAGGGCTGGGACTACGCGAACAAGGCCCCCGAGTCGCGCTGGATCATCGTCTCGAACTACCGCGAGACGCGCCTCTACGCCAAGAGCCGCGGGCAAGGGGCCTATGAGCTCTTTCTGCTCGAAGAGCTTGCGACCGACGAGGGCCTGCGTCGTTTCGTCGCGCTTCTGGGTCGTGACGCGCTGCTCGGCGGTCCGTCGGTCGATGCATCGCCGCTCGCCGAGATGCTCGTTGCGTCCGAGCGGACCGAGCGGGAGATCACCGAGAAGCTCTATCACGAGTACCGCGGGATCCGTGCGCGCCTGTTTCAAGAGCTGCGTCGCACGCATTCCAATCTCCCGCCCGCGGAGCTGCTAGGTCACGCGCAAACCATCCTCGATCGCGTGCTCTTCTTGGCGTTCGCCGAGGACCGTCAGCTGCTGCCGCCCAACACGATCGCACGCGCTCTGCGCGTAGCGTGGCCAGCTGCGCCTGCACGCCATCGTCGCCGGGAAAGACGCTCGCGAACGCTTTCGCGAAGCCGTCGTGCACCTTCGCGGCACCGAAAGCGCCGGACGCGGCGCCAAATGGTCCTGACCACGGCACGAGATCCGCGTCCATATCCGTGAACACGTCGTCGATGCCATTGAGACGCTTGACGGCGGGAGTCGGGATAAACGCCATCCAGTCTGTGCCAGCCGCGCGCAGGTCAGCGCTGCTTCGGCGCCGCCTTGGTCTTCGTGGCAAACACCTCGCGCAATGTCTTCGCGCTCAGCATGCGCTCGGCGATGCGATCGAGCTCCGCGGCGCTGGCAGCAGCGACGCGCTTCTTCGTGCTCGCCGTGGGCGCACCGAACGAGTTACGCGCCACTCTTCCCGCCGGGAGTGAGCGTCGGGATCACGTGACGCTTGTTCTTCCGGTAGATCTCGAAATCACCATCCACGGTCAGCACGGTCGCGTGGTCATCGAGCTCGCTCATGCGAACCAAGCACGCATCGGCTAGCGACATCGGCACAGTCACGTAGCGCGCCATGAGCTTGCGGACTGCTTCCACTTCGTCTCCGAGTCGAAACGTCACGACTACGATCTCACGCGCCACGAGCTCAAGGACTGCGTCGCGGCCACCCTTGAGGTTCCGGACAAGGAAACACGCTTCGGAAAGCACGGCCTCGCAGGTTGCGAGGGGTGGCTCGATCTCGTTCATCAGGTCACGTGCCCACGCGTGGTGGGCGTCTCGAGCATTGAGCAGCGCGACCAACGGGCCGGTGTCGACGACTACGGGCTTCATTCACCGTACCCGGACATGTGCTTGTCGGAGGTTGAGAGATCCCGCGGGCCATGAAGCGATCCAACGAGAGCTCCGGCGGCTGCGGTCACGGACCGGCGGGGTCGGCGCGCAAATGTTTCCAGCGCTTCGCGGAGAATCGCTGAACGGGTGGCGTGACGCCGCTGGGCGATCTCGGTCAATTCCTTGTCAAGGTCTTCGGGTAGCTTGATCGAGACGACACGCATGGCGTTCTTGGTACTACGCATATGTTCACATCGTAATACCCGACGCCCGGTCGGTCAAGTCTCGGGCACCCACGCCACCCAACCCCAAGCTGCCTTCGGGCTCCCCGCAGCTTAAGCTGCCGCGTCATGCCCCGCGCCCCGCGCACGCTGCCGCAATCCTTCTACGCCGCCGACGCCGTAACCGTCGCCGAGGCGCTGCTCGGCAAGCTCCTCCGCCGCGACGATGTCCTCTTGCGCATCACCGAGGTCGAGGCATACGCCTTCCCGGACGACAGCGCGAACCACTGCCGCATGGGCCGCACGCCGCGCAACGAGCCCATGTGGGGCCCACCAGGCCACGCGTACGTGTACCTCTGCTACGGCATGCACAACATGCTGAACCTCGTCACGAACTCCGAAGGCGAGGGCGCCGCGGTGCTCATCCGCAGCTGCGAGCCGGTTTCGGGGCTGGCCACCATCGCGCAGCGCCGGGGCCGTGTACGGGGCCCTGCAACCCTCACCGGGCCGGGCAAAGTGGGCGCGGCGCTCGCGCTCGACACGGGCTGGAGCGGCCACCCGCTCTACCAGCGAGGCGGTCTCGTGGTGCTCGATGCACCCGCGCCTGCCGCCATCCTGTGCGGCCCGCGCGTGGGCATCGACTACGCCGATGAACGCGACCGCCTCGCGCCGTGGCGCTTCGCAGTCGCCGACAGCCCGTGGGTGTCACAGCCCAAGTCGCTGCGCCGCAAGTGAACCTCGCGCACGCGCATGCGTCCTACGCGCGCGCGCCGCTGGCATCCCACGCCGTCTTGATGTCTTTGAAAGCGCGCACAGCACCCTCACCGAGCTCGAGCGCGTGCTCTTCGACCAAGCGCGCGTGCAGCTTCTTCGGATCTTTGTCCCAGCCGCGCGGCAGCTCGAAATTCACGGTAAAAGGCACTCCGGAGAGCAGCCCTTGCTCTTCCAGCGTCCACAGCGCTTCGGCTGCGAGGAACTGCCCGGCGATATGGCGGTACTCCTGCCGCAGCTTCGCCGACAGCGGGAACAAGTCGTAGACGGTGACGGTATTCTCGGGAAAGCCGAGTTGCTTGCGCAGCGCAGCGAATGCCGCAGGTGCGATCGGCAGCTCGACGAGATCGAGGCCTTCTGTCTCGTGGCTGCCTGCCGCGGTGAGCGCGCGTTCCATGGCGTCGCCGTGGCCGAGCGTGATCGCGGCCGGACGCGCGGACGCGTCGCAGATGGCGGTGAGGACAAGGAACGGGCGGGAAGCTTCGTCGCTCATGCTGGCAAACTCTCGCGTCGCGGGGTTGGGCGATCGCGGCCAGCAAATTGTCCAATTAACGTCCACATGGCAACCCCATTCGCGTGAATGCCAGCTGCTCGTCGGTGCTTGACCGGCGCGCGCGGCCGGTTTATCTGCGCCGTCCGAAGCCGCCATGCAAGTTCACATCAACGCCGAGCACCCCGAACCGCGCAAGATTGCGCAGGCCGTGATGGCGCTCGAGCGCGGCGACGTCATCGCATACCCGACCGACAGCGTGTACGGCCTGGGCTGCGACGTGCTGAGTAAGCGCGGGGTGGAAGCGCTCTACCGCATGAAGAACATGCGCCCCGACCAGCTGCTGTCGTTCGTGTGCCCGGATCTGTCGGACATCGCGAACTACGCGCTCGTCTCCGATTCCGCCTACCGCGTGATGCGCCGGCTCTTGCCAGGCCCGTACACCTTCATCCTGAGCGCCACCAAGGAAGTGCCGAAGGTGCTGCGAATGAAGCGCAAAACCGTGGGCGTGCGCGTGCCCAGTCACCCGGTGACGCTCGCGCTGACGAGGGCGCTCGGACGGCCACTGGTGTCGACCAGCGCGTCGGTCGATGGCGAATTCCTGATCGACCCGGCCGAGATCGAAGACCGCTTTCCGGAGCTGGCGCTGGTGCTCGACGCCGACGGCGTAAGTCTCACGCCCTCCACCGTGATCGATTTGTCGGGCGAGGAGCCCATTGTGGTGCGGCAAGGCGCCGGCCCGGTAGACTTCGTCTGAGCGCGCCACCAAGCTTCCCTTGAGCCACCCGTCCGCGTCCGCTACATTCACGCGCCTTCGGGGCGTAGCACAGCCTGGTAGTGCGCCTGCTTTGGGAGCAGGAGGTCGCATGTTCGAATCATGTCGCCCCGACTCAGTGTTTCACGCTTGAAAACAAGCGTTTGTTGTTGCGAATGGGGGTTGGCTGAAGACCGCTGCAGGTAGCTGTGGGGCCCCCACTGCATGCCGCGGACGGTCATGCCGCCTTCACGTCGACCACGAGCCGCAGCCCAGCTTCGTTAACCTGTGCTTGAAGAGCGAGCTTCACGAAGAGCGGAGGCGGGTAGCCGAGCGCCTTCGCCCACTTCGCCGCGCGGTCCGCGCTTACGCCGCGTCGCCCTTTTTCCACGTCGCAGATCACCGCGCGAGTGACACCGAGCTTCGTGGCCATGGCCGCGAGCGTGTACTCGTCCGTTGCGCGGATGCTCGCGAGCACCGCGCCAAACGTGAGCGGGCCGCCCATCAGCCCTTCCATGAAACGCATCGCGTCGCTCTTGGCTTGCACCTTCTTCACCTTTGCCATTGCTCTGGGTTCCTTCCGTGCGCGCCTTGGCCCTGTTCTAAGGGGCACATGCGCGCCGCATATCAATACTCGTGCTTGTTCACTTGGATCACCGACACAAGCTGCACCTCACCATTCCTGAGCACGTAGAAAGCGCGATAGCCGCGGCTGAGTCGCACGGAACGCTGACCCTCACGGTCGCCTACCAGCGCCTCATCACGTAGCCCTTTGCCGCCGAGCCGGCCGTGCGTCGGGCAACCGCGGAGATCCTTTTTCGCCGACCTCGTGATCTCGACCGAGTTGACCATGAAGAGAAATGTACACGTCTCGAGTGTACAATGTACACGTTTGGAGTGTACGCGTCAAGCGGGCGCTATGGGCAGCTAGGAGCAGTCGCTGCCAGATGCGCGGCGCGGACGATCATCGCCCGCATGCCGTCTCACCGGACTCAAGGATTCAGAAGCGCTCTGCGCCGATTGTCGAGTCCTGCCGCCCCGACAAGATGCGCTGGCCCTCCCAGCGGGCGGTGGACCCCACGGCGAGGTATGTGGCCAGCTGTCTGCGCTCGGCCTCCGACCAAGCACGGAACGCAGGCACGGCGGCGAGCGCAGCTGGCTACAGCAACCCGCACACGCGGTCGAGGATACGGTGCGCCAGCTCGCGCTTGCTCATGGGCGGCAGGGCCTCGTCGCCGCGCTTGCCCACCAAGGTGGCCTGCGTGTCGTCGCGGCCGAAGCCCACGCTGGCCTCGTTTGCGACGATGAGATCCGCCTTCTTCTGCACGAGCTTCTTGCGGCCGTAGGCCACCACGTCGTTGGTTTCCATCGCGAAGCCGACCAGCACCGGACGCTTGCCTTTGCGCTTGGCCCCGAGCGTCGCGAGGATGTCAGGGTTCTTCACGAGCTCGATGCTCATGGTCTCGCCCTGCTTCTTGATCTTGCTGGTCTTGGCCTGCGCAGGGCGGTAGTCGGCCACTGCTGCCGTCATGATCACGACATCGGTCTTGCGTAACGCGTTGTGAATCGCTTGCTGCATCTCGAGGGCCGTGCGCACCTGCACGGTCTGCACGCCCGCAGGCAACGGCAGCTGTGTCGGGCCAGTGACCAAGGTCACGCTGGCACCGCGGTCGCGCGCCGCCGCGGCCAGCGCGTAGCCCATGCGCCCGCTGCTGCGGTTGCTGATGAAGCGCACCGGGTCGATGTCTTCGAGCGTGGGCCCGGCGCTCACGAGCACGCGCACCTTCGCCAAGTCAGGCGGCGCGAAGGCTTCGCGCTCGAGCGCATCCGCAATCTGCACGGGTTCCGCCATGCGCCCCATGCCCGTCGTGCCGTTCGCGAGCGCGCCCTGCACGGGGCCCGCCCAGCGCACGCCATCTTGCGTCAGGCGCTCGACGTTGCGTTGGTTGGCCGCTGCGCGCCACATGCGCTCGTGCATGGCCGGCGCCATCAGCACCGGGCAGCCGGCGCAGGCGAGGGTGGCCAGCACCGCGTCATCTGCAAACCCATGCGCCGCACGTGCCAACAAGTTGGCGGTGGCCGGCGCGATCACGATGGCGTGCGCCCAGTGCGCGAGCTCGACGTGAATCTCACCCGGATGCTTCGGATCCCACAAGTCGGTGACTGCAGGCTGTCCCGTGAGCCCGGTCATCGTGATGGGCCCGACGAAGCGACAAGCGCTCGGCGTCATGACCACGCGCACCTTCGCACCGCGACGCTGCAGCTCGCGTACCAGCTCCACGGCCTTGAACGCAGCGATGCCGCCACCCACGCCGACCACGATCTGCTTGTCGCGCAGGGTCATCTCAGCGGCTTACCATCCCTTCGCGTTCCGTCCAGCCATAGCTTCCGGTGCGACCCGGCTCGCGGTCGACCTCGTAGGTGCCTTGATCCTTGGTCTGCGTCACTTGCAAGTACTCGTCGGCGACGTACTCGGGGTGCGCGTCGTTCTTCGGTCGCTCGAAGTTGGCCGGTGGCTGCCCGCCGGTTCCGATGCGCCAGACTTCGGCCGTGGGCGGATAGCTGTCTTGCGTGCGCTCGCGCACGGATACATGCGTCGTGTCGTCGGTCACCACGCGAAAGCGCGTGATCTTGAAGCCAGGCACGCCGCGCTGCGAGAGCACGCGCAGCCCACTCGGCAAGCTGCTGTCCTTGTGCACGTGCGCTTCGAAGGGCAACACGGCATCCACGTGGCGAATGAAGGTGACGGTGTGATCACGTGTTGGCCCGTGCAAGCTCGCGTACACGCGGCCTTCCTGCACTTGCATGCCGAGCACCACCGGGTAGCTGCGGTCGTTCTTGAAGCGGAAGTTCTGCGAGCCGTATACCACCGTCGCGTCCAAACCGAGCTTGATGTAGAAGCTCGGCCGCGAGTGCGGAAAGCGCGTGGCGATCGGCAAACCTGCGAAGAACACCGCGGCGTGCAGCGTGCTCGCGATTTGGCAGGTGCCACCGCCCATGCCCGAGGTCAGCTCGCCATCGGCGATCACCGGTGCGAGCTTGAAGCCGTTGCGCGTGGTGCGGTCGCCGACCACAGCGTTGAAGTCGAAGGTCTCGCGGGGCTGCAGCACGTAGCCATCGATCTTGGCTGCCGCCACCTTGAGGTTGTGCGTGCGGTCGAGCGAGGTGTTGCCGCGGTTGTAGCGCGTCTCGAATTCACCGAGCACCACGCCCATGTTCACGTGATCGAAGCTGTGCGCGCCCAACAGCGGTGTGCGGGGCAAGAGCGCCACGTTCACTTCCGTTGCGCCCGAGCCGAGCGCCTCTTCGATGCGCTCCAGCGTGCCGAGCAGATCGAGCGAGACACCGTCTTGCGCGGCTTGCAGCGTGCCCTTGCGTGGGTCGAGACGCGGCTCGACCGGCTTGCGATCGACCAGGTCTTTGATGCGCAGCAGCCAGCGCGTGCTGGGTGCATCGTCGAGCAGCGCGGGCATGGGCAGCGCAATCGGACGGTCACGCAAGGTCTGAGCGTGCACACGCCGCAACGACGAGCGGGGGTCGGCGGCTTGGCTGAGCAACGCTGTCAGGTGCGCGGCGTCGATGCGCGCGCCGAGCTGCGCGCGTGTCAGCTGTTGCGTGATCTCACCCGCGCGCAGCGTGATCGACCCGGCGAGGTAGCGTTGCGCGAGCGCGTGAGTCTGCGCTGCGGGCGGCGTGTGCATGTCGACGGCTTCACCCGCGACCGAAACTTGCGCGTTGGCGGACGCATGAGCCGCCGGCTCGGGTAGCAACCACGAGGCGCCAAGGCCCGCGAGACCGAGCACGCACAGCGCCGCGCAGGTCTTCGCGACCCAACCGTCCACGCCGCTGCGACGCACTTTTCCCCACATCGCCCCCATCCTCCGCGCAGTCGGGGGCGGCGTCAAAATACTGAAGGGATCCGCGGGCTACGGCCACTAGGCGCAGGGCCGCGTCCGCGGGCTATCCACAGCCCGTCCGCAACCGAGGTTACCGTTGCCGACCTGTCCGCTCAGAGCTGGATGCCAGGTGCCGGGAACTTGTCGCACATCGATTTCACTTCGCCTGCAACGCGCGCGAGCAGCTTCTCGTCATCGGGGTGCTCCACGACGTCGGCGATCCAGTTGCCGATGGCTTTGAGCTCGGTCGCGCCCATGCCGCGGCTGGTGACCGCGGGGCTGCCCAGGCGGATGCCGCTCGGGTCGAAGGGCTTGCGGGTGTCGAAGGGCACCGAGTTGTAGTTGCAGACCAGACCGGCGCGGTCGAGGGCCTTGGCGGCGACCTTGCCCGGCACGTTCTTGGGCGTGAGGTCGGCCAGCACCAGGTGGTTCTCTGTGCCGCCGGTGACCAGGCTGAAGCCGCGGCTCAGCAAGGTCTCGGCCAGGGTCTTGGCGTTGGCGACCACGGCGTGGCCGTACTTCTTGAACGCCTCGGTGCTGGCTTCCTTCGCGGCCACCGCGATGCCGGCGGTGGTGCTGTTGTGCGGGCCGCCCTGCAAGCCGGGGAACACCGCCTTGTCGATGGCGGCCTTGTGCTTGTCGTCGCAGAGGATCATGCCGCCCCGTGGCCCCCGCAGCGTCTTGTGCGTGGTGGTCGTGATGATCTCGGCCTTGCCGACGGGCGACGGATGCGCGCCCGCGGCGATGAGGCCCGCGATGTGCGCGACGTCGGCGACCAGGATGGCGCCCACTTCGCGCGCGATCTCGGCGAACTTGTCGTAGTCGATGACGCGCGGGTACGCGGTCGCGCCGCACCACAAGAGCTTCGGCTTGTGCTCGCGCGCCAGGCGGGCGACTTCGTCGAAGTCGATGCGCTGATCTTCCTTGCGCACGCCGTATTGGTGCGAGGCGAAGTACGCGCCGGTGACCGAGACGCCCCAGCCGTGCGTGAGGTGCCCGCCGCTCGGCAGCGCCATGCCCATGACCGAGTCGCCGGGCTTGCAGAACGCAAAGTACACCGCGAAGTTCGCGGGCGACCCGGAGTACGGTTGCACATTGGCGTGCTGCGCGCCGAAGAGCTTCTTCATGCGCTCGATGGCCAGGGTCTCGACGGGGTCGATGTTCTGCTGACCCTCGTAGTAGCGGCGGCCCGGGTAGCCCTCGCTGTACTTGTTGGAGAGCACCGAACCGCTGGCCTCGAGCACCGCACGCGAGACGTAGTTCTCGCTGGGAATCAGCCGGACCTTGTCGTGCTGCCTCCGCTCTTCGAGCTTGATGAGGGCGGCAATTTCGGGGTCGGTTTGGCTCAAGGCGGGGTCGAAGTGGTCGGTCATGGGGGCCTCCTGACGCGGCAGCCTTTACCACAAACGGCGAGCCCAGGCACCGCGATTGTCGCGCCCACTTGGCGACGGCCAGCGTAGGATGCTACCTCGACCCCGATGCACTCCATCGAGCCCAGCTTCGAGGAATTCCAGGCGCTCGCTAAAGGCGCGACGGTGGTGCCGGTCTCGCGCGAGCTGCTCGCGGATTCGCTCACGCCCGTGAGCGCGTATGCCACGGTCGGCGACGGCGTCGGCAGCTACTTGCTCGAGAGCGTGGTCGGTGGCGAAAAGTGGGCGCGCTACAGCTTCGTGGGCTTCGAGCCCGATCTGATCGTGCGCGGCGTCGGAGATCGCTTCGAAGAGGAACGCCCGGACGGGCTGCGTGTACGCACCGTGAGCGACCCGTGGTCGGCGCTGCGCGAGACGCTGGCGCTCTACAAGCCGCCCAGTGGTCAGAGCCTGCCATGGTTGCCGCGCTTCTGGGGCGGTGCCGTGGGTTACGTGAGCTACGACGCCGTGCGGCGCTTCGAGCCGCATGTCAGTGGCCGACACGCGCTCGCCGCCGACGAGTGCCAGTTCGCGTTCGCCGTCTCCGGCACCCTGCTGATCTTCGACAACCTCAAGCACACGTTGCGCATCGTCGTGAACGCGCGCATCGACGAGCACGAAGACGCGCGCGACTTGTACGACGCCGCGGTAGCGCGTATCGACAAAGCGCAAACGCGCCTCGGCAGCCCCGCGCAGCTGCGCACGCTGCCGGCACCGCGCAAGGATCGCGCGATCACGCTGCCGCAGTCGTCTTTCGACCGCGCGGGCTACTGCGCTGCGGTCGAGAAGTGCAAGGAACACATCCGCGCCGGCGACATCTTCCAGGTCGTGCTCAGTCAGCGCATGCGCGTGCCCAGCACCGGCGTTGACCCGTTCGATGTCTACCGTGCGCTGCGCGTGATCAATCCGTCGCCGTACATGTACTTCTTGCGCTTCGGCCACGTGCGCATCGCGGGCGCGAGCCCCGAGGTGATGGTGCGTGTCGATCACGGTCGCGCCGAGCTGCGCCCCATCGCCGGCACGCGCCCGCGCGGCAAAGACGCCGAAGATGACGCACGCATCGAGCGCGAGCTGTTCTCCGATCCAAAGGAGATTGCCGAGCACGTGATGCTCGTGGATCTGGGTCGCAACGATCTCGGTCGCATCTCGAAGCCCGGCACGGTGCGCGTCACCGAGCGCATGGTGGCCGAGCGCTACTCGCACGTCATGCACATCACCTCCAACGTGCAGGGCGAGCTCGCGCAGGGCCGCGACGCGATCGACGTGCTGCGTGCCACGTTCCCTGCGGGCACGCTCAGTGGTGCCCCCAAGGTGCGCGCGATGCAGATCATCGAAGAGCTCGAGCCCGAGCCGCGCGGCGTGTACGGCGGTGCCATTGGCTACCTGGGCTTCGACGGCAACATGGACATGGCCATCGCGATCCGCACCGTGGTGGATCAGGGCGGCGAGTTGCTCGTGCAGGCCGGCGCCGGCATCGTCGAAGCCAGCCAGCCGGACGCCGAATACGAAGAGACACTCAACAAAGCCCGCGCCGCACTGGTCGCGATCGCCACCGCGCGCGACGGCCAGAGCTGAGGCCCGGCGCGCTGTTTTCAGGCCTTTCCGAAGCAGCCGGCGACCTGCGCAGAACTCTTTGACATGGTTGGGGCTGTGCGCTAAAAGCCAGCTCCCCAATGGGGTGGTAGTTAAGCTGGTTATAACGCATGCCTGTCACGCATGAGGCCGCGGGTTCGAGTCCCGTCCACCCCGCCAGCAGCTCTCTTTCTTCGGCAACGCGCACGCGCACCATGGTCTGAGCACACGAGCAGCGCGCTCGGTTTGAGTATCCGCGCTGAGTCGAACGTGCGGAGATCGTGGCTTGCGGTGGACTGCCGCCGCCGGGTGGGGGCTTGACGTGCTCGGCGGGCGCGGGCCCCTCCCGGACTCGGGCGCCGGGCTGATGCTGTCAGCTGCAATCGCGTCAGCGCGTTGCACGTTGCCGTGCTCGCAAGCCTCGCGCCCGGCGTGGCGGGCCATGCGCTGAGCGTCCGAAGTAGGCGCAAGCGCAAAGCTCAGTGCCCGTCTCCCTCGCTGGCAGGACCCTCCCGCGCCCGCCTGCGCGTGCCAAGCCCCCACCCACCGGCTCACGCCGCGCATCAAGCAGCGGGAGCGCCCACCGCTGCGAGAGTGCATGGCACGGGTAACTCGGCGTTGCAGCCATCACAGGTGAGAGCGAACGCTGAGGTGAGCCGTGGGGCGGGAGGTTGCTGCGCGCAGGCGGGCGCGGGAGGGTCCTGTGTTCGAGGGCGCACCGAGCAGCTGCAACGGTTGGTTGCGTCCTGGTGTCGGCTGCTCAGCGAAACCTAGGTCGTCGCGCCCGAGTCCGGGAGGGGCCCGCGCCCGCCGAGCACAGCAACCTGCCGCCCCACGGCGTCAGTCACCTCAACGTCCGCTGCGAGCCCGTTCTACTCGGCCGCTTCGCTCTCGGCGCGCTTGGTCAACGCCGTCCACGACGGTTGCTTGCGACCGTGACGGTTCACCACCGACGGCGCTCGCATCAGGCCCACGCCGATGACTGCAGCGTTGATGGACGCCCAGCGCACGAGTGGGCTCATGGTCGAAGAGCGCATGCCCATGCCCCAGGTCTGATCGCGATGTTTGCGCGCGTCGGCGAAGGCTTCGTAGTAGCGCTGCACGCAGCGCGTGGGGTCGGAGCGCAGTCGAGCGTTCTTGCGCGCATTCGCGGCGAATGCACGTCGCTTGGCCGGCTGACGCAGCAGCGAAACCACTTCGCCACCGAAGCGCCAGTTGGCGTTGTTCTCGTCGGGACCAGGCGGCACCAGCACGCCGTCGGAGCCCGAGTCGATCTGGTGCGACACGCCCATGCCGTCTTCGAGCGCCACCGTGGGCAACCCGCACCACAGCGCTTCGCTGATGACTTGCCCGTAGGTCTCGGACAGCGAGGTGTAGAGGAACACGTCGGCGTGCTTGTAGAAGCGCACGATGTCGGTCACCGCGTGCTCACCGGGGAAGAACACGCGGTCGGCTACGCCCAGGCGCTCTGCGTCGGCGCGGAAGGCGTCGTGGTCTGGGCCGTCGCCGACGAGAGTCAGTGTGGCATCCGGAGCTTCGGGCGCGATCCAGCGCGCGAAGATTTCGAGCAAGCGCGTCACGCCCTTCTCGCGGGTATGGCGGCACACGCACAAGAGGCGTTGGCCGGCCTTGGCGCGTGGGTCGAACGGGTCGGCGCCTGCCGGCGCGTCGAAGATCTTGGGCTCGACGCTGCGCGGGATGACATGGATGGGCACACGCACGCCACGCTCACGCCAGTACTGCTCGAGGCCCTTGGACAGCACGATGAGGCCGTCGCCCTGGTTGTACACCTCGGCGGAGTGGCGCTCGAGCCACGGGATGATGCCGCCCTCGAAGAGCTTGCGCACATGCGGGCTGCGGTTCAGCTGATCCGGCAACACCACGTTGTAGACACTGGGCAAGTGAATGGTGTTCACCGCCAGGAACGGCACGCCACGCGTGGCGCGCAGCCAGATGCCGAGGTCGATGAGCTCCGAGCCGGCTTGGCCGAGCACCAGATCGAACTTCTGGGCGCGCACCTCGCGCAGGCCCTTGGGCGAGGGCAGCGGCACGCGCACGCCGGGGTGGGTGCGCAGTGCGCCGGCTGCGAGCATCACGTGCCGCGGCGGCAGCTCGTCGGGAAGCGCGGCCGGATCGTTCGGACCCACGATGGTGACTTCGTGCCCGCGCTCGCTGAACTCACGAAACAGGAACTGCGATGCGAACGATGAGCCGTTGGCGTATGGGATGCGTACGTAGTCGTTCAAGAGTCCGATGCGGCGCGGCCAGCCTTGGTCGGGCGGGGACAGCGGCTGAAGGTGTCTGGAACGGTAAGGTAGTCGCATAGGCTTCTCGGATTCGCTTGGGCTGGGGCGTCGTGGTCGGTCGTTCGGTCAGGTGGTAGCTTCACGGTGCCGCAAGTGGAGACTGTGGTAGATTTGCCACAGTGTGCTCCGGATACCGTGAAATGTAGTCACACCGCTGACGCCAGAGTCGTGGAATTCCCTCGTAAACTCGTACTTGGCTGGCCCTACGGGCAACTCTCGTGCCAAGTCCGTAAACTGTCCAGTTTGGTACGCGCAGGCGTTGAGACGGGATCGGCAACGCTTGCGCGCGCTGCGGGGATCTGTCAGCCCAGCGTCCCGTGATTCCGGACGCGGCCCATTTCATCTGGTTCGGCAACGATTTGCCGTGGGTGCACGCCGTCGCGCTGCGGTCGGCGGCGCACGCAGGCGGGCTGTCGCGCATCGTGCTGCACCACGACTCGGATCTTTCAGGAAGGCCGGTGTGGCCAGAGCTCGCGAAGCTGCCAGGCTTCGAGGCGCGGCACATCGACGCGGCCAGCATCTTTCGCGCGGCAGGCGTCGATGCCGTCGCACTTGGCGAGTTGTATGGCCGCCTGTCGCAGCCTGCGGCACGCGCCAACGTCCTGCGCGCTGCGATTCTTGCCGCTGAGGGCGGCGTGTACCTCGACGCCGACACGGTCACGGTGGCCGCGCTGGCACCGCTACGCGAAGCGCGAGCGTTCTGCGGTGTGGAACGCGTGGTGTTCCCGGCGTCGGTCGTGCAGGCGCGTGCGCTCGCGCCGAAGGTGCGCGCCTACGGCATGACGATCGTGCGCGAAGTTTTCCGTTGGTTCCCGGACGGTTACCAACGCTTTCGCCGCATCGAACGACACTACCCGGTAGCGCCGAACAACGCGGTGCTCGCGAGTGAGCCGCAGCATCCACTGGTGATGCAGCTGCTCGATGGCATGTTGCGCATGCCCCGCGCACGGCAGTTGGTGCGCTATGCGCTCGGCACGCACTTGCTCGAGCAGGTGGTTGCCGCCGGCGGGCAGCCAGGGCTCGTGGTGCATCCGCCGGAGGTGTTCTATCCGCTTGGTCCCGAAATCAGCGAGCACTGGTTTCGGCTGCGGCGCCATGCGGAGCTGTCGAGCGTGCTGACGCCGGCGACCAAGGTCGTGCACTGGTACGCCTCGGTGCGCACCAAGCACTTGGTGCCGCGCATCGACGCGAACTACGTGCGCGAGCACCAGGGCACGCAGCTGCTGAGCGCGTTGCTCGCGCCCTACGCTTGAGCCACGCGCGCGACCAGCTCGGCGAATTGCCGCGCGAGCTGCCCGAAGTCGTGCTGCTGCGCGAGCTCGCGACCGCGTTGGGCGATGCTGTCGTCGCCGGGCTCGCGTAGCGTGCGCAGCAGTTGGGTCGCGAAGCCGGCGGGGTCTTGCGCGTTGTGGTAGTGGGTATCGTCGTGCAGATCGAAGCCGCGCACTGCGGTCTCGGTCGCGACCAGTGGCACGCCGCTCGCGAGCGCTTCGAGCACCTTGAGCGAGGAGCCGGCGCCCTCGAAGAGCGGACACGCGCAGCTGCGTGCGCGCGCCAGGTAGGGTGCCACGGAGTCCACGCGACCGGTGACGGTGACGCGTGGGCCGGCGAGTGAGAGCACTTCGCGGTTCGGGTTGGCTCCGCACAAGACCAGCCGTGCATCGGCAGCTTCGCGCCAGACTGCGGGCATGACCTGCGTGGCGAGCCACCGTGCCGCGCGCACGTTGGGCGGGTGATCCATGAGCCCGACGAACAAGATCTCCATGCCTGTGCGCTGCGATGGTGGCACGAAGGTGATGGCGCTGGTGTCGACGCCGTTGGGGATGAGCACCGGCGCGCGCCCGCGCACGGCTGCGATTTCTGTGGCGTCGCTCTCGGTGACGCACACCACCTCGTTTGCGGAGCGCCAGAGCGAGTGCTCCCAGCGAGCGAGTCGCTCGATTTCGCGGTTGCCTTGCGCGCGCGCACCGAGCTTGGCGGCGAGGTAGCGGCTCTCCACGTTGTGCTCGTCGAGCACCCAGGGCAGCCCGAGCTGCGGTGCCCAACGCGCGGCGTGGGAGTGTTCCGCCACGACCACGTCGAAGCGTGCGCTGGCGTGTGCGCGCTGGAACGCGCGCAGTAGTCCACGCGGCGAGCCGCGGTGCGTGCGCATGGGCATGTCGCCGCCCGGCAGCGCCGGCAACCACTGCACGGCGGTTTGCCAGTGCGCATAGACGCCAAGCTCGCTTGCGTGGCGAGCCGCGAACGCCTCGCGCGGACCCGCCTGCGCGAACAGCTCCACGGGCCCGAGTGCGGCAAGCGCGTTGGCGAAGTGATGAATGCGGATGCG
>JADGRE010000261.1 GCA_017881185.1 Pseudomonadota bacterium | reverse complement strand
GCGGGCGACTTGAACAAATACACGATCTGGACGGCAGGGTACGTGGAGGAGCTGCTCCGTTCGTACGTCGAAAATCCGTCGGTATGGACCGATGACTACGCTATCCCCGAATCGGGCAACGGTGTGCCGGACGTGCTCGATGAAGCCAAGTGGGGAATGGACTACCTGACGAGGCTGCAGAGCGAAGACGGCTCGGTGCTCAGCATCGTGGGCGAGGCGAGCGGGAGCCCCCCGTCGTCGGCCACCGGGCAGAGCCTCTACGGCACCCCCAGCACGGCCTCGGCCCTGAGCGCTGCAGCCGCGTTTGCGTACGGCGCGCGCGTCTATAAGAGCGCCTGCGGCGGGAAGATGGCCGCCTACGCCGATGATTTGCTCGCACGCGCGAAGAAGGCCTGGAGCTTTGCCCAGGCGAACCCGAACCTCAAATTTTACAACAACGACAGCGCGCACGGGACCAGCGGCCTCGGAGCTGGCCAGCAGCAGCCCGACGACTGGAGCATGATCCAGCTCGACGCTGCCGTTCAGCTCTTCGCGACGACGCAGGACTCGGAGTACCGAGCGTACGTGGACGCCAACTACACGAAGGCGCCGATGATGAAAGGAAACGTCGGCGAATGGGACACCCAATCGCACGACGCGTTGCTCGATTACGCGAGCGCCACCGGCGCGACTTCAGCCGCCGCAGCCGCGATCAAGAATGCGTACCTCAGCGGGGTGAAGGGCGCCGGCAATCTCGGCAGGGTGCTCGCGGTCCCGGCGCCGGATCCGTACATGGCCTGGCTGGACGCCTACACCTGGGGGAGCAATCAGATCAAGGGTGCCTTCGGCAACCTCTTCTACGACATCGTCGCGCGTCACCTGGACTCGGCAACGGACGCCGATGCGCGCCGGGCCGCCGAACGGTACATTCACTATCTACACGGCGTGAATCCGCTCGCGCTGGTCTATCTCTCGAACATGAACGACCACGGCGCCGAAAAGAGCGTGACGCAGTTTTTCCACACGTGGTTCGCCGACGGGAGCGCGAAGTGGGACCAGGTCGGCGTGTCCACCTATGGCCCTCCGCCCGGCTATCTCGTCGGCGGCCCGAACCCTTCGTACGACTGGGCTGGCTGCTGCCCGAGCGGGTGCGGCACGGGCGTCAACGAGCAGTGCACCGCCGAATCCGTTTCACCTCCCAAGGGGCAGCCCGATCAGAAATCGTACAAGGACTTCAATGCCGGCTGGCCGCTCGGCTCGTGGTCGGTGACCGAGCCCTCGGGCGGCTATCAGGTGAAGTACATTCGCCTCCTGTCGAAGTTCGTGCGGTAGGAACGTGTTGCCTTGGGAGCTCAGTTCGGGTTCGGGTAGACGATACCGACGGCGGCCAGGCACATCTCGTCGAGCGTGTCCTCGCCGAGCGGCACGTCCACCGGCGCGTCGAGGCCGCGGTCGTCGAGCGCCTTCAGCACGTGCGCGTTGTCGGTCGTGTTGTTGAACACACAGCGCATGCGCACGGTGTCGCCGTCGAGCATCTCGGGCAGATCAGCATAGGCCGCGTCGTAGGCGTAGCCGCGCTGCCAGTTGAAGTCCCACACGGGCGTCTCGATCAGGCACTCCTGCTTCCGCGCACCCGCTGCGTGCTCGAGCGTCACGCGCATGTCCTGACCGACGTAGTGCATGTGCGTGCCCATGGCGTAGACCCTGAGCGCGGTCTTGCCGAGCTTCCAGGTCCAGGTCATTTCCTCGACGTGCTTGGCTTCGCCCGCGGGGATCATGAACTCGGCCTTGGACTCACCCGGCTGCTTCAGCAACGTGGAGGTACCGAAGTTCGTGTCGTTGGTGCCCTCGAAATTTCCGAGCAGGATCACGCGGCTGACCAGCTTTGGCTTGCTGGTTGCGAGCATTAGCCCGAGGTGCGTCGAGTCGTCCGTCTCGGCACCGTTGCCGGTTGGGTGGTAGTGGGTGTCGAGCAGCACGAGGGCGTCCTTGGAGATCGGCTGACCGCTGTCGGGAGGCGCCATGCTCGGCACGCCACCCGGCGCCCACGCGTCGAGCATCTCGAAGCCGACGGTCGTCAGCGAGGGGCCACCGAAGCAATCGTAGCGGCCACCCGGAGCCACGTTCTTCTCCTTCTTGAGCGCGGCCAGCATCTCGGCGCGCGTCTGCATCGTGCCGTCGGCCTTGGTCTGGGGCGTGACCAGATAGGAGACCACGTGGTGCAGCACGGCGTTGTTGCCCGCCGTGATCTGGCGGCCAATCACGTAGCCGTCTTCCTTCAGCTTGGGGTCCAGCACCATGCAGGTGTGGATGTCCTGCTTGCCATCGACGGTGATCTTCTCGGGCACCGTGAGCACGACGTCTTCGCGCGCGAGCTTCGTGGGAGCCGGCGTGCCGAGCTTGCCCGGGTGCGCCTTGTCACCTTCGGGGGCGCCGGCGTTGGCCCACGCGCGGATGGTCTTCTTCTGGTCGGCGCTCAGGCGAATGTCGTTGGCCCAGGGCAGGCGCGGCTTGCAGGCATCGGTCTCCTGCGCGAGGAACGGCGGCATCCGGCCGTCTTCCACGGCTTGCGCCATCGAGCCCGCGAAGTCCTTGGCGGACTCGTAGCTCTTCATCGAAAACGGCGCGATGCCACCCTCGGTGTGACAGCCGGTGCACTTGTCGCTCACGATCGGCGCGATGTCCTTGTACCAGGTCGGCGCGTTGGCGTCGTTCTTGGGGGTCTGCGACTTCATCATGCCGCCATCGGCGGCAGCGTCCGCGGCTGTGTCATCGCCGCCGCAAGCGGCAAGCGAGAATGTCACACCGAGCGCACTGCACGCGAGGACCAGCTTCGAGCGGCTGCACAAACGCATTGTCGATGACTGCCTTTCCGTGTACTTGCAGGCGCCATGTATCATCCCGTGAAAGGCAAGTACAGAGCGCCAAACGCGGCACAAGGGCGCGTTTCCGGCCTGATCGCAAGTGGGGTGCTGCTCCTTGCGGCCTGCAGCGGCGGGTCCGAAGCCGGGGATGCGGCGGTGGCCGTGACGCCGGACGCCAGCACCACCTTGCCCCTGGTCGACGTCAGGGGCTGGCAGCGCTACGCGGCCTCGCTCGATGCCTTGCCGAGCCACCAGCCCGCCATGATCGATTGTGGCGTCGCCGGCGTGTACGTCGAGTATGGCAACCTCGAGGTCGATACAGGCTATTGCAACTACGTGCTGGCACAGGCTCCGGCGCTCGTGTCCATCGACAAGGGCGCACGCGTCGAGCTCGAGCTGCAGCACTTCGACCTCACTGCGCCCATGCCTGCCGAGGCGCATGTCGCGATCTTCTTCGGCAAGGACCTGCAGTGGGAGACCCACGTCCCCATTCCGCACGCCGCCGAGATCCAGCACGTGCACTGGGCCGCGACCCGGGCCCTGGCGGCTGGCGAGCCGGTCCGCCTGCACTTGCACAACCACGGCCAGAACAACTGGGCGATCGGCTACTTGCGCGTGCGGGAATGAGCCGCCGCCCTCCGTTTACTAGCATCGTGTGAATGACGTCGGATCGAGAGCCGAGCTCGCCGCCGCCCGTCCGGGCCAGCCGCTGGGTCGTGAGCGCGCTGCGCGGGCACACCCCGAGCTGGTGTCCCAGCTTGCCCAGCGGCAGTGGTGGCAGCGGTGGCGTGTGCGCGGGTCCGGAAGGATTTCCCGGCAGGCCCGACACACCCATGATGCGATCGTTCAAGTCGTAGAACGGGGCAAGCGTGTCGTAGTCGATCGGCCAGTCGTCGGCGACGCCGTCGAGTGTCTTCACGCGAAAGTCGGAAGGATGAAAACGCGGGAAGTGGCCAGCGTAGAGAATCGTGCTGCCGCCCACCGCGTTGAACATCAGCGGGCTGATCGGCGAGTCCTGATCGTTCACCGGATAGTCCGACGGCAAGTTGCGCACGTTGGGGTTCGCCGAAAACGCGCCGAAGCGATGCCGCTCCCAATCGGGCAGCGTGCTCGGATACTTCGCTGGGTCCATGAACCCGCCTTGCTCCAGGCACAAGATGTTCATGCGCGTCTCAGAGAGTGACCACGCGAGCGCTGCGCCCGAAGCGCCTGCGCCGATGATCAACACGTCGACCGTGGTGTTGGGCATGGCCCTGATTTAAACCACGGATCGCCGGGTCGTGTATCGCTCTTTCGCTGGCTACTGTGCACGCCCCGACACGCCAGCGCGCGGATGGACGAGCCTGCGCGCGGGTCTAAGTTGCGGCGCAGCGCTGCGAACCGTGCTCGTGCTGACCCGACCGGTTGCGCATCCTCACGCCGGTGTGCATTTCAAGACCGGCGTTGACTCCAGCTCGGGGTCGGCCGCCAGTATCGGCCCATGTACTCGCACCTGCTCAGCCGTCCGCTGCCGCGCTCTCTCAAGGGCTTGGCCGAGCTCGCGCTCGATCTGCGCTGGACCTGGAGCCATTTCTCCGACCGACTGTGGGAGCTGCTCGACGCCGAGATCTGGGAGCGCACGGGCAACCCGTACTACCTCTTGCAGAACGTGTCACAGGACCGTCTCGAACAGGTGGCAGCTGACGAGAGCTTCCAAGCCGAGCTCCACGGCTGGCTCGAGGGTAGGCGGCGCTACCTGACGCAGTCCGCGTGGTTCGGGCGCCACCCGCATCGTGACGAGCTCGAGCGCATCGCGTTCTTCAGCATGGAGTTCGGGCTGAGCGAGGCCCTGCCTATTTACTCCGGTGGGCTCGGCGTGTTGTCGGGCGACTACCTCAAGGCCGCAAGCGACCTCGGCATACCCGTCACCGGCATCGGCCTGCTCTACCAGCAAGGCTACTTCAGGCAAGTGCTCGCGCCCGACGGCTGGCAGACCGAGGCCTATCCATACAACGACCCCACGAGCCTGCCGGTCACGCCGGCGCGTCGCAGCGATCGGCGTTGGTTGCGCATCGAGCTGCCGCTGCCGGGCCGACCGATCGTGTTGCGTGTGTGGGAGGCGCGCGTCGGACGCGTGAAGTTGTATCTGCTCGACAGCAACGATCCCTGGAACGCGCCGGCCGATCGCGGTGCGACCGCACACCTGTATCCGAGCGACCCACGCGCGCGGCTCACCCAGGAGATTCTGCTCGGCATGGGCGGGTTTCGCGTGCTGCAAGAGCTCGGGCTGGAACCGGACATCTGTCATCTCAACGAAGGACACGCCGCGTTTGCCGTGTTGGCGCGCGCGGCGAGCTTCATGCAGCGTGAGGGCTGCAGCTTCGCGACTGCGCTGTGGGCGACGCGCGCCGGCAACGTCTTCACCACGCACACACCGATCGAGGCTGCCTTCGATCGCTTCGACGCCGAGCTGATCCGTCCATATGCCGAGTACATGGCGCCGTTCGTGGGCGTCAGCCCCGGTGAGCTGCTGGCGCTGGGGCGACGCGACCCGAGCGACCTGAGCGAATCGTTCAACATGGCTCTTCTGGCGCTGCGCGGCAGTGGACACATCAATGGCGTCAGTCCGCTGCACGGCGCTGTCAGTCGGAAGATCTTTCAGCCGCTGTTTCCACGCTGGCCCGAGGTCGAGGTGCCGGTGATTGCGATCACCAACGGCGTGCACGTGCCTTCATGGGATTCTGCGGAAGCCGATGCGCTGTGGACGCGCGCCTGCGGCAAAGATCGCTGGATCGGCGAGCCCGAAGATCTGCGTGGCTTCATCGAGGCGATCAGCGACGACGAACTTTGGAGCTTCCGCGCCCAACAGCGCCAGCACCTGGTGGAGCACGTGCGCCGCCGCTTGCAGCGGCAGCTCCTCGAACACGCAGCGTCGCCCGAGCTGCTGCAGCGTGCGCGCCACGTGCTCGATCCGAACGTGCTGACGCTGGGCTTCGCGCGCCGCTTCACGGACTACAAGCGGCCGACGCTGCTCTTGCACGATGCCGAGCGTCTGGTCGCCATTCTGCTCGACCCTCTGCGCCCGGTGCAGCTCGTCATCGCCGGCAAGGCTCACCCGGGCGACGAAGAAGGCAAGCGTCTGTTGCAAGCCACGGTGAACTTCGCGCGGCGCCCCGACGTGTTCGATCGTGTGGTCTTTCTCGAGGACTACGACATGAACATCGCCGGACACTTGGTTGCGGGCATCGACGTGTGGATCAACACGCCGCGACGGCCGTGGGAGGCCTGTGGCACCAGCGGCATGAAGGTGCTGGTCAACGGCGGGCTGAACTTGTCGGAGCGTGATGGCTGGTGGGCGGCGGCGTACCGGCCGGAGCTTGGCTGGGCCATCGGCGACGGCCATGAACACACCGAGCCTCAATGGGACGCCACCGAAGCGGCGCAGCTCTACGACCTGCTGGAGCGCGACATCGTGCCGGCGTTCTACGAACGCACGCAGGCCGGCATCCCCACGGGGTGGCTGAAGAAGGTTCGCGCCAGCATGTCGCAGCTGACACCGCAGTTCAGCACCAACCGCATGTTCCGCGAGTACGTGGAACGGGCGTATCTGCCGGCCGTGCGTGCGTATCGTCGGCGCGAGCAGGACCGCGGCAAGCTCGCGGCCGAGCTCGCGGCTTGGCAGCGCGAGCTGAGCGAGAAATGGCGAGGTCTGCGCTTCGGTGAGTTGCGAGTGCGCCGCGCGGGCGACAGCTGGAGCTTCGAAGTGCAAGTGTATTGCGACGAGGTGGACCCGGT
>JADGRE010000099.1 GCA_017881185.1 Pseudomonadota bacterium | reverse complement strand
GAGGTTCGGGTCGAGCGGCTCGAGCCCGGCAGGCAACGGGTCGGTGAGCGCCAAGAGCGGCACGGGCTGTTCGGTGCTCAGCTCGATCACCACTTGCACGAGATCGCCGAGCTTGACCGCGCGCAACTCAGCGCCGGTCTTCGGGTCCAGGTAGCGACGCTTGAGCGAGAAGCCACGTGAAAATGCGGGCGCGGGCTGCGAGGCACGCACGTCCTTGCGGCGAATCGCGATGCTGACCTCGGCTTGCGCCTTCACCCACAGCTGCGCGCTTGCAAGCTCGGTCGCGGAGCGGTGCAGCCACAACACCTGCGCGCCCTGCAGCGTTCCATCATACAACGTTACGTTGTCGTGACCGACCTGCACGCGGGTCTGACCGCCCTGCATGTGCTTGGCCCAGGCGCCGAGGCCACCCAGAATCTCGGCGATGTCGCGCGTGGAGAACCATGCGTCGTGGTCTTGCGCGCGTGCGAGCAACCACTGGGCCAGGCGCAGCTGCTGGGCTTCGGGGGCGTTGGCGGCCGCGAGCGCGTTTAGCACCAGACCTGTGGTGGCTTGCGCCGAGCGCAGCGGATGCAGCGCGTCGCGTTGCGCGCCGAGCCAGCTCGCGGCGGCGAAGCGCTCCACCAGCTGCGCGCGGCGGTCGGCGTGCACGCTGCGACCGGCCCACGCAAGCAGCAGCTGCGCCAAGCTGTCGTCATCGAGCGAGCTGCGCACGGCCCACAGCTCGTCTTCGAGCCCTTCGTCCGGCGTGCCCATTCGACTCCACAGCTGCGCGGTGAGCGCGGCGAGCGCGCGCGGCTCGTCTTGCAGCGCGGCCACCGGTTGGCTCTTCACCCAGCTGCGCAGCGCCTCGCTCGCGCCAGCCAACAAGTGTTGCGACACCTCGTAGCCGGCGGCGGCCATGGCCAGCGAGACTTGCAGCGTGAGGGCCGTCAGCCACGGCCGGCCGGTCATGCCGGGGTACAACGCAAAGTTGCCGTCGGAGGTGCGTGCGCGCAAAAGCAGCGCTTGGCCTTCGAGCACGCGTGCACGCAGCGCTGCGGCAGTGCTTACTTCAGGCAGCACGGCGCTCGCCAGCTCCGGCGTGGCCAGCATCGCCGACAGCGCCGAGAGCGTCTGCTCGGTGCAACCGAAGGGATACTTCACGACCTGTACGAGCAGCGGCGCGAGCGGTGCCAGGCCCGCACGATCGACTGTGATCTGCAGCTCGCTCAGCGCCGAGATCGCGGCTTCGGGGTAGCGCAGCTCTGCGCCGAGCGAACGCGCGCGTGCCGCACCGAGCACGCGCAGGTCGGTGTCGAGCGGGCGGCGCACCGGCAGCGTGTGGCGCACGCGATCGGCATGAGCCGCCTTGTGGATTTCGATGTCGAACACGGCGCTGTCCACGTCAGCCACGCTGCCGGCCGTGCGCATGACCTGACTGCCGGCACCGTTGCTCGCAGCTTCGAGCGTCGTGGCGTCGAGCGAAAACCCGCTGGCATGCAGGCGCGCGCTCACCGGCCCCACGACACCCGTGTCGTCGTGCACCAACGCGCCAAGCTCCAGCTGATCGCCGCGCGATGCGAAGCGCGGCAACAGCGCGCGCACCGACAGCGGCATGCGCACGCGCAGGCGCTTGTCGGCAGAGCCGACGCGGTCGTCCTTGGCCGCGGCGACCACCATCACGCGGTAGGCGCTCAAGTCGCTCGGCGCGTCGAAGGCGAAGCTCAGCTCGCCGTGCGCGTCGGTGCGCAGGTCGGGCGCGAAGTACGCAGCGGCGACGTAGTCGTCACGCACCTCGACAGCGCCGCCACCACCGTCGGTGCCTTGCTCGCCGACGGTGGCCGTGGTGGTGGGCACGTCGGCGGCCGCAGCCGGGTCGGCCATCACGCGCGGCACGTTGCTCACGGTGTGCACGCCGAGCTTGCGCTGACGCTGAAACACGGCGGTCGGGTCCGGCGTGCGAAACCCAGTCAGCTGCAACACGCTCTCGTTCACCACCACCAGCGCCACCTCGGCCAGCACGGGCTGACCCAGGTGCGTGACCTTCACCTTGCCGGTCACGTGCTCGCCTGGCTGAAAGGTCTCGGCTGCAAGGTCGATCTGCGTGCGCAGCACGCGGGTCTGGCTCTCGACCTGCACCTCTTTGACACCAGCGACCAGCTGCGGCGCACCGGCGCGACCAGGCCCCTTGCGAGCGACCATGCCGGTCATGGTGAGGAAGGCGTTGGGCGCGCTCGACGCGCCGAGGTCGAGGAAGGGTGGGGCCTTGCCGTCGCTGACCTTCGCGTCGAGGATGTCGGCGCGCTCGGAGGTGAGCAGGTAGTGCGCGGGGCGACGCGCCGTCTGCAGCGCGAGCTGTGCGCGCCCGCCCACGGCGTAGCGACGCTTGTCGGTGGCGAGCGTGGCGGCGATCTGTTGCGCGTACGGGGCCGCGCCTTCGTCCTGGCCAAGCACCCACGCGCTGTCACTGGCGCGCGCGCGGCGCCCCTTGGCGTCTTGCACGGTGGCCCGTACGTAGACGCTTCCGCTGACATGCTGCGCAAAGCTCGCGGTTGCGACGGCATCCGCGCTCACGTGCAGGTGCTGCTGTTGCACGAGCTTCACTTCGCTGCGGCACTCGTCGAGCGGGTCGGGACACGCCCAGCTCACGCTGCGCAGCTCCACGTCGACGTCACCACTCACGCGCCGCCCATTGCGATCGATCACGACCAGCTGCGCCTGTATCGGCTGGCCTTCCTGCACGAGCCAGCCGTTCATGTGCGTGCCCACGTAGCGGTCGGCGCTGTGCGCGAGCACGCTAAAGCTACGGCTCACGCGATCCTCGCCTTCATCGCGCGCTTCGACCGTGACCGTGTAGCGACCGGGGCTGCGCACGGCCTGCGTGTCGAACGCGAGCTGGGCCTTGCCGTCGGCGTCGGTCGTGCCTTGGGGATTGTCGACCACGCCGCTTGGTTCTTCGGGCCAGGCTTCTTCGTGTTCGAGCGCGGGAGCATCGTCGGCGAAGTTGAACTCCGAGAAGTCTGCCGGGGCGCAGACCGCGGCGGCGTCGCGCTGCACCGTCCACTGCAGCTTCGCGCGGGGCAGCTTGGCGCCGGACAGGTAGCGCGTCTCGATCGGCAGCTGCACGCGCTGTCCCGCCATGACCTCGTCGTGGTCGGGGCCACCGGTGATCTCGAAAGTCACGGGGCGGAAGTCGGCAACTTGAATGTGGTGCGTGTCGGCGGCACCGGCGGCGGTGATGTTCAGCGCATGCGTGCCGGGCGCGATCGCCGCTGGCAGCTCGATCGTGGTGGAGAACGAACCAAAGTCACTCAGCTTCAGGTTGCGCTCGGCAACCAAGTCGCCGTCGGCTTGCAGCTCGATCCGCACCGCGCGGTCAGCTGGCACGGTGGCGCGACTGCCGTCGTGCAGCTGACGCACGAGGCCGTGCACGAGCACCTTCTCGCCAGGCCGGTACACGCCGCGGTCGGTGTGCACGAACAAGCGCTTGCCGTCGTCTTCCCAGGCCTCTTGCACGCCGAGCTGCCAACCGCTGAGCCCTTCCTGCCAGAGGTAGCTCGTGCCGACCACGGCCACGTCGTCCGCGGTCTCGACCACGAAGTACAAGTCCTCGTCGTCGCCACCCGGAGGCAGCTGCGCAAAGCGCACGAGGCCTGTCGCATCCGTGCGAGCCTGCGCACGTTGCCTGCCACTGCGATCGAGCACGCGCACGTTCGCCCCGGCGACCAGCGAGCCATCGGAAAAACGACTCACCCAGGCCAGCGCGCTGTGCTCGCCGCGCTTGGCCACCACCGCAAGGTCGGTGACGTTCGCCAGCAGACGCGCCGGATCGTCACCCTGACGCACGTCGTGCGCGAGCGCCGGCGTAGGCGACGTTTCCACCACGTACAGGCCCGCAGCACCCGCATGCGCCCCGCACAGCTGACCGAGATCGAGCGGCCAGCGCCCCGCAGCATTGCGTGCCATGGTGGTCCCAAGCTGCGCAGTGCGCGCCTTGACCTGCAAGAGCGCGAACGCATCGGGTCGCGCGTTGCCATGCTCGCTCTGGTAGGCTTCGTTCTCGTACGACGCGAGCACCCATTGGCGTAAGTCGTCGAAGCGAGCCGGCAACGCGCTCGGTGTGACTTTCGCGCAGCGTACGTTCACGGCGTCGAGGTTCAAGCTGCCCACGGCCAAGCCGGCGCGGCCGCGCTCTAGCACGGGCATCACGCCGGTCGCCGTCCACAGGCCGGGCACGCGATCGCTGGTGTCGAAGGCGAAGCGATGCTCGTGGCCGAGCGCTTGACCGAAGCTGTCGGTGAGCGCCGCATCGAGCGTAACTTGGTAATGGCTGCGCGCGTCGAGCAGGAGGGAGCTGGCGCGGTCTTCGTTCTGGCCGTCGCTGCGACACGCGGTGCGGTACCAGTGGTCCGCGAGGCCCTTGGGCTCGGGCGTGACGTGCACGTGCGCGGCCAGCTGTGCGTCGTCGAGCGGCGTGGAAAACGAAAGGCACAGCCGCGCCTGCTCCGGCGGCAGCGCAGGACCGGCGGCAGGGTCGGCAGTAAGCAGCTGGAACGGTCCGTGCGTGCGAAAGCCTTCGGTGGACGGCGCGTCGTAGAACGGCGCACTCCCGCTGACAGGCAAAAGCCCCGGGCAAGCCAGGCGGTAGTCCGTGTCGAGAGCGAGTGGTGTCGTCACTTCGAGCAGCACGCGCGTGCTTGGGTCTTCGCTGCTCTTGCCCTGCAAGCGCAGCGCAGTGCTCGGGTGCTTGGGGCTTGCGAGCACGCAGTGCTGCACCACGTCCTGCGTGTGCACGGGGCGCGAGAAGCCTGCGCTGAACTTGGGCTCGTGCGCGGCGTTGTGCGAGGCGATGCCCAGCCACTGCAGCTGCAATGGCTCCACATCGACGTCGAGCGAGGTCTTTCCCATCGCATCGGCCAGCGCGCCTGTCAGCTGCACATGGTAGCGATCGCCGGAATGAAACGCGTCCTGCGGGCGCAGGACGAGGGTGCGCGGATCTTCCCAGTGCGCTTGCAGCTGCAGCGCCGGAGACACCTGCACCGGCGCTGCGGCGAGCGTCGGCCCCACGACTTCGCTGCCCACCATCGGACGATCGAAGCGCACGCGCAGCGCGCCGTGGAGGTCGCTGAGCGGCGTGGTCGGCTCCCAGGCCTCGACGTGCGGCGCGTTGGCTGGGCGTGCCGGCAGTGCCGCAGGCCGCGACGCGCAACGCGCCACGAGCAACGCGGCCGCCGCCGACAGCAGCACGATGCAGAACGAACGTATGGATCGACGGCAGCTCGGCATGTCACCTCGAAGCAAGGTTCAAATGTGTGCCCTGTGCGCGCGCTCGCTGCCGCCAGTCGTGCAGCTCGGCGGGGGGATGCAGCTCGGGGTCGTGCGCGCGGTGCCATGTGCAGCTCGGCGTCGGGGCGTTCGCAGACAACACGAAGCTTTGCCGGGTGTGCGGGCAGGCCGGCTGCGCACGCAGACCGGAGACGCTGCACAGGGTCTCCACATTCACGCCCTCGGGCAGCTGCGGCAGGCTCGGCGTACGGCCCGCGAGCGCGAGGTCGAGCGCAAGCCGCGCGAAGGTGGCGGCGCTCCACATGCCGCTCGTACCATACGCAGCCGCGCCATCGAAACGACCAGCCCACGCGCCCACCAGCAGCTCACGTGTGGCGAGCACCGTGGTCATGTCGCTCATGCCCGAGGCCGTGCCGGTCTTCGCCACCACGCGCGCGCCGGCGCCGAGCGGATCGTTGCCTTCAACCGGCAGACCCAGGCCAAAGCGTCGGTGCCGATTGTCGGGATTGCTCAGCATCTCCATCACGAGCCAGCTCACCGGTGCAGAGAACGCGCGGCGCTCGCCGGCATCTTCGGGCAGGTATGCAGGGCCGCTGCCGTGACGCAGCTCACGCACCGCGCGGGCCGGTCGCACGAGCCCACCGCGCACCATGAAACCGAAGCCCGCGGTCACGTCGAGCAGACGCACACGCGCCGAGCCGAGCGCCAGCTGCAACCCGTAGTGCTCGGGCGCGTCTGGCAGCTCGGCGACGCCGAGCGCGCGCAAACGGTCGCGCAGCGCGCCCACACCGACCGCTTCGAGCGTGTGCACGGCCGCGAGGTTGTACGAGCCCGCGAGCGCTTCGCTCATGGGCAGCGCGCCACCCTCGTGCCCGACCCAGTCGCGGCTGCGAAACTCGGAGGGCACGTCGCCCACGTCGTAGCTGAGCGCGCCGGGACGCTGACCGACCTCGATCGCCAGCGCGTACACGAACGGCTTGAGCAACGAGCCCGGATGCCGCCGACGCACCGCTAGGTTCAGCTGCGAGCGCGCGTAGTCCGCCGAACCCACCATCGCCAGCACTTCCGAGCTCTGGGTGTCGAGCACGACCACGCCGGCCTGGGTGATGCCGCGGTCTCTCAAGCGTTGCAGCTGCTCGACGACGGCACGCTCCAGGCGTTGTTGCAGCGGCAGCTCGAGCGTGGTCACGAGCACTCCGCCTGCGCGGAGCTGGGCCGCTGGAAGGTTCTCCACCACCCAATCCACGAAGTGCGGCGCTTCGAAGACGCGCGGTGCCGCAGCGGGTTGCAGGTGAATTGCCTCGGTCTGCAGCTGCCGCGCGCGTGCGGCGCCGAGTCGACCGGCCGCGACGAGCTGGGCGAGCACCACCTGTCGGCGCCGCAGCGCGGCTGAAAGGTGCAACACGGGATCGTAGGCGCCGGGTGCGCGCGGTAGCACGGCGAGCAAGCTCGCTTCCGACGCGCTCAACGCTTGCGGGCTCTTCCCGAAGTACACGCGCGCCGCTTGCGCAACTCCGTAAGCGCCGTGTCCGTAGTACGCATGGTTCAAATACGCTTCGAGCAGCGTGGCCTTGGCCGCACCACGCTCGGCCGCAAGCGCGAGCCACGCCTCGACCAGCTTGTTGCGCAAGCTGCGCGGAGCGTGCGGATGATGCAGCATGCGCATGAGCTGCATGGTGAGCGTCGAAGCGCCCGAGACGACGTGGCCCGCCCGCAGGTTCTGAAACGACGCACGCAGTAGCGCGCGCAGATCCACGCCGGGGTGCTGCTCGAAGCGGCGATCTTCGGAGACCACCAGCGCCTCGCGCAGCAGCACAGGCACCTGCGACAGCGGCAGCCACGCGCCGGTGCCGCGAGGACCACACGCGGCCGGCAGCTCACGCAGCACGCTGCCGTGGCGGTCGACCACCTGCAGCGACGCACAGGCTCGTTCGCGCAGCGGCGCCAGCGCGAGCCCGGTCGACGCGCGCAGGCCGAGCACGAGCGCGCCCGGCACGAGCAGCGCGGCTAGCGCGGCGATCCACCCTGCCCGTTTGCGCACTGCGCCAGCATTACGGACAAGCGAGCGCGGCACAAGCCGACAGCGAGGCAGCTCCGCGGTCGTGCGTGGCGTCGCGATCACGCAACCGCTCCAGCGACCCGTGCTCCGAGCTCACGCCCACGCTGCGAATCAAGCGCGTGCCGTACGGGCCTGACAGGGCGCAGGCGAAGCTCACGAAGCGGCCATGATGCGCCAGCGACAGATCGGCCACAGGTCCGCTAGCGCCGACGTACAGCTGCGGTATGCGACCCTTGCGCACGATGCGCAGCACGCCGGCGTCGCAACCCAGATGCGCGCCCAGCGCGCCGAGCGCGAAGCGACGAACCGCGTGCGAGGGGTTGTCGCTCGTGCCCGGTTCGAAGGTCGCGAGCGTGAGCGGCGAAACGGCGTCCAGCTCGGGCAAGCTCACCAGCGCGTGCACGCAGCTGCCGATGCGTTCCACGTGCACGGCCGCCCGCCGGCCGGCCACGCTCACCCAAGGCGTCTGCGTCTGCGGCCCGTGCACGCACAGCTGCACGGGCGAGAAGATCGCGCCTGGGTCCAGCTTACGCGCCAGCTTGAACGCGCTCTCCTTGGCGGCCCACAGCGTCCAACGCGCCGCATGCGGTTTCAGTTGCGCGCAGATCCACGCGCGCTCTGGCCGGCTGAAGACACGCTCGTCGAAACGTGGATGCTGCGCCCCCGCCCGAGTCTCGGGGTCCGCCAGATCGACCACGTCGTCGCCTACGTGCATTCAGCTCTCCTGCGGCACTCCCAGCTTGCTCGGCGCTGTGCCCTGCGCCCCGCGCGGTTGGCGCTCGGCGAAGTAGCGCCCTTCCATCTCGGCCAGGTGCTCGGCCACCTGATGTGCGTAATCGCGCGAGCCGCGCATCCCCGAGTGCTGCGTATGCGGCTGCAGCACCGACAGTGCCACGCTGAAGGTCTCGCCGCGCACCGGCAGGCTCGACCAGCTGTGCTGATGATCGCCGCGCAAGTACACACACAGCACCTGGCAGTTGGGCGCTGCGCTGATCAAGCGTCCGACTCCGTGCGCCGGCGCTTCGGTGTCCACGCGCCCCGTGCGGCTGCGCCCCCCTTCGGGGAAGATCATCACCGGCTCGCCGCTGCCGAGCAGATACTCGATGCGTTGCAGCACCTGCGCCACGTCGGCGCGCTTACCACCGCGCACGATCGGGACGCACTTGAGCAGGTACACCAGCACGCGAAGCGCACGCACCGAGGCGAAGTTGCGGCGCTCGGGGATGTTCCACGCCAGCGCAGAGAAGTGCGTGGCGTAGAACGCACTCGAGCCCAGCGCCCAGGTGATCAGCGCCGAGTCGATCATGGTCAAGTGATTGCCGCAGATCAGCAGCGGCCTGTGCTGGCCGTCGCGCACCAGCGCCTGATACTGCCGGCGCAACGCGTGCAAATCGCGGATGCGATAGCCGAAGGCCCAGCGCATCACGAAGGTGAGCAGGGGGATCAGCAGCGGAGCGACCAGCCGGCCGGTCGCCCGCTGCCGCAGCAGCGCCGTGCGTGTAGGTTCGTCGAGCGTCACGGTGGTCACGGTCGTCCCCTGTTTCAGCTGAGCTTGGCTTCGATCAGACTCACCGCGTCACCCACGGTGTCGACCTTGTCGGCGTCGGCGTCGGCGATCTGAATCTCGAACAGGTCTTCGAACTCCAGCACCACGTCGACCAGACGCGCCGAGTTCACCTTGAGGTCGTCCAGGATGTTCGTGGCCTCGGAGACGTTGCTGAGCGCCGCCTCGTTCTTCACGTACGGTTTGAGAACACCCACGACCTTTTGGAATACTTCTTGGTGCGTCATGCTAGTTTCCTCCTCGCTCAGTGGTCCGTCGTGGACCACTTCCTGAACGCCACGCAGGCGTTGACATCTCCGAAGCCGAAACCGGCTTTGATGATCGTGCGCAGCTGCGGCATCGCCCTAACCTCGTGTGGAATCGATGCCGCATACGGCGCAATCTCCGGGTGCACGTCCTCGCAGTTGATGGAGGGGTGGACGAAGCCTCCGTCCAACATGAGGATCGACGCCACGCACTCCACGCCACCCGCGGCACCGAGACAGTGTCCGATCATCGACTTGGTCGAGGTGATCGGCGGCAAGCGTTCGGGCGTGCATTCGAGCGCGCGCGCCCACGCGCCGACTTCCTTCGGGTCGGCACCGGTGGCCGTGAGATGGCCGTTGATGGCGTCGATGTCCGCTGGCACGAGGCCACTGTCGTGCAACGCGGCGCGGATGCAGCGCTGCACGCCGTCGGGGTTGGGCGCAGTCATGCTGCCGCCGCCGCGATGACCACCGCAGTTCACGGCACCGCCGAGCACCTCCGCGTAGATGCGCGCGCAGCGGGCCTGCGCGCTCTGCAGACTCTCGAGATGCAGCACGCCTGCACCGCTGCCCGGAATGAAGCCGCCTGCCGACGCGCTCATCGGTCGCGACGCGCGCTCGGGCGCGTCGTTGAAGTTGCGGCACAAGACGCGCATCGCGTCGAAGCCTGCCCACACGTAGTGGCTCGAGCCTTCGCTGCCGCCGCACAGCATGCGCTCGGCCAGGCCCATGCGAATGCGCTGCGCGCCTTCGAGGATGGCTTCGGTGCCCGTGCTGCACGCGCTCGAGTTCGAGGTGACTTGATTGCCCAGTGCTAGCAACCCCGACAGCCGCGCCGTGACGCCGCTGTTCATGATCTGCTCGACGATGGTGCTGCCGAGCCGACGCACGCGCCCGCTGTCGGTGTACGGCACCAGACGCTCACCGGCGGTGTCGAGACCACCGACGCCCGTGCCGAGCACCGCGCCCGCTTCCCAGTACACATGCGGGTCGGAGCGCTCGGGCCGCGCGAAGCCGGCGTCGGTCCAGGCATCGAGCGCGGCGATGCAGCCGTAGCGATGGTTGCTGTTCATCGCGAGCAGCTCGTCGGCGTCGAAGTAGCGCGCGGCGATGGCGTCGACGTCCTGCGGCACGCCGGCGACGCGACAGCCGAACTCGAGCTCCTGCAGCTTGGGGATGAAGCGCAAACCCGAACGGCCTTCGCGCAGCGCTTGCGCAAAGCCGCTCACGCTGTTCGCGTTGGGCGCGACCACACCGAGCCCAGTGACGACCACCCTGCGCGTCATTGCGGCACTCCCATGCCCGAGCAACTGCCCGAAGCCACGAGGGTGCCGCCGGCGAGGAACATCTTCACCGTGGAGCGGATCTTGTGCCTGCGGAAGTACACCTTCTCCGCTTCGACGCGCACGAGGTCGCCAGGGCGCACGATGCCCGAGAACTCCATCTCGAAGTCGGTGAACATGGTGACGAGCCCGCTGAGCGCTGCTTCGCCTTGCTCCTTGGCGAGCAAGTACAGGCCCAGTGCGACCACCCCGGTCTGCGCCATGGTCTCCACGAGAATCACGCCCGGCGTGATGGGGTTGCCGGGGAAATGGCCGCGGTAGAAGTCGTGCTCGGGCCGAAAGCGGTAGCGCGACACGATGTGGCTGCTGTCGATCTCCACGATCTCGTCGATAAAGCGAAACGGTTCCTGCTGCGGAACCAACCCAAGCACGCGCTCCCTGCTGAGCAAGGTGCCGGTGCTCGGGGTCGCATCCAGTGGTGTGCCCAGCGCGTTCATCGTTCCAGCTTTCCGCCGTGCGCGTTGCGGCTGATGAACGGGTAGTCGGGATAGTCGATGCCGCGGAACAAGCCCACCTTGGCGCGCTTGATCACGTAGATGACCTCGCCGTCCACTGCGACCGTCGCGTCTCCAATCGCGACCGCAGAGCCCGAGCTCGGCAGCTCCTGGTAGCGCACGATCTGGATCTCGTAGCGCACGACCTTGTCATGTGGACGGATCTGCCCGGAGAACTCGACTTCCTTGCAACCGAGCGCGCGACCTGCGCCGAGACCACCACACCAGCCGCAATAGAAACCGATCAGCTGCCACACCGCGTCCACGCCGAGACAACCGGGTTGCACCGGATCGCCGAGAAAATGACACTGGAAGAACCAGTCATCCACGCGCACGTCGCGCTCGGCGACCAACTTGCCGCGCGGACCGTCGCGGTGAAGCTCGAGGATGCGGTCGACCATCAGCATCGGCGGTGCCGGCAAGCGCAGCGCGAAGCCTTCGGGCGCGTCGTCGACCAAGCGCCCGTGCGCCATGGCGAGGATCTCGCTTTGGTCGAAGTGAGCGCGTTGCCGGAAGGTCTGGTAGTTCATGCGCGGGCACCGAAGCGCAGGAGGTAACTCGACCAGGTCAGCCCGCCGCCGACACCGACCACCGCGACGTCATCGTTGGCTGCCCAGTCGTCCCAGCGCATCGACAAGACCGACGCCGAGCCGGCGCCCGCCGTGTTGCCGTAGTGCTCGACGTTGCTGTGATGGTGCGTGGCATCGATGCTGCACTGCCGGCACACGTTGTCGAGCATGCCGCGGTTGGCCTGGTGGCCGACGAAGTTGAAGCTGCGCTCCGCGGTGGTGAAGCTCGCCTGCATGTCGTGCAAGAGCCGCGCGGTCTGCTTGATGGCGAAGGTCTGCACCGTGCGGCCTTCCTGCCGGAAGTGACCCTGGCGCGGCACCACGACCTTGTCGTGACCCGCAGGGCTCGAGGCCAGCGTGTTGCCGACAATCTCGGCGCGCCCGCGCTCGCGCGTGGAGACCACGAACGCTGCGGTGCAGTCGCCCCAAAGCACCGCACCTGCACGATCGCTGTAATCGATGACGCGCGTCACGTTCTCCGGCACCACGATCAAGATGAACGCAGGCACGCGCGCGGGCTCCATCAAAGAGAGCATGTACAGCTGCGCATGCAGCGTGGTGCACGCCGAAGACATGTCGAGCGCCGGCACCTCGAGCTCGAGCGCCGCCGCGATGTTGCAGGCCTCCGCGGGGGTCACCGTGTCGAGCGCGCTGCCGCCCGCGAGCACCATGCCGATGTCGCGCTTGTCGATGCCGGCGCGCGCGATGGCCAGCTCTGCAGCACGCCGCCCGGTCTGCGCGTTGTCGTAGAGCGCGGCCTCCATCGCCGCGCGCGGATCGCGGTTCTTGGTCTCACGAATGTAAGAGAGCGGCAGCACCGTGCGCCGGGTGCGAATGCCCACGCGCTCCAAGATCCACGCGTCGCTCGTGCCGATGTCGAGCGACTCGAAGAACGCGTTGTCGAGCACGTTCTCCGGATGGAAGTGACCGACGCCGTGCAGATACAGCGTCATGACCAGCCTCCGGCGATGTGCTCACCACCATCGACGCGGATCACTTCGCCGTTGATCCACGCGGCCTCCGGTCGTGACAGAAGGTGCAGCACGTTCGCCACGTCTTGCGTCGTGGTCAGCCGCCCGGACGGGTTGCGCAGACGCGCTTGTGCGAGCAGATGCGCGCAGCCGGGAATCAGGCGCAGTGCTGGCGTGTCCGTGACACCGGCTTGCACGATGTTCGCGCGAATGCCGTAGCGCGCGAGCTCGACGGCGATGGAGCGCGACACGGCTTCGAGCGCGGCCTTGGCTGCGCTGACCGCGGCGTAACCCTTCCACGCCACCTGATTGCCTTCGCTGGTGAGTCCGAGCACGCAGGCTTGGGGCGCGAACAGGCCGCGCTCGTGCAGGGCCTGCGTCCAGCTCAAGAGGCTCGTGCCCATGGCGTGCACGGTGCGAGCCATGTCTTCTTCTTCGAGCAACGCGCTGCTCGAATATGTTGTAGGGGTCGCGAGCGGCCCTAGCTCGCTACTGCCCTGGACGAACAGCTCGTCGATGCTCGCGCGCATGCGCTCCGGATCCACGCCCAGCACGCGCGCCAGCTGCGTCGCGGCAGTGCGCTCGCGCGCAGGTTCCTTCGCGATCAACTTCAAGTTTCCAAACGCGATCGAGTGCAGCAACACGCTGACCTTGCCCTCGTGCTTGGCGAGCTCCGCAGCGAACTCCTCGAGCAGCGTCCGGCGTGCTTGCGGGTCGAGCGCATCGCAGTTGCGCGTGAGCAGCGACACGCCAGTCTGGCGGATGCGCTCGAAGGCGGGCTCGATGCGCGGCATGTTGCCGCGCCGGTCGCGGTGCACGATGCACAGGTTGGTGCCGTGCCGCGCCAGCGTTTCCGCCGTGGCGAGTCCGAACCCACTGGAGCCGCCCAAAATGACGGCCCACTCGCTGCCTGCAGCTGAATGAGACAAACCCGCTCCGACGCCGTCTTGCACAACAACGGCGAGCTGTTTGGTCCCACGTTGTCGCCCCTCGCGACTTGCGCAGGGTCAAATGACGTGCGGGAAGCTTCCCAGTGGGTCAGCAACCAGCCGTTACAGCCGCGTGGCCGTCAAGCGCCGCAACTGCGCACCCGGCTCGGCCGACAGCCACAAGCGCAGCGCGCCAGCCGGCAGGCTCGTGCTGCACAGCGCGGCGCCCGTGCTACTGCTGAGCTGCAAGCTGCGACCATGGCGCGACGCGACGAGCGTGGCGCCTTTCGGCAACGCCACGTTGCAGCCTTCCGCACGCAGCGTGCCCGCGCTCACACTGACATGCGTGTCGCTCGCGCCTGCCCCGGGCTCGGCCGACCAGCCGAGCGTGAAGCTGCCCTGGCCATCCAGCTCCACGCGTAGGTCCGCGAAGCGCAGGGCGGCTAGGTCGAGACGCGACCCTACGACCAGCGCATGCAAGCCTGTGGTATCGCGCTGCCAGTGCGCGGGCGCGTCGAGCGCGACCCACGGCGAGCCGCTCGCCAAGAGATTGGTCGAGGGTGAATCGTAGGCGCTGGCCGTGTCCTCCCGACGCAACGACGCACCGAACGCGTCGAGCTCGAGCAACGTGCCGTCGCCCGTGCGCAGCACGCTGCTGGGTACACGCACCGCGTCGCGCGGCGAAATCGTGGCCGTGCTCGGGTCGATCACGAACGCGCGGTGGGCGATGGTTGCGCTGGGATCGGAGCCCGTCACGAACAGTCGGCCATCGGCGAGCGTGAGCATGCGCAGCTCGGTCAAGCCCGCAGGTGTGTGCCCGGCAAAGTCGATGGCCACCGGTACGCTGATGAAGTCTTGCGTGGTTGACAGCTGCAACGAGAGCGAGCAGCCGGCGGCCTTGCCCGTGTCGCAGCCCAGCCACGCGAAGCGCCCGCCCGGCAACTCGCTCGCCAGGGCCTCGCTGTGCGCTGTCAACCGCAGCGACAAGCGGCGGAAGCTGCGTGTACGCGGATCGAAGCGCTCCACGCTAGTCACGCTCTTGCCGGCGGTGTCGTAGCCGCCTGCGACCAACACCTCGCCCGAATCGAGCACCAAGAGCTGCGGCGACAGCCGACCGTCGACCAGGCCAGCGTTGCCCATGATCGCGATGCGTTCGGCGGTCACGGGATCTAGCAGCTCGGCGCTGTGCAAGAGCGGTCCATCGGGCGCAGCGCGACCACCCACCAGCAGCAGACGGCCGTCGGGCAAGCGCGCCGCGGCGTGTTGCATGCGTGGACCCGTGAGCAGCTTCTTGCTGAGCGTGGCGGAGAACTTGCCGCTGATGGCGTCGAAGATCTCGTAGGTTTCCTGCGCGCTGCCGCTCTTGTCAGCGCCGCCGCCCGCGATCACGACCAGCTCACCGACAGAGGTTGCCGTGGCGTACGCGCGGCGCAGCAGCATGCCGTCAGGCACTTGTTGCACGAGCTGCGCGCCTGCGGGCAAGAGCAGCACGCTGGAGAGCGCGATGCTATCCGAGCCGAGACCACCGGCGATGAGCACGCCGCCGTCTGCCAAGGCTGCCGCGACGCTGCCGGCCGGCGCCACCGCGAGCGGATCGCCCAGAACGCAGGCCGTGCTTTGCGGCAAGAGCAACACAGAGCGCGGCATCAGCGGTGGCAAGAGCGACACGCGCCCGCTCGCCGTCGGCTTACCCGTGCCGTGCGCGAAGCTCGCCTCGATCTTCAGCTCGCGGGTCTGCAGCGGAAAGCTGTCGAGCGAGAGCGTGCCGAGCGCCGGGTCGAGCCGCTCGCTCTGGCTCGGGAAGTCGCCTAGCGCCTGGAGCGACAAGCCCGACGCACTGCCGAGCGCGCAAGACGGCAGCTGATGCAGCGACAACGCCAGCGTGGAGACCTCTGGGCTGGGCGCGCAGGCCGCCACGAGCGCCAAGAGCACCAAGAGCGTCGCAAGCCACACCGTGCTGCGAAAACGCCTCTGCGCCAGTTTCGGCGTGCCCCGCATCCGCTATGCTTTCGCACGAATGACCGACGGCACGCAATCCGAGCAGCCCGAGCTCGCGCATTTTGGCAAATACCTGCTCGACCAGGAGATCGCGCGTGGCGGCATGTCGCGGGTGTTCCGTGCGCGGCTGCGTGGCCCCGGGGGCTTCGAGAAGAAGCTAGTGGTCAAGCAGATCTTGCCCGAGCTGGCACGCGACCCGAGCTTCATCGAGCTGTTCGTGAAAGAGGCGAACACGCTGGTGCAGATGAGCCACCCGAACCTCGTGCCGGTCTACGAGCTGGGCGTGGTGGACGGCGTGTACTTCCTGGCGATGGAGTGGGTGGAGGGCGCGACCATCGCCGAGCTGCTGCGCGACGGGCCTCTCGGGCCGGAGCTCGTCGCGCACGTGGGCGAGCAGATCGCGCAGGCGTTGCGCTACGCGCACGAACGCTTTCAGATCGTCCATCGCGACGTCACACCGCGCAACGTCATCGTCGACGCCGCAGGCCGGGCGCGCTTGCTCGACTTCGGCATCGCAGCGCCGGCCGAGCACACCGGCAAGGGCGAGATCTTCGGCTCGCCGGGTTACATGGCGCCCGAGCAGACGCGCGGCGAGGCGCTGGGCCCCGAGAGTGATGTGTTCGGTCTGGGCACGGTGTTGTACGAGGCCGCGAGCGGTCGGCCCGCGTTCCCGCGCGCAGCGGCGGGCAGCGCTGCAGGCTCGTCGCCGAGTGAAGCCCCGCTTTTGTCGCAGCTCGACCCGACGCTGCGCGAACTCATCGCACGCATGCTGTCACCCGAGCGCAAGACGCGACCGCAACAAGCTGCCGAGGTGGCCACTGCGCTACGGGCCTGGCTTGCCGAGCATCATCCGCAGGGCGTGGAGCGCGAGCTGGGTGCGCGTGCCGAACGCGCGCACGCCGCACGCGAAGCCGAGCCCAAACGCGCGCTGCAAGACGGCGGCAGCGGCATCAGCAGCGGACGCGTCGAAGTGCGTTCCATCGCGACCAGTCCCGTGCTCGACGAGCTGCTCAAGCACGCCACCGAACGCATCGTGCGCCCGAGCCCTGCGCCCGAGCCTGAACTAGAAAACCCCACCCCACCCGACCCAGAGCTGGAGCGCACCGTGCGGCGCTTCGTGCGCGACATCGTGGTGATCTTCGGCGCGCTCGTGGTCGCCGTATGGAGCGCCTCGTACTTCAAGCAAGACGAGCCGCAGCCACCGGCAGCGCGCACTTCGAGCCAGGCCAGAATTCCGGCGGCGCGTACGGCAGCTGTGCCGTCAGCTGCAATCGCACATGGCACTGAGCCTTCGCAGCCGTCAGCGGCAGCCGCGCCCGGCACGGCGGGCTCGGCGACAGCGCAGCCCGCAGCAGCACCCAGCGCGCTTGCCGCTACGCCAACGGCCGACGCCGGCGGCAGCGCCGACACCGCCAAGCTCGCATTCATCACCGTGAGCGCCGCGCCGTGGGCCGAGCTGCGCATCGACGGCCGCCCCTCGGGCATTACGCCGCGGCGCAAGCTCGCGGTGCGGGCCGGCAAGCACGTGCTGACACTGTCCTGTCCGCCGCTCGGCAAAGATGCGCGCATCCCGCTGGAGCTGCGCGCCGGTCAAGCCGTGCAGGTCGTGGTCGATCTGCACGACGACCCGCCCAAGGTGAGCCTGCGCTGAAGCGGCGCGACTTCTGCCAGCTGTTCGCCGCGTTCGGCGCAGGGATGTGTCAAGGTCGTGCGGCGGAGTCTCGCTGCGTCGTTCCCGAGAAACCGAGAACGGTCCCCACTTACTCAGACAAGCCTGGCCAGCTCGACGCCGAGATCGTTTGCAGCTATGGCGCGCACGCGAGGGGCGAGCTCGAAACTGTGGCGTCCTGCATGTGCCACGTACAAAGCGCTCAGGCGAAGATCGTCGAGCGCTGCGCGCATTGATGGAGTGAGCTTGGGCGCATCGGTGCGCTTGATCTCGAAGCCCAGTCGCTCGCGTCCGCGGACGACGAGTAAGTCCAACTCGGCTCCGGCATGCGTGGCCCAGAAGAACGTCTGCTCGGGCGTGGCGCGCAATAGACGAACGATCTGAGCGATGACAAAGCCTTCCCAGCTTGCGCCGAGCTTGGGATGGGCGTCGAGGTCCCGGCGAGCAGGAACTGCAAGCAAGCTGTGCAGAAGGCCAGTGTCGGCCACGTAGACCTTGGGAGACTTGACCAACCGCTTGCCCAGATTCTCCGCCCACGGACGAAGCTCTCGAACCACGAACGTCTTGGTGAGCAAGTCGATGTACGTGCGCACCGTGGTGTGCGAAACGCCGAGCGAGCGGCCAATCTCCGAGAGATTGCAGACCTGCGCATGGTAGTGCGCGAGCATTGTCCAGAATCGCGCGAGCGTGCTGGGCGCGATGTTCACACCGAGGCGCGGGACATCGCGCTCGACGAAGGTGCGAATGAAATCGGCGCGCCATTTCGCGCTCTCGGCGTCGGTCTTGGCCAGATACGAGCTTGGAAAGCCACCGCGCAACCACAGACGCTCCAAGTGTTTGGCGCCGACCTCCGAGAGATCGAAACCGTCGAGCTCGTAGAATGCGATGCGCCCCGCGAGGGTTTCGGCGCCTTGACGTAGAAGCTCCGGGGAAGCGCTACCAAGCAGAAGAAAGCGCGCGGGCTTGCGAGGACGGTCGGCCAGCACGCGCAGCACCGGAAACAGGTTCGGGTGGTTTTGCACCTCGTCGAGCACAACCAGGCCCCGCAGCCGTTCGAGTGCGAGCATAGGCTCGGCCAGGCGTGCCTGGTCGCGTGGATCTTCGAGGTCGAAGAGTGTGACCGCGCGCGACGTTCTGGCAGCCACCTGCCGAGCCAAGGTGGTCTTCCCCACCTGACGTGCACCAAGCACCGCAACCACGGCACGGGTGTCCAAGAGCCGGCTGACGGCGCGTAGGTGATCGGGGCGCTCCACGCCTAGAATATTGCCAGTTACACTTTCAGTTTTCAAGATGTGCGATAAGCCTACGGCGTCACCTCTTCCACCCACTGCAGAATGTCCGCCGCCGGCTGCTCCCAACCAGGCTCGGCGTACAGCCAGTGGCCGTGGTTCGCGTACTCTTTCATGGTGCCGCCGACAGCTGCATACTTCGCAGCTGTCAGTCGGGTGCTGCGCGGCGACACCAGCTTGTCCCTGCCTGCGACCACGGTGAGCACCGGCACGCTGATCTTCGCCTCGTCGATGTGACGCACTCGAAAGTCGGCGAACACCTCGCGCGACTCGTGCACCATGCCGCGCAACGCGGCCTCACGCTCTTCGCGCGGCACGCGGTTGAGCACGAGCCGTTCCGTGATGCGACGGTTCGGTGGCAGCGCACGCGGCACGAGGCCCAGCGCCCGCGCCATCACGAAGCCGCCCCAGAACAGGCGCAGCTCGGCGTCGCGCACGCCCTTGGGTGGCGTGGGCGAGATGAACACGGCCGCATTCACGCGGCTGCGCTCGGCCAGGATCTGCGCGAGCAAGCCGCCCATCGAGTGCCCGATCACGGTCGGGCGCTGGCCGGTCTGCTGCTCGATGCGCGCGACTTCTTGCTCCAGATCGTCGACGTAGTCTGCCAGGCGCAGCCGGCCGAGCTCCGCTGGTGGCTTGCGACGCACGCGTTGCTCCGGCCGCAGCGTGGGCGTGAACACGCGGATGCCGCGCGCCTCGTAGAACGCACGGAAATTCGACCACACCTGGCCGGTGCAGCACATGCCGTGAACCAACAGAAACGACCGCGACATGCGTTGCACCCTAACCAACTTCAGCGCACTTGTGGATCGCGCCTCCCGTCGCGACTCGCTTCGCGGATGGCACACAGTTGTGCCACGGCGGCCCACGGCGGCCCCACCGCCTGACCAGGCTCGTATCCGTGTGCGCTTCCGGTGAGAATCACGCGCGGCACGGTTGGACAGTTCGAGAACATGCGAACTCAGCTGACGGCGGCGTGGCTGGAGCAAGCGGTCGCTGGCCTGCAGTCCATGCAGCTGGCGGTCTCGTTGCCCAAGTTCAAGCTGACTTCGGGGAGCTTCAGCCTGAAGGCGGGCCTCCAGACGCTCGGCATGACCTTGGCCTTCGTGAAAGGCCAAGCCGACTTCAGCGGCATCACGACCGATGGGCCGCTCTACGTCACCGACGTGCTGCAGAAGGCTTTCATCGGCGTCGACGAGCACGGTACCGAAGCGGCTGCGGCCACGGCCGTGCTCGCGGCGGACTCTGGTGTGGTCCAACAGCTCGTGTCCTTCGTGGTGGACCGGCCGTTCCTGTTCTTCATCCGAGACACGAACGGAGTCGTGCTCTTGTCGGGCCAGGTCGTCGACCCGTCGAAGTGAGTGCGCTCGGCTGCGCTCAGGCGCGCTCAGGTGTACTCAATTCGTCTTGGGCGAGAACTGGAACGGCACCTGCACCACGGCGCAGTCGCCACCCGAGGGCGGCGGCAAGGTCCAGCGCTGCGCGATGGTGCGCACGCAGTTGAACACGTCGTTGTCGTGGAGCGTGCCGCTGACGGCGGCAGCCACCATCTGGCCCGTGCTGCCGATCTTGAGCTTGAGCTTGAGGTCGCCCTGCAACACGTTGTTGACCTTCAGGCGGCGCTCGTAGCAGTTGCGGATCTGCGTGCGGTTGCTGTCGATGAGCTGCTGCAGCGCGGCGCGCGTGACGTCGCCCTGGCAGTCCCAGGTGTCGCGGGTGTCGTGATGAACGTGCTTGGGCTTCTCAGCTGCCCCGGCGTCGACCTGCTGGCCGGCGTCTTTTTGCTCGTCCAGGAGCAGCTCGGGCTGCGCCATGGGGTTCACGCGCTGGGCGTCTTTGACCTTGGGCGCGGGGTCTTCGACCTGGGGCGGCGGCGGGCTCTTGAGCATGAACCACAGGCCGACGGAACCGGCCAGGAGCAGCAGGCCGAAAACGATGTACTTGAGGTTGCCACCGCCCTGGGCTTTCGGTTGATCCGCCACGCGCTGCTGTCCTTTACTCGAGCTCGGTCGTGAGTCGAAGTCGAGCAGTCTACGCAGCCGGGCTAGCAACGCAACGCTCCACCGAAAAAACCGTGTCGGTACGTGGGTGTGGTGCGTTCAGCGCACTGCCGTGGGGTCGATGGTCACACGCA
>JADGRE010000098.1 GCA_017881185.1 Pseudomonadota bacterium | reverse complement strand
GCGTTCGGCGAGCACGCCGGTGACGATGCAGGTGATCAGGAACGCGCCGGTCGCGGCGCCGGTGCCGATGATCCAGCCGGTCGCGATGCGGTTATCGGACGCTGGCTCGGGCTCCGCTGGCGTCGGCTCCGCCGCGGCTGCGGGCGCTTCCGTGTGCTCTTCCTTCTCGGGCTCCGCCTTCTCGGTGGCCTCTTCAGCCGCCGGCTCAGGCTCGCTTGCGCCTTCGCCTTCGCCTGCCATGGACAGCGTGGGGATCGCTGTGTCGGTCGCGATCGCGGCGGCCACGGCGCTGCTGCGCGAGAGGCGTAACGAGAGCTCGGTGATGCCGTCGCCCTTGACGTCGACATCCTTGGTGGTGGTCTCGTAGCCGTCGAGCTTCGCGATGACCTTGTGCTTGCCGGCCTTGAGCAGGATGGCTTCGGTGATGGGTGCCTTGTGCTCGTCGCCGTCGTCCACGCTGACGCGTGCGCCATCGGGTGAGACCGTCAGTGCCAGCTTACCCGCGCGCTTGTGCAGCTCCTTGAGCGCGCTCTTGACCTCGTTGCGCTGCGCCGGGCTGCCCTCTTTGGACTCCATGAACAGCTCGAAGTGAAAGATGGCTTCGACCGGCTTGTCCAAGCGGTCGTAGCAGTTGGCGATGTTCACGCGCACCAGCGGATGCGGCTTCAGCCGATAGGCCTCTTGGAATCGCTCGAGCGCCTCGGCGTAGTGACCGGCTTCGTATTGGGCCACGCCCTGTTGGAAGGCTTGCTTGGCTTGAACCTTGTCGTCTTCCTGCTGTGCGAACGCGCCGCTCGGCAAGAGTACGGGGCCGAGCGCGCTGCAGCGCAGCAGCGTCACCAGCAACCATTGCGCCCTGAAGTGTCTGGAGATCTTCCGCGAGGTCATGCCTGTTCCAACCGCTGCGGCGCAGCATATCATGGAGCGGTTGACACCAGCGGCCGGACGCACGACGCTGCAGCTACCCCGTTTGGGGGCCTTTTTGCGAAGGTGGCGGAATTGGCAGACGCGCCAGATTTAGGTTCTGGTGCCCTCGGGCGTGCGGGTTCGATTCCCGCCCTTCGCACTCTTAGACGAGCTTATGGCTGACTCCGAAGAGAGGCTTGCGGCGTTGAGCGTTGCGCTGTGCGCCGAGCTGGGCCACCAGTTCCGCGACGCCTTGCTCCTGACCGACGCCCTCACGCACTCCTCGTTCCGCAACGAGAAGCCGGCTCATGTGCGCACCGACAACGAGCGCCTCGAGTTCCTGGGCGACGCAGTGCTGCAATGGGTTGTGTCCGCGCTGCTCTGGGAGCGCTTCCCGTCGGCCACGGCCGGAGAGATGACTCGACGCCGCGCCGATCTGGTCTGTGAAGAGGCGCTCGCAGGGATTGCACGTTCAGTGTCGCTAGGTGCTGCGTTGCGCCTGGGTCGTGGCGAAGAGCGCTCGGGTGGGCGCGACAAGCCGCGGCTCTTGTCGAGCGCGCTCGAAGCTGTGGTCGCTGCCGTGTATCTCGACGGTGGCACCGAAGCCGCAATGCGGCTGTGTCGCAGGCTGTTCGAGCAGCTGCTCGGCGGACGCGCCCCCGGCGAGCGTGACTTCAAGACCCGCGTGCAAGAAGTGCTGCAGAGCCGCGGGCACAGGCCGCCCACCTACGAAGTGCTGCGTGAGAGCGGCCCCGACCACGCCCGCAACTACCGCGTGGCCATCGTGGTCGACGGCGGCTCCTACGCACAGGGCGATGGCCGCTCGAAGCTCGAAGCCGAGCAAGCGGCGGCGGAGCAAGCGCTCTCGCTGCTGGAAGCGGCGGCCCCCGCTACAAGCTGATGATGGAGCGGTAGGCCAGCAGGAACGTCACCGGGCCGCGCAAGAGCGCCATGCCGTAGGTGTCGCGGTTGTCGATGCCGCCGAGGCTGTCGCCCACGTTCCACAGCATCTGGAAGACCACGAAGTCGTCCCGACGCACCAGGCCCGCGCGCGTGAGCAGCATGAAGCCGTAGTTAATCTGCGTGAAGCGGCGATCGCCCAGGGGGAAGTTCAAGACCTGCGCCATGGGGCCGATGGCGCCGTAGTCGCGGTGCTTGAAGAAGAGGTTGAAGTCGGAGCGCACGTAGTTGCCGTCGTGCACCACGCCGATTTGGTTGTCGAAGCTGCGCGAGGGCGCGCCCGAGCTACGGATCGAGTTGACGTTGTGGAACAGCACGAAGTCGTTGAACGGCAGGTCGAGCTGCGCACGGCCTTCGAACCAGCCGAAGGTGGCCGAGTTGAAATCGCCGGAGGCTTCGCGCTCGCGGCGGATCTTGCGATCGAAGGGAGAGCTCGCCCCGAAGGTCTGGTTGCGCCAGTTGTCGCTCACGCCGCCGCTCATGCCGAGCGTGAGGACGAGGATGCGCAGGTCGGCGTCGAGCTGCGCGCCGCCGAAGGGAACGGCCGTGATGGCGGAGCCGCGCAGTGTCAGCTGGTTCGCGCCGCCGAAGATGGCCTCGCGGTGCTCGAGCCCGGCTTGGATGCCGCCGAATGCGACGTCGATGGTCGCGTAGTTACCCGGCGAACCCGGACCGGACATGAGCCAGTCGGCGCGTTGCTCGGCAGCCGCCGACAGCGGCAGACCCAGGCACGTGAAACCTGCCAGCCCCCAAGACAACGCAGCTACGATGAGAGCTTTGCGCGTCAACATGCGGCCGACCGTAATCGGCTTTTTTCCGGCGGGCAATAGTCTTATTGCTCAGCTCGCGACGAGCGCGATGCGGGCCAACGCCCAATCGAGCTCGCGCTGGGCTTCGCCGTGTTCGGGATCGCCCAACATGCCGGTGAAGGCCTTCAAGCGCTGCTCGGCCTTGGCGAGGTCCTGCTTGGCTTGCTCGATGTCCACATCTTCGGGACGCGCGTAGAACTCCGAGATCAAGCGCACGCTGGCCGCGCCCGCTTCCACGTAGCCGGCGCCGACCGCGACCTGTGACGTCTGTCCCTGCTTGCGGTACTTCAACACGCCTGGCTTGAGCGCCGCCAAGAGCGGCACGTGGCCCGGCAGCACGCCGAGCTCACCGGCCACGCTCGGCACCTGCACGGACTCGACTTCGGTGTCCAGCTGCATGCCGAGTGGGGTTGCGATCTGCAGGCCCAGGGCCGTGGCGCTCTTGGCCTCGTGCTTGTCTTGCGCCACGTCAGCTCTCCATCAGCTTCTTGGCTTTGGCTTTCGCCATCTCGATGTTGCCGACCAAGTGGAAGGCCTGCTCGGGCAGGTTGTCGTGCTTGCCGTCGAGGATCTCCTCGAACGACGCGATGGTCTCGCTCAGCGGCACGTACTGGCCCGGGATGTTCGTGAAGGTCTGCGCGACGAAGAACGGCTGGGACAGAAACTTCTCCACCTTGCGCGCGCGCTCGACGGTGAGCTTGTCGTCTTCGGAGAGCTCGTCCATGCCCAGGATGGCGATGATGTCCTGCAGGTCCTTGTACTTCTGCAAGGTCTGCTGCACCGCACGCGCCACGCGATAGTGGTGGTCGCCGATGATGGCTGGGTCGAGCATGGTCGAGGTGGACGAGAGCGGATCCACGGCGGGGTAGATGCCCTTCTCGGAGATGGCACGCGACAGCTCGGTGGTGGCGTCCAAGTGCGCGAACGCGGTGGCCGGCGCTGGGTCGGTGTAGTCGTCGGCGGGCACGTAGATGGCTTGCACCGAGGTGATGGAGCCCTTCTTCGTGGAGGTGATGCGCTCTTGCAGCGCGCCCATCTCGGTGCCGAGCGTGGGCTGGTAACCCACGGCGCTGGGGATACGACCCAGCAGTGCTGACACTTCGGAACCGGCCTGCGTGAAGCGGAAGATGTTGTCGACGAACAAGAGCACGTCCTGGCCTTCGACGTCGCGGAAGTACTCGGCGACGGTGAGGGCCGAGAGCGCGACGCGGGCGCGGGCTCCGGGCGGCTCATTCATCTGACCGAACACCAGAGCCGTCTTCGAGATGACGGGCTCGCCGGTCTCGAGCTTGGACTCTTTCATTTCGACGTAGAGGTCGTTGCCCTCGCGGGTGCGCTCGCCGACGCCGGCGAAGCAGCTGACACCGCCGTGCGCCTTGGCCACGTTGTTGATCAGCTCCTGGATGAGCACGGTCTTGCCCACGCCGGCACCACCGAAGAGACCAATCTTGCCGCCCTTGCGGTAGGGAGCGAGTAAGTCGATGACCTTGATGCCCGTCTCGAGGATCTCGACCGCGGTGCTCTGCTCGGTGAAGGCCGGAGCCGCGCGGTGAATCGGCGAGCTGAGCTTGGCGTTCACGGGGCCCAGGCCGTCGATGGGGTTGCCCACCACGTTCAAGATGCGGCCGAGGCACTCCGGGCCGACGGGCATCGTGATGGGCGCGCCGGTGGTCTTCACGGTCATGCCGCGCACCAGACCTTCGGTCGAGTCCATCGCGATGGTGCGCACGGAGCTCTCGCCCAGGTGCTGAGCCACCTCGAGCACGAGGTTGTCCGGCACGTTGCTGATCGCGGGGTTGCTCACCTTGAGCGCGGTTAGCAGCGTGGGCAGTTGTCCCGGTGGGAAGTCGACGTCGACGACCGGACCGATGACCTGAGCAATCCTACCTTCTGACATGACCGATTCCTCGTGCTTTTGTTTTCGGGAGACCTTCCGCGGAGAGCCGTAGGCTGCTCCGCGGGTATGTAATCAAGTATCTACGCGGAGAGCCGCAGGCTGCTCCGCGGGTATGTAATCAAGTATCTGCGCGGAGAGCCGCAGGCTGCTCCGCGGGTATGTCACTTAACTCAGCCCTTGAGGGCTTCCGCGCCGCCGATGATCTCCATCAGCTCGGTGGTGATCGCGGCCTGACGGGCGCGGTTGGCTTGCAGCGTGAGCGCGGAGATCATGTCCGCGGCGTTGTTGGTGGCGTTGTCCATCGCCGTCATGCGCGCGCCGTGCTCGGACGCGACCGACTCGAGCAGTGCCCGGTAGATCTCGACGTTCACGTACAGCGGCAGGATGGTGTCGAGGATGGCGCGCTGATCGGGCTCGTAGATGAAGTCGATCGCCGTCTCCGGCGCCACGACCGTCATGGGCTCGATGGGCAAGAGGCGCTCGAGCACGACCTTCTGGCTGATGGCGCTCTTGAACTCGTTGTAGCAGAGGTACACGGCGTCGAGCTTGTGGCTCGTGTAGTCGGTGACGATGACGTCGCCGATGCTGCTCGCCTTGTTGTAGCTCAGCGCTTCGTAGATGTTGCTGAAGGTGTGCGTGATGGGCGCGTGGCGACGGCGGAAGTAGTCGCCGCCCTTGCGACCGATGATGGCCACGGTGACCTCGCGGCCCTCGGCGACCAGCTCCAGGTACTGCTTGTACGCAGCCTTGCCGATGCCGCTGTTGAACGCGCCGGCCAGACCGCGGTCGCTCGTGAGCACCACGAGCATCACCTTCTGGGGCTGCCGACGCGCGAGCAGCGGGTGCAGCGCCTCGTCGTCGCCGGCGCGGGCCGACAAGGACGAGATCATCTTCAGCGTCTGCAGCGCGTAGGGCCGCATGCGCGTGATGCCCTCTTGCGCTTTGCGCAGGCGCGCCGCCGCCACGAGCTTCATGGCACGCGTGATCTTACGCGTGTTCTTGACGCTCGCGATGCGGGTGCGGATGGCTTTCAGGTTCGCCATGAGCTCACTTCACACTTTTGGCGTTCGCGTCGAAAGCTTCGCCGAACGCCTTGAGCGCCTTCTGCAACGCGGCTTCGCCGTCGGCGTCCAGAGCCTTCTTGGTGCGGATGGTGTCGAGCACGCCTGCGTGCGACGCGTGCATGAACTCGAGCAGCTCGGCCTTGTAGCGTTGCAACACCGGCAGCTCGTAGGCGTCGACGTAGCCCTTGTTCGCCGCGTAGATGATGACCACCTGGTCGACGATGTCCATCGGCACGTATTGCAGCTGCTTGAGCGCCTCGGTCAGACGCTGACCGCGCGAGAGCTGACGCTTGGTGGCCGCGTCGAGGTCGGAAGCGAACTGCGCGAAGGCCGCCATCTCGCGGTACTGCGCGAGGTCGAGCTTCATGGTGCCCGAGACCTGCTTCATGGCCTTGATCTGCGCGGCGCCGCCGACGCGCGACACCGAGATGCCGACGTCGATGGCCGGACGCTGACCGGAGCGGAACAGATCCGACTGCAAGAAGATCTGACCGTCGGTGATGGAGATCACGTTGGTCGGGATGTACGCCGACACGTCGCCGGCCTGCGTCTCGATGATGGGCAACGCGGTGAGCGAGCCGCCGGAGTCGGGCAGCATCTTGGCTTCGAAGCCGGCGCCCTTGTCCTTGGCGCGTGCGGCGGCTTCGTGTTTGGCCTCTTTGCCGGTGAAGTAGTCAGGCCTGTTGCCGACGGGGCCGGGGCGCTTGGGCGCTTGACCCACGGGCACGACCACCCACTCTTCGGCCAGCTTCGCAGCGCGCTCGAGCAAGCGGCTGTGGAGATAGAAGACGTCGCCCGGATACGCTTCGCGGCCCGGCGGGCGGCGCAAGAGCAATGACAGCTGACGATACGCAGTCGCCTGCTTCGACAAGTCATCGTAGATCACCAGCGCGTGGCGACCGCTGTCGCGGAAGAACTCGGCCATGGTGCAGCCGGAGTAGGGCGCGATGAACTGCAGCGGCGCCATCTCGGAGGCGCCGGCGATGACCACCGTGGTGTACTCCATCGAGCCGAACTTGGTGAGCTTGTCGACCACGGACGCGACCGTCGACTGCTTCTGGCCGATGGCCACGTAGAAGCAGTGCACGTCCTTGCCCTTTTGGTTGATGATCGTGTCGATCGCGACGGCGGTCTTGCCGGTCTGACGGTCGCCGATGATCAGCTCGCGCTGGCCGCGGCCGATGGGGATCATGGCGTCGATGGCGACGATGCCGGTCTGCAGCGGCTCGGTCACGCCCTGGCGCGCGATGATGCCCGGCGCCTTGATTTCCACGCGGCGGCGCTCGGTGGTGTTGATGGGGCCCTTGCCGTCGACCGGCATACCGAGCGCGTTCACGACGCGACCGGACAGGGCATCGCCCACCGGCACGTCGAAGATGCGGCCGGTGCGCTTGACGGTGTCGCCCTCGCGAATCTGCGAGTCCGAGCCCATCAGTGCGACGCCGACGCTGTCGGCGTCGAGGTTGAGCACCATGCCCATGAGCTGGCCCGGGAACTCGACGAGCTCGCCGGCCATGGCCTTGTCGAGGCCGTACACGCGGGCGATACCGTCACCCACGGTGAGCACGGTACCGGTCTCCATGACCTCGACGGTCTTGTCGTAAGACGCGATTTGCTTCTGGATGATCCGGGAGATCTCTTCGGCGCGCAGCTGCATCGGCTACCTCTCTCTACTCTCTGACGTGGTGACCGCTGACGGCGGCCGAACGAAAAACCAAAGCCTTCAGTGATTGAGCTCGTCTTTGAGCTCACCCAGACGGTGCTTCACGCTACCGTCGAAAATCTGGTCGCCCACGCGGGCGACGACGCCACCAATGAGCGAGGCGTCCACGCTGCGGGTGATGACCACCTGCTTACCGGTCACGCGCTCGAGCGTCTTCTGCAGCTCGCCGAAGTACGCCTCGGGCATCTCGGTCGCGGTCACGACCTCGGCACGCACGCGGCCGGAGCGAGCCTCGGCCAGCGCCGCGTACGAATCGACGAGCTCGGTCAGGTGCGACAGCCGACCGTGGTCGCCCATCAAGAGCAAGGTGTCGCGCACCAGGGCGTCCATGCCGGCAGCCTGCGCGAGGTCGCGCAAGATCTGCCGGCGCGCCTGCAGGCTCACGCCAGGGTTCTCGAACACTGCGCGCAGGCCGCGGTTGTCGTTCCAGCTGACTGCGAAGTCGCGCAGGTCGTTGCCGACCGTGTCGGCTTTGCCGGCCTCGGTCGCGAGGTTCAGCAAGGCCAGGGCGTAGCGTCTGCCGAGGATACCTACCGTCACGCGCGCTTCTCCTGGCCCGTCTTGGCGAGCTCACGTGCAAAGGCTTCCGCCAGACGCTGTTGGTCGTCGGCATTCGTGGTCTCGCGCACGGCGCGCTCGGCCGCGCTGATGGCGGCCGCCACGACTTCGCGGCGAATCTGGGTCTCGAGCTGCTCGGCCTGGCGGGCCACCAGCTCCTGGGTCTCGGCGCGCAGACGCTGCTCGCTCTCCTGCGCCTCGGCCACGATGCGGGCCTTGTCTTCCTGGGCGGCGCGCGCGATGTCGGTGCGCAGCTTCTCGAGCTCCTGGTCGAGCGTCTTCATGCGCTCGGCGTACTCGGCAGCCACGGCCTCGGCCTTGCGCTTCATCTCGGCGGCCTCGGCGATGCCGCGCTCGATGCCGTCCTTGCGCTCTTGCAGGAAGGCGCCGAGCGGCTTCTTGGCGCCGCGGCGAATCAAGTACACGAGCAGGCCGAAGTTGACGATCGAGCCCCAGAACTGGAGCTTTTCTTCGCCAAAGGCGATCTCCTTGAAGGAGAGCTTGCCGTGCTCGGCGTGCTCTTCGGCGCTGCCCTCGGCTGCCGCGGCTTCTTCAGCCAGGGCGTGGCCGCGGCCAATGGACAAAGCAGGCGTGGCGCACAGCGTCAACGCGAACAACCCGACGCGCAGTCTTACAGCACGTTCCATCACAGCACGCTCCGGCCGAGCAGCTTGCTGGCAATCTGCTTGGCGAGCGCCGGCACCTCGCGCAGCATGCGCTCGCGCACTTCGGCAGCCTCGCGGTCGAGCTTGTCCTTGGCGGTCTTCTGCGTGGCGTTGGTTTCGCTGCGGGCCTTCTCGGTGAGCTCGCGGGCTAGCTTCTGGGCTTCCAGACGCAGCTTCTCGCGATCTTCACCGGCCGCGCCGCGCACCCGGCGCAGCTCGCCCTCGAAGTGCGCGCGCTGCTTCTCCACTTCGTCTTCAAGGCGCTTGGCGTCTTCCTTGGCGCCGGCCGTGGCTTGTTCACGCGCGTCGAACACTTTCATCACGGGCTTGAAGACCAGGCCCTTCAAGATGAAGAACGCCGTGAAAAAGATTCCGAGCTGAACGAACAGCGTGGCGTCCAGGTCGATCACGGATCCACCGGACAGGATCACGCCCAATGCGACAGAAGAAAGCATGGGGTCTTCCGTACCTGCGTACAGGTGGGTGGCTCGGCATTCGTGAAGCTCCGACTCAGAGCCATGCCAAGCGGTTTAGGCGCGCGCTATCTACCAGTGGGGGCCCGATCAGTCAAGCCACGAAGGTCCACAAGCGGTCCACAAGCGGTCCACCAGCAGGTCACCCGGCATGGACTTCCCGTCGGGACAAAGCCAGGTGCTTTCCAGGGAAAATGCTGGCACGGACCGGGATGGTGGCCGGGCAGGTCGACCCCGCTCGGCGGCGTCACGGCCGAAAGCGGAGATCGTCACTCGGGCCGTGGGCTCGGGGCGTCGAGCACCTCGCGCACCCGCGTGGCCAAGAGGCTGATGCTGAAGGGCTTGTGCAGGAACGAGTCGCGCGAGGCCACGATGCCGTGGCGTACCACGGCGTCGTCGACGTACCCGCTGATGTACAGCGTGCGTAGGCGGGGGCGTTCGAGTTGGAGCGCGGCGGCTATGCTGGGGCCGCTGCCGCCCGGCATGACCACGTCGGTCAGCAAGAGGTCGATGTGCCGCGGACTGTGAGCGTGCTCCACCGCGCTCGGCGCATCGTGCGCCTCGATGACCACGTAGCCGCACTGCTCGAGTGCGCGGCGCATGCTGCGGCGTGCGGTGTCGTCGTCTTCGACGAGCAAGATGGTCTCGGTGCCACCGTGCGGCAGCGTGGTGGTGCGCACGTTGGCCAGCGGCTGGGGTGCCGTCTGCAGCGCGGGCCAGTAGATCTGAAAGGTGGTGCCGCGCTCTGGCTCGCTCTCGACCATGATCTGACCGCCGCACTGCTCGACGATACCGAAGACCGTGGCCAGGCCGAGGCCCGTGCCCCTGCCGGCGCCCTTGGTGGTGAAGAACGGCTCGAAGATGCGCGCGCGAACCTCCGGTGTCATTCCGCAGCCAGTGTCCGTCACCGTCAGCTGCACATACTTGCCCGCCTTGCGTCCGGGCTGATTGCGTACATCGCTCCCGCTCAGCTCGATGTCGCGGGTGCTGAGCGTGAGCGTTCCGCCGCGGGGCATCGCGTCGCGCGCGTTGACGGCGAGGTTCATCACCACCTGCTCGACTTGTCCCGGGTCCGCGAGCACACGCGAAATGCTGTCGTCCAGTTGCTTGCGCACGTGAATGTCTTCGCCGATCAACCGACGCAGCATCTTGAAGGTGTTGCCGACGACCTCGTTGATGCTCAGCGGCACGGGCGCGATCACTTGCGAGCGGCTGAACAAGAGCAGCTGACGCGTGAGCGCGATGGCGCGGGTGCTGGCTTCTTCTATGTCTGCCAGGATCTCGGCACGCGGATCGCCCGAGCTGAGCATGCTCTGCAGCAAGTCGGTGGAGCTCGAGATCACCGTCAGGATGTTGTTGAAGTCGTGCGCCACTCCGCCGGCCAGCTGACCGAAGGCTTCCATCTTCTGCGCCTGGCGCAGCTGAGTCTCGAGCTGCTTGCGCTCGGTGATGTCCTGCGTGGTGCCACGAACGACGCGCGGCACATCGTACTCGTCGCGCGCCACTTCGCCGCGCAGATGCAGCCACGTGACGAGTCCGGCGTGCGGCTGCGCTGCGCGGCAATCGAGCGCAAACGCACCGGCATTGGCGAGGGCCACGTCGACGGCGTGCTCGAGCTCGGCGCGGTCGTCGGCGTGTACGAGCTCGAGCAGATGGACGGGCGCGGTAGCTGCAACGGTCCAGCCGTAGCCGGTATGGCGCAGCGGCAGGTCTTGCCAGTGGGCCGGCCCCGCGGGCAAGTCGAGCTCCCAGCTGTTGAGCTTGGCCAGGTGCTGCGCGGTGGCCAGCTCGTGCTCACGCCGCTGCCACTCCAGCTCCATGCGCTTGCGCGCCGTGATATCCGTCACCGTGCCGTGCCACAGGGTCGAGCCGTCGGGCTCGCGGGTCGGCGTGGAGCAGCCTTCGAGCCAGAGTTCGCCGCGCGTGGGGTGTCGCACGCGGAACTGCGCTTGCCAGGTCGTGAGCGTTTCCGCCGACTGCGCGATGCTGTCGCGCACGCGAGTGAGATCGTCGGGTACGATGCGCTGGAAGATCTCGGAGGCGTCGTCCACCAGGTCCTGCGGTCGTACGGCCCAGATGCTCTCGATGCTCGGTGCAGCGTAGGGCATGCACATGCTGCCATCGGGACGCAGCTTGAACGAATACAGGACGGTCGGTGCGACCGCTGCGAGCTTGCTCAGGCGCTCTTCCAACGCGAGCCGTCCGGCGATGGCGGCCTGTGCGCGCACGCGATCGCTTACGTCGCGCAGCACCACGGCGGTGAGCTCCATGCCGCCGACCACGAGCTGCGAGAGCGAAGCTTCGAGGGGCAGCTCGCTGCCGTCCGCATGCAAGCCGTAAATGAGCCCGAGCTTGCCCATCATCCGCTGCGTTTGGTGCGTGTGCGCGAAGCCGCGAACCAGCTTGGCATGCGCGGCGCGCGAGCGCTCGGGCACGAGCAGGCTCACGTCTTGCCCGATGACATCCTCGGCGCTGCGCCCGAACAACGCTGCCGCTGCCGGGTTGAACACGCGGATCAGACCGTAGGCGTCGGTCGCGACGATGGCATCCATCGCGGCTGCGACGAAGGTTTGCAGCAGACTCTCCTCGGGGCTCGGGCTCGGCGCAGGTCGATCGGTCATGCAACGCCTGGCTGCGCGACGAGGCGCAGTGTGGGTGGGACGATCACACGGTCATGGTTGCTTGACGCAACCCTTGCGCCGCGTGCGCTGTCGACGCAAGCGCTGCGTCGCGGCCGAAGGCCCGATTGTGGGCGAGCAGGCCGTTTTCGCCGTGGACCGTGGGTATTTCGCACCTGAAGCCCGCCTGGCTTCGGTGTATTGCAAGCGCTGCGCCAGAGTTTATGCAGTGCGGTCAGCCCACTCGGCCGGCGACTCACGCTAAGCTCGCGTCCCATGCGACCCACCACGCGCCTTTGGCTTTCCATGTATGCGGCGATGCTGCTGTCGTGCTCTGCAGGCTCCGGCGTGAAGTCGCGCACGCCCGATGCGGGTGGCGACGGGGCGACGGCTTCGGGTTCGCACTCGCCGTCCGACGCTGGCCTCGACGCACTCGCGACCGCACCTGCCGCTGATGGCGGCGGCGATGCTTGCGGATCCGCGTGCGCCGCGGCGTGCGATGGTGGGCAATGTGCCAAGCCGCACTGCACCGCGGCATGTACCAGCGGGTGCGTGCAAGGCTGCTTCGATCTCGGCGCGTGCAAGAGTGTGGGGGCAGGCACGCTGGCGCTGCATCCGAACGTGTACACGCTGGGTGTGCTGTTCAGCCTGGCCAACGCCCCGAGCGAAGCCAAGTTGTTCTATCGCGCAGCGGGCGACAGCACATGGTATCAGGGGCCGGCGCTCGTGCGTATCCCCGATGGGCGGCTTGCAGGCTCGGCGTTCGGATTGTCAGCTGACACAAGTTACGAGCTACGCGTCGAGGCGGGCAGCGGCGCGGTCGCGTGCGGGGCGGCGATCACGCAAGCGAAGACACCGAAGAACGCGCCGACGACGCAGCTGTGGGTCGACGCAGCCGCCGCCGCTGGCGGCGACGGCAGCTCGGCAAAACCCCTGCGCACTCTGAGCGCCGCGCTTGCTTCGGCGGGGGCGGGTGTCCAGGTGCACGTGCGCGCTGGGGTATATCGAGAGAGTGTGACGCTCACGCAGGGCGGTCAGCCCGGACGCTACCTGCGCATCGTCGGCGAACCAGGCGCGGTGCTCGATGGTTCGGCCGCGGCGCCGACGCTCACGTGGAAAGACGAAGGCGGCGGCGTGTACAGCGCGGCTTGGGCCGGTGATCCGCGCTACCTGTTGCGTGACGGCAAGCGCGAGTACCACTACCTGGCGCTCGCCGATCTGCGCAATGCCGTGGGCAAGAACGCCGAGCCCATCGCAGAGGGCTTCTTCGTCGACACTGGGCGCCTGTACGTGCACAGCGCCGCCGCACCCGCGGGTCACGCTTGGCAGGTGCCCACGCTCAACACCGCCATCCAGATCAGCGGCGCGCAGCACGTGTGGATCGAGGGCCTCGAGATCCGTTTCTACGGCGAAGGCGACTACGCCAAGGGCATCGACATCACCGACGCTGCGAGCGACATCGTGGTGCGCAACAATCACATCTACGACATCCCGACGCCCGTGTGGGTGCGCAAAGGCAGCAGCGCGGTGCGCATCGAGGACAACGAGATCCACCAGTCGTCGGTGTTTGGTTGGCCGTGGGACGCGGTGAAAGCCACCGACCACGAGAACGATGCCATCACGCTGGCGGGCGGCGAGGGCGCCATCGTCGCGCGCAACTTCCTGCATGACGTCTTCAATGGTGTGTATGCGGGCTCGTTCGACGACGATCACAACCCGCTCTTGGCGTTCGACGTGGACGTCTACGACAACCGACTGACGCGCATCGGCGACGACGGCTTCGAGCCCGAGGGCGCCGACATCAACGCACGCTTCTGGCACAACACAGTCGACCTGATGCACAACGGTGCGTCCTTCGCGCCCATCACCTACGGACCGGTGTGGGTGGTGCGCAACCGCTTCACGGGCTATCAGGAAAGTGGCTTCAAGGTCTCGAACGACACTTCGGGTCGCGTGTGGCTGTTGCACAACACCTGCTTCACCGACGACCCACAGCACAACGGCATGAACGTCTCGGGCCCCTTCGAGAACCTCGTGTTTCGCAACAACCTGATCCGGGGCACCTCGTACGCCATCGAATCCGCGCAAAGCGTGACCACCGACGACCTCGACTACGACGCGCTCTTCACCACGCGCGGTGCGCCGCGCGTCAAATGGAACAACATGCGCTACGACGACCTCGCAGCGTTGTGCACGGCGACGAAGCTCGAGTGTCACGGCGTCGGGGGAGATCCCGCGCTGCTCGATCCGGCTGCGGGGCGCTTTGGGCCATCGGCCAAGAGCCCGCTCGTGGATTCGGCACTGCGCTTGTACGGCATCAACGACGACTTCCGTGGGGCTGGGCCGGATATTGGCTACGTGGAACAGGGCGATTCGGAGCCTGCGTTGCCGTAGTTCTCGCTTCTCCCGGACGTTTGAGGTTTCCGCCGCCAACGAGTGAGTCCATGATGCGCAGCGGAGGCAGCGCATGACTCTTCGTATCGTGCTTGGAAACAAGAATTACTCTTCGTGGTCGCTACGGCCTTGGCTCGCGCTGCGCCACACGGGGCAGGCCTTCGAGGAAGAGGTGGTCTCGCTCTACGAGTCGAGCTCGCGCGCGCACTTGCAGCGCTCGTCGCCCTCGGGACGGGTGCCGGTGCTGTATGACGGCGAGCTGCGCGTGTGGGAGTCGCTCGCCATCTGCGAGTACCTGGCCGAGCGCTTCCCCGACAGTCGCCTGTGGCCACAGGACCAGCGGGTCCGCGCCGTGGCGCGCTCGGTGAGCAGTGAGATGCATGCCGGCTTCGGAGCGCTGCGTACGCACTTGCCCATGAACGTTCGCAAGCGCGTGCAGCGCTACGAAGATGCGCCCGGCGTCGCCACGGACCTTGCCCGCATCGAACAGATATGGAACGACTGCCGAGCGCGCTTCGGGAGCGGTGGAGACTTCCTGTTCGGGAAGTTCAGCATCGCCGATGCCATGTTCGCTCCGCTGGCGTTCCGCTTTCAGACTTACAACGTGACGTTAGGTGAAACGGCGAAGCGCTACCGCGACACCATGCTTGCGCTGCCGGCGATGCAAGAGTGGGCGCGTGCAGGTGCGCAAGAGAGCTGGACCTTGCCGCAGTTCGAGAAGTGACGCGGGCGACACGAGGGTCCTTCAGCGCACCAGCTCCCGCGTAAGCTGCAACGTTCTCGCACGCGCCGCTCGCTTGCTCGACAGCTCCACGCCGATCGCGTCGAGCCCATAGGCGTTGGCGGTGGCCAGCATGCTGCCCACTCCGCAGAAGGGGTCGACCACCGTGCGGCAAGCCGTGTGCGCCAGCAGGAACTCGCAGGTCGCCTCGCAGGCGGCGATGCCCATCGCGCGCGCCCAGGTCATGGCGCCCAGGCGCGGCAGCACGTCGGCGGAGGACTGCCTCGGCTGCAGACGCAGCGCCTTCGAGAAGCACAGCAAGTGCGCATAGGCAGGGCGCCCGTAGCTCGTCACGCCCGCCGGCGCGCGGCACACGATCTTGTGCCAAAGCAGCTCGGCGCCGGTCTGCCTCGCGCCCAGCTGCACGAGGAAGCTCTTGTCGATCCACAGCCCGTCGCGTTTGACATCGGTCTGGAAGAAGATCGACACCGCTTGCTCGTGGGTCCTCTGGCAGACGAGTGCAGCGGTGTCGATGAACCAAGTCTGCCAAGCCTCGGCAGGCAAGCGCAGCTCGGAGCTGTCAGGCAACGAGGTGACCAGCGCATGCTCGGGTCCGTGCGTCGTGCCGCGGAGCCAAGCGATAGCATCAGTCTGGTGCACGATTCGGCTCGGCATGAGCAGGTGATATGAGCGGGTGGGGGTGAACGCAACTGCGAGCGAGATCTTGGCGAACGGTGATACGGGGGCGGCTGTGTGGGGGCGCGAAGACGACCCGCTTGCAAGAGTAAACCGCCCCATCACGCCGGCGTCGACTTGAAAACCCGCGGCCGGAAGGCTACACGCACGCCCGGGCTGCTGCGGTCGCCCGCGTACCCAGATGATTTCTACTGAAAAGCTCACTCTCGCGTTCGGCGGTCGGGTCCTCTTCGAGAACGTCGACGTCAAATTCACCCCCGGCAACTGCTACGGGCTCATCGGTGCCAACGGCGCCGGCAAGTCCACCTTCTTGCGCTGCCTCTCCGGGGCTCAGGAGCCCAGCTCGGGTAACGTCAGCGTGGCGCCGGGTCTGCGCATCAGCACGCTGCGCCAAGACCACTTCGCCTTCGACGAGGTCGAGGCGTTGCAGGCCGTAATCATGGGTCACAAGCGCTTGCACGAGGTGATGCTCGAGAAGGACGCCCTCTACGCCAAGGGCGACTTCAGCGACGCCGACGGCATTCGCGCGGCCGAGCTGGAAGCCGAGTTCGGCGACATGGGCGGGTGGGACGCGGAGGCGAACGCGGGGCAACTGCTCGGCGCGCTGGGCATCGAGACCGATCGACAGAAGCGTCTGGTGCGCGACCTCTCCGACGGCGAGAAGGTGCGCGTGCTGCTCGCGCAGGCGCTGTTCGGCGACCCGGACATCTTGCTGCTCGACGAGCCCACCAACCACTTGGACGTCGACTCGATCCTCTGGCTCGAGGAGTTTCTGTTCGAGTTCAAGAACACCGTGGTGGTGGTCTCGCACGACCGTCACTTCCTGGACCGCGTGTGCACGCACATCGCCGACGTGGACTACCAGAAAGTCACGCTCTACACGGGCAACTACACCTTCTGGTACGAGACCAGCCAGCTCGCGTTGCGGCAGCGGCAGGAGTCCAACCGCAAGAAGGAAGATCAGATCAAAGAGCTGAAGTCGTTCATTCAGCGCTTCAGCGCCAACGCTTCGAAGTCGCGGCAGGCCAGCTCGCGCAAGACCTTGCTCGACAAGATCACGCTCGACGACATCCGGCCGTCGTCACGCAAGTACCCGTACATCGTGTTCAAGCCTCAAAAAGAAGTGGGCAAGGACGTGTTGTTAGTGGAGAACCTGAGCAAGAAGGTCGAGGGCGAGCCGCTGTTCAAAGACCTGCGTTTCACGCTCACGCGTGGCGAGCGCTTGGCCGTGGTGGGCGAAGACCGCGCCGTGACAGCGCTCTTCGAGATCCTCGCAGGTCGCGACACGCCCGACACCGGCGAGGTGCGCTGGGGCCGTTCGGTGGAGCTCGGCTACTTCCCCAAAGACAACACCAGCTACTTCAACACGCAGGCCAACATCGTGGATTGGCTGCGGCAGTTCTCGAAGGATCCCGACGAGAACTTCATCCGCGGCTTCCTCGGACGCATGTTGTTCAGCGGAGACGAAGCCAAGAAGAGCGTGAGCGTGCTCTCCGGTGGCGAGAAGGTGCGCTGCATGTTCTCGCGCATGATGTTGCAGGACCCGAACGTGCTGATGTTCGACGGTCCCACCAACCACCTCGACCTCGAGTCGATCACCGCGCTCAACAACGGCTTGCTCAAGTACGAGAGCCCGATGATCTTCGCCTCGCACGACGTGCAGTTCGTGCAGTCACTGGCCAACCGCGTGCTCGAGCTCGCGCCCGACGCGTACTACGACCTGGGCATGACCTACGACGAGTACCTCGTGAACGAGGCACGCCTGGCGCGGCATCACAAGCACCTGAGCTGAGCCGCCCGTCGCGCACCCGCGCTCAGCCGCTGCAGCCCCCGGTGGCACCGCTTCCACGAGACACTGCAACCCGCAGGGCGCGCTTACTTCGCTGGCTTGCCGGCGGCAGCAGGTTTCGCGGCAGCAGGCTTGGCGGCAGCTGGCGTGGTCGCCGGTGCGGGTGCCGCTGTGGGTGCCACCGGCTCGCTCGCTTCATCGCCGCCGCCAGCTGCATCGCTGTCGGGCGAACTCTTGACGGCGCTGGGCTGCGACGGGTCGCCGTTGACGTAGCTGCACGGCTTGTCGTCGAACGACACCAGCTTGTCGTCGACCGGACAGCTGTAGGTGCGGGTGACGCCGCAACCGCGGAGCTGAACTTGACCTGGGACGTAGCCCTCTTCGTACGACTTGCGCTCTCCGAGCTTCACTTCGGGGCACTTCAGCTCGGCCGCAAACTGCGAACGGATGACCTGCCGCACGTGACCGTAAGCGCAGCCACTGCCAGCCGCAGCCAGCGACGCCAACGCCACCACGAACATCACACTCTGTTTGCCGCTGCGACCGGTCTGGATGGACATGGCCGGCAGCATGCCAAAGACTCGGGCACTTGCAAAGACACCGGAAACTGTCCTCGATTGCGGATACGCCTCACAAGTCCAGTCTGCCGAACGTACCCTATTGCGTGATGGGCATGCGCTGACAGTTGTTGGTGACGTCGATCGGCGTCGGGTATGCCAGTACCTCGAAATCGGTGGCCTTGATCCCAAAGAGCGAGTGTGAATCGAGCCCCACGTCGGCCCATTTCACTGTGCTGATCGCGTCGTCCTGAGCCATCAACGGCACCTTTCCGCCGTCTGCCATGAACATCCCGTAGGTCTGTAAGGCCTTGGCCACGACCTGCGCTGCGGCGCTCAGTTGACTCATGCCCGCGTACGGTGTCTTCAGACGCAGATGCGCGCCGTACGGCATCGAGGTCGCGGGCCCTGTCGTGTTCGTGCCGTGCGTCGCGGGCGGCACGTACTTCTTCTGGCGGATCATGTCATTGGGCATGGCGAAGCGAATGGCGTGATTGATGGCACCCGCTTTGACTTCTTCGGCGGTGAAGAGCAGCGGCGCAATGGGAAAGCCCGCTGCGTCCGCGCTCGTGCACTGATCGCCGCGACCGTGATCGTCGTAGACCTTCGACGTGTCCCACAGCGCCAGGCACCCCGCGTAGAACGCACCGGTGGAGTCGATGGTCGCGTGGTACATCTCGTACAGACGGTGCTCGCCGCGCGCGAGCAAGAGGATGTGACAGTCGTCACCTGCACCGAAACCTGAGCAATCGTAGCCGCTCAGTGTCTTGCCGGGGTCCATGCCGAAGCCTTCGACGATGCCGCCGAGCGGCACTGGCACCGTGACCTTGTCGCAATCGGGATCCGCATGGAACCCGGTCGGGCCTTCCTGAAACATGCGCTTCATGGTGTCCGCGGGCACATCGACCGCCGCGAGCGAGAAGTCGATCTGGAACGAGTGATTGCCGCCCCAGCCATCGCCGCCCGCACGCGAGACCATCCAGGCCGTGATGGCATCGGAATCCGACGCCTTCGGAAACTTCGTGGCGTCGTGCACGTCGATGTACCAGGGTGCGCCGGATGGAAAATACCCCCCCGCCACCTGCGTGGCTTGCTGGACGCTGCCGCCGCCTGGGCCAGCGTCCGCGTTGACGCCTCCGCCACCGTCAGCGGCAGCGCTGCTGCCGGCGCTGCCGCTGCCCGCGCCACCGCTGCCGCTCGTTCCCGCACTGGTGCCCGCGCCGCCGCCCGCGCCGCCGCCGCTGGTGCCACTGCTCCCGCTGCCAGCGTTGGCTGCCGTTCCCGCGCCGCCTGCGTCGCTGCCCGGGCCAGCGCCACCGGCGGCGTTCGTCTTCTTGGCGCTACACGCGCTCAGGCACAAACCGAGCAACAAACTCGAGAGCAGCAGTGGATGGATGCGCATGCTGGACCTCGTGCGGGAGAAGCTGTGGCCGGATCACACGCTGAATTCATGCCTGAAGTCAATGCTGCGAGCTGACGCCAGCGCATGCAGAGCCCGGCAAGCCCGCGCCAAGTGAGCTCCGGCCGCACCCACGCAAGCGTAGCGGCGAAGTGTTTGCAACGCAGCGTTGTAGCTCGATCAAGCTCTCGCGAGAGTCTTCGTGGCCCGAGATCGTCCCCCGCCCAGGCCACGGTCCCCGACACCCGCTTCGCCAAGATCACTCATCGTCGCGCCGCAAGGTCAGCGACGCTTCCCCGTCTTCGTCCGCGCTGGCCCACACTTCGATCGGCCTGCAACACACCGAGCAATCCTCCACGTAGCGTTGCGCAGCACCGCCGCCCTCATCGATCCATAGCGTGATTGGCTCACCGCAATACGGGCACTGGGCTTCGGCTTCCATTGCTGTTCCGGGGCAACTCGACGGCCGAGGGGCCGCGCTCTAGCCATCGGTTCAGTGTAATGCGACCCGATAGGCGGCGCACCACGTTGCGTGGTCTGCAGACGTGCGCATATTGCGACAATGGCGACTTCCAAGGGTGCGGTGCGTGCTTTTCTGAGCGGCTTGCTGGCGGTAGCCAGCTTCACCACGCTGCTTTCGGCCTCCGGCTGCGGCTACAACGAGGTCATCGAGCGCGATGAGGACGTGAAGGCGAACTGGGCCGAGGTGCAGAACCAGTACAAACGGCGCGCCGATCTGGTGCCCTCGCTGGTGAAGGTGGTCCAGGGCGCGGCCAACTTCGAGCAGCAGACCCTCAAGCAGGTCGTCGATGCGCGCGCCAGCGTGGGCAACATGAAGATCGACGCCTCCACCATCGACGACCCGCAGAAGCTCGCGGCGTTCGAGGCGGCGCAGGCCAAGCTCTCCGGCGCGCTCTCGCGCTTGCTGGTGGTCTCGGAGAACTACCCGGATCTCAAAGCCAGTGGGGCGTTCCGCGATCTGCAGGCGCAGCTCGAAGGCACCGAAAATCGCATCGCCGTGGCGCGCGGGCGCTACATCGACGCGGTCGCCGAGTACAACAAGGTCGTGCTGCGCTTCCCGTCGAGCATCGGTGCTTCCATGCGCGGCAAGCGCGAGCGGCCGACCTTCACCGGCAACGCCGCGGACGAGAAGCCGCCCGAGATCAAGCTCTAGTGGTCTGACCGAGAGGTTTTGATGCGTCATCACTTGTCCCGAACGCGCATGGCTGCGTTGCTCCTCGTCACAATAGCGCCGGCTATTGCTCCTCGGCGCGCCTTGCCCTGCGCGCTCGGTCCTGCGCGATCACGCATCAAAA
>JADGRE010000097.1 GCA_017881185.1 Pseudomonadota bacterium | reverse complement strand
GTCATGACCGCCAAACGGAAGCTCAACGTCTACAGCTCGCGCATCACCGAGCCGCGCTCGCAGGGCGCATCGCAAGCCATGTTGCTCGGCACCGGTCTGTCCGCCGCCGATCTGCAGAAGCCGCAGGTGGGCATCGCCTCGAACTGGTACGAGGGCAACACCTGCAACATGCATCTCAATGACCTCTCTGCGAAGGTCAAAGAGGGCGTGCAAGCGGCGCAGCTGGTGGGCATGCGCTTCAACACCATCGGGGTCAGCGACGGCATCTCGATGGGCACCGACGGCATGAGCTACTCGCTGCAGTCGCGTGACTTGATCGCCGACTCGATCGAAACCGTGATGGGCGCTCAGTGGTACGACGCGCTCGTCACCCTGCCCGGCTGCGACAAGAACATGCCCGGCTGCCTCATCGCGATGGGCCGACTCAACCGCCCGTCACTGATGATCTACGGCGGCACGATCCGCGCCGGGCACTCGCATGGCAAGCCCGACGGCAAGGTGCTCGACGTGGTGAGCGCGTTCCAGTGCTACGGCGAGTACATCGCCGGCCGCATCACCGAAGACGAGCGCCGCGACATCGTGGAGCACGCGTGTCCGGGCGCGGGCGCGTGCGGCGGCATGTACACTGCCAACACCATGGCGTGTGCCATCGAGGCGCTGGGCATGTCGTTGCCGTTCAGCTCGTCGACACCGGCGGAAGATCCGGGCAAGCAGGCCGAGTGTCTGGCGGCTGGCAAAGCCGTCGCGCATCTGCTCGAGCTCGATCTCAAGCCGCGCGACATCATGACGCGCAAGGCCTTCGAGAACGCGATGGTCGTGGTGATGGCGCTGGGCGGCTCCACCAACGCGGTGTTGCATCTCATCGCGATGGCGCGCGCGGTCGACGTACCGCTGACCATCGACGACTTCCAGGCCGTGAGCGACCGCATCCCGCTCCTGTCGGACCTGAAGCCGAGCGGCGTGTACGTGATGGAAGACATCCACAAGATCGGCGGCACGCCGGCGGTGCTGAAGTACCTGCTCGAAAAGGGCCTCTTGCACGGCGAGTGCATGACGGTCACCGGCAAGACGCTGGCCGAGAACCTCGCGGCGCTGCCTGGGATGCCCGCGGGGCAGAAGGTCGTGCGGCCGCTCGAAGACCCGATCAAGAAGAGCGGTCACATCCGTATCCTGCGTGGCAGCCTCGCGCCGCTCGGTGCAGTCGCCAAGATCACGGGCAAAGAGGGCGAACGCTTCGATGGCCCCGCGCGCGTGTACGACAGCGAAGAGCACATGCTGCGCGCGCTGGAAGAGAAGAAGATCAGCAAGGGCGACGTGGTGATCATCCGCTACGAAGGCCCCAAGGGCGGCCCGGGCATGCCGGAGATGCTCACGCCGACCAGCGCGATCATGGGCGCGGGTCTCGGCTCCGACGTCGCGCTGCTCACCGATGGTCGCTTCTCGGGTGGCTCGCACGGCTTCATCGTGGGTCACATCACGCCCGAAGCGCAGGAGGGCGGCCCCATCGCGCTCGTGCAGGACGGCGACCGCGTGACCATCGACGCGGTGAAGAACAGCATCGACGTGCACGTGAGCGCGGTCGAGCTCGACAAGCGCAAGCAGAGCTGGAAGGCGCCGGCGCTCAAGGCCACGCGCGGCACGCTCTACAAGTACATCAAGAACGTCAAGAACGCGTCCGAGGGCTGCGTCACCGACGAGTGAGCGTTGCGCCAGCGCTCACTCGGCAGCGTGCTTCATTGCGACGAACGCGCCGGCGGGCAGCGCCGCGCTGTCGTGTGTGGTGTTGCGACGGCGATCCATCGCGAGCCAGATCGGCGGATGCCCGCGCCGTGCCTCGAAGTACAGCACCATGATCGCGTGCCCGCGCTGGCGCGTGTACCAGAGGTCGAAGGCATGGGCTTCGTCGTTGCGGTAGAAGCCCACCAGCGCGGCGTGGGCTGCCGCCAACGACTCGTCTTCGACCTTTCCGTCGCTGTCGATGTCGTCTTTTTGCTTGGGCAGCACGGCCCAGGCAGCGCGCAGCGCCTTGGCTTGGGCGGCCTGCGCGCTCCAAGGCTTGGCGGCCGTGCGCAGGCGCACGCGCGTGCGCGTGGCGTACGAGACCATCGGGTCGCGACGACGCTCCAAGCGCACCGCGGCGCTGCCGAGCGAGACGATGCCGACCAGCAGCAACGCGGCCAAACGCCGCGGCGCTCGCTGCTGGTGAAAGTGCACGACGCACGTGACCAGCGGCATGAGAAACATCAGCACCACCACCGCCTCGGCGGCGAGCGAGCCGGCGGCGATGGGCCAAAATTCGCGCAGGTGCAGCTCGGGCGGGAACAGCGTGTAGTACTGCACGCCCAACCACGCGACCATCAGCCCGAAGCTCGCCAGCGTGTAGCCCTTGTAGAGCAAGAACTCACGGCGCGCGTCGGGGACGCTGAGCCAGTAGGGAAAGAGCAGCGGATACGCCACGTAGTACAGAAACGGCCGCGGCGGGTGGGCGCGGTAGTGGGCTTCGAAATCGAGCTGCGTGCTGAACACAGCGGCAGCCAGCCGCGAGCGACTGGCCAGGCGGCGAGTGGCCTCGCCAGCGAAGAACGCGACCACCGCCAGCGCGACCTGCACCACCGCGCCGGTCACCGGGAACAGCTGCGCGATGAACACCAGCAGAAAGGGTGCCAGGGCGAAGTACGCCGCGCGCAGGACGAAATCGAGGCTTTCCTTGAGCTGCGGCACCGGCGAGCGCGACGGTAGCCGATCGTCGCAGCACGCTCAACGCGCCGGGCAATCGTTGCTATTTGCAACGATTTCGGAGTCGAAGCATACTGCGCGACTCGGATGGACTCGCAGTCAGCCAAGCGCGCCGAGCGCGTCGACCGAGAGCAGCGATGACCGCCGTGACAGCAGGCGCTGGTCGACCGAAGGTCAACAAGTGGCTGGTCACGCTCTCGGTCACCTTTGGCACGCTGATGGGCACGATCGACGCGTCGATCGTGAACGTGGCGCTGCCGCACATCCGCGGCGCGGTCGGCGCGACGGTGCAGGAGATCACCTGGATCTCCACCGCCTTCGCGCTCTCCACCGTGCTCGTGATGCCGCTCACAGGCTTTCTCGGGCGCATGTTCGGGCAGAAGCGCGTCTACATGTTCTGCCTGTGTCTGTTCTTGCTGGGCTCGGCGCTGTGCGGCACGGCCCACTCGCTGTTCGCGCTGATCGCGTATCGCGCGCTGCAAGGCTTCGGTGCCGGCGCGCTGCAGCCCACCGAGCAGGCGATTCTGCGCCAGACCTTCGAGCCCCGCGAACAGGGCATGGCGATGGCGGTGTTCAGCCTGGCCGTGATGGTGGGCCCCGCGATTGGCCCGACGCTCGGCGGCTACATCGTGGATACCTGGAGTTGGCAGTGGATCTTCTACATCAACCTGCCCGTGGGCGTGCTCGGTCTGCTCATGGTGGTGAGCTTCGTGCACGAAGACCCGGAAATTCTCTCGAAGAACCGTGAGCTCGCGGCAGCACAGCGCAGCAATGTCGACTGGACGGGCATCGTGCTCTTGTCGATCGGCCTGGCCAGCCTGCAGTACTTCTTGGAAGAGGGCGCACGCGACGACTGGTTCGACTCACCGAAGATCACCGCGTCGTTGTGCTTGGGCGTGGTGGCGCTGACGGCGTTCGTCATTCAGGAGCTGTCGTGTGCGGCGCCTGCGGTGAACATTCGCTTGTTCAAGGATCGCACCTTCTTGTCGGGCACGCTGATCGGCGCCGTGATGTTCGCCATGCTCATGGCCAACGTGTTCTTGCTGCCGATCTTCATGCAGGAGCTGCTGGGATTCGATGCCACGCAGGCCGGCGTCGCGCTCATGCCGCGCGCCCTGGTGATGATGCTCATCACGCCCATCATCGGCCGCATCTACAACCACGTGTCACCGCGCCTCATCATCGCGGTGGGCGTGCTGTTCTTCTGCTACGGCGCGTATGCCATGAGCCAGATGAATCTGCAGAGCGGCACGGCCGACGTCACCGCTACGATCGCGATCCAGGGCATTGGCTTCGCGTGCTTGTTCGTGCCGCTCACCACCACGGCGCTGTCGGCGATTCCCCGGCACCTGATGTCGGATGCCACCGGGCTCAACTCGCTGTTCCGCCAGGTCGGTGGCTCGATCGGCCTCGCGGTGTTCGCGACCCTGCTCGGGAAGTACACCGTCCTGTCTCGCGCCTCGGTGAGTGCGCATCTGGTCGCCACCCGGCCCGAGCTGCAGGCCCGCCTGGTCGCAATGCAGCATGGCTTCACCAGCCGTGGCATGGACCCGAACGCCGCGCACTCGCAGGCGCTGCGCGCGCTCGCCGGCAGCGTTGCGCGTCAGGCGTCGAACATCGCGTTCGACCAGATGTTCTTGCTCGCAGGCATCGCGTTCATCGTGGTGCTACCGCTGCTGGCGTTCCTGAAAGTGACCCGCGCACCCAGCCCGGTGAAGCTCGAAACGTTGCATGCCGACTGAAGCTAGATACGTCGATACGCAGACACATACGACACGCAGAACGGAATGAAGTCATGAGCACTGCAGAAGCCAAGCGTCTCTCGGAACCCGTGAAAGCCAACAGCGCCAGCACCGGCGCGCAGGCCACGGCCGCGACGCCACCTGCGGCAGCCAAGCGGCGGCCGTTCGCGGTGCTCGCTGTCATCGTCGTGCTCGGGCTCGGTGGTGCGGCCGCGTACTCTCTGGCCACCGCCGAGCAGCGCAGCACCGACGACGCACAGGTGGAGGCCGACGCCCAGCCGCTGTCCGCGCGCGTCCAGGGCACCGTGCGCAAGCTCTACGTCGCAGACAACCAAGCCGTGAAACGCGGCGACATCGTGCTCGAGATCGACGACAGCGATCTGCAAGTGCGGCTTTCACAGGCCAAGGCCGAGCTCGCGGTGGCGCAGGCGCAAGCCGAGGCCGCGAGCGCGCAAGAGCAAGTCGTGGGCGCCACGGCGACCGGTGGGCTGCACAGTGCCAAGGCACAGGTCACGAGCTCCGTGGTCGGCGTGCAGAGCGCCGACACGCAGATCGAAATCGCACGCGCGGCGCTGCTGCGTGCGCAGACCGACGCCCGCCGTGCCGAGCTCGATCTGCAGCGTGCGCGCGAGCTGCGCGCGCAGAATGCCATCGCGCAAGATCGTTTCGACAGCGCGCAGCTGACCTACGACTCCGCGCAAGCGGCGCTCACGCAGGCACGCGGCACGCTGGCTGCCACGCAAGACGCTCGTGCGGGCGCACTCAGCCGCGTGGCCGACGCGCAAGGTCGGCTCGCCGCCAGCACGCCGACCGACGCACTGATGGCGGCGGCGCACGCTCAAACGCAGCTCGCGCAGGCGCACGTGAAGTCCGCGCAAGCTGCGGTGGACCTCGCCCAGCTGGAGCTGTCGTACGCACAAGTGAAGGCGCCGCAGGACGGCATCATCTCCAAGCTCGGCGTGCGCGAAGGCCAGCTGCTCTCCGAGAACCAACCGGTCGCGGTACTGGTGCCCTCGGCCACCTACGTGATCGCCAACTTCAAGGAGACACAGATCGGCGACATGCGCGTGGGCGACCGCGCGGAGGTCGCGCTCGACGCGTATCCCGGCAAGCATTTCTCGGCGACGGTGCAGAGCCTGGCCGGCGGGACCGGCGCGCGCTTCTCGCTCCTACCACCGGACAACGCCTCGGGAAATTTCGTGAAGGTGGTGCAGCGCGTCCCGGTGCGCTTGAGCTGGCAAGCGCCGCCTAACGTGGCGTTGCAAGCTGGCCTGTCGGCCGACGTGACCGTCACGGTGCACTGACGCTGGGAGAAGCGCCCGCGTCGTCGTGGCCCTCGCGATCGACACGCCACTGCTTGCACTGTCGATCGGCAGCATGAAGGAGAAAGCTTCCCGGCTCGCGAAGAAGGTCGCACTGTGCAGCGCAGACAGCCAGAGCGCAAAGCTCAGCTGCCCATAACCCATCATCGGGCAAGCGCCGCACGAGACAAAGCGCTATCTTGGGCGCCCCATGGCGCGCCCCAACGAAGGACTGCGTAGCGATACCCTGCAACTGGCCCTGCGCGAAGCGCTGGCCGGCAAGCCCCAACGCCTGGAACAGGCGCTCATGAAGCAGAGCCGCATTCCGAGCCCGCGCCCAAACCTGGAGCTGGCAGCGGCGTTCGGCGCCGAGCTGGTCGCGCTGCCGGGAGTGGTCGCGCCCTTGCTGACCCGCCTGGGCGCCTACGACGCCGCGCCCGATGATCCGCACGTGTTCCTGCCCGTGGTCGCGGCGCACGGCTGGGCGGCGCGCGTGCGTGGCGGCCGTGAGCTGGAACCTGCCTGGACCGCGCTGATGTTGCTCGCGGCGGACGAGCGCGGGCCGGTGCGCATAGGCACGCTCGACGCGCTCTTGTCGCTGGGCGTGCGTGAACGCGGCGCCGACGAGCTCGTGCGACGCGCGCAGCAGTGGTTCGACGGCTCGGCAGGCGCGCAACGCTTGTCTGCAGCAGCGCTGCTGCTCGAGACCCTCGGTGAACCGCGCGTGCTGGCGACCTTGAGCGAGCCGCAGCCGCTACTCGAGTACATCTCGCAGGTGTTGTCCGAAATCGCCGACGCAGCGCGTGCGGCCGAACGCTGGGACGGCCGACGGCGCACCCTGCTCTCGCTGCCGCGCACCATCGCGGCCACGCTGGCTGCCACGCGCGCGCACGATCAGGGCTTGCGCTGGTTCGAAGCCGAGGCCGCGCGCGCCAGTCACCCCGACGTGCGAGGCGCGCTGTCGGATTCGCTCGCGCAGCTGCGCCGTGGCGCGCATGCGCCGAACGCTGCAAGCATCGAGTCGTTGCGCAAAGCGCTCGAGGCCAGCGCCAAGCCCGTGCGCGACGCAGCCCGCGTGCGCCCCGGCACCGGACGAGGGCGTCGCTCGCGAAACACCCGCTGAGCCGCGCGACCACGCACTGGAAGCTCGACAGACGCCGGCAGCTTTGGGCTATGCTGGCCCCCGTGAAACTCCAGTGCACGCTGCTGCTGTGCCTGACTGTCGCGGCAGCGACGGCATGCAAGCAAACCACCGAAGGTGCCCAGGCGCCCGCGCCTGCAAACGCTCCGACAGCCGCAGCCGCCGCGTTGTCCAACGCGAACACGGCCGCACTCGCCCGCGGCGCCCAGCTGTACACGAACATCTGCGCGGTGTGCCACGGCGCAGCCGGTGAAGGTTACAAGGCCGACCAGGCGCCCGCGCTCGCGCAACCGGATTTCCTGGCGTCGGTCAGCGACGTGTTCCTGCGCGCCGCGATCCGCGACGGCCGCAAGGGCAGCACCATGTCGGCCTGGGCCATCGAGCACGGGGGGCCGCTGTCGGCGGCGGACATCGAGCTGCTGATCTCCTTCATCCGCAACTGGCAGAAGAAGCCCATGGCCACGCTCGACGAAAGCGCGTTGATGGGCGACCACAACCGCGGCGAGCTCATCTACCAACGCGAGTGCGTGCGCTGCCACGGAGCGCACGGCACCGAAGGCCCGAACATTCGCTTGGGCAACGCCGCCCTCTTGGCTTCGGCAAGCAACGGCTTCTTGCGCATGGCGATCCGCGGGGGCCGCGCCGGCACCGCCATGCCGCGCTTCGACGCCACGCTCGGCAAGCAGGGCATCGAGGACGTCATCGCCGTGCTGCGCAAGTTCCAAACCGACGCGGCCTATGCCGCGGCCGCTGCTCCGCCGCCAACGGCGGCAGCCGCAGCTGCAGCTGCCGCCCCCACGCCGACTGCACCGCTGCCGCTGGGCCCCGTGCCGCTCAATCCGAGCGGCCCCGAGCCCGAGGGCTTCCACAAGTACCCGCCGGGCACCACGCCCGCCGACCTGATCCACGCGCAGCTGGTGCGTGGTGCGCGCATGGCCATCCTCGATGCACGCGCACCGTCCGACTACATGAACCAGCACATCACCGGCGCCGTCAGCGTGCCCTACTACGACCCTTCGCCTTACTTGACGAAGCTCCCCAAGAACACCTGGCTCGTGGCGTACTGCGCCTGCCCGCACGCGGAATCCGGGGAGCTGGCCGGCAAGCTCGTGGCCGCAGGCTTCAGCAAGGTGACCGTGCTCGATGAGGGCCTGGGCGTCTGGACCAGCAAACACTACGGCACACACACGGGCCCCAAGCCGTAGCTTGCGCCGGCAGCGCGAATCTGAATTAGAAGCGCACGATCTCCAGGATAGAGCAAAACGCCCTATTCGAACACGCGCACCTGAATCGCGGCCACGCGGTCGTCACCTGCCACCACGTCCGACACCACCACCACCTGGTCGCCCGGCAGAAGCCGCGAACGCTTGCGCAGCTTCTCGAACGCCGAGACCAAGGTCTTCTCGGGATCATTCGAGAAGTCCATCTTGAATGGCACGACCGAGCGCGTCAGCCACAGCTTGCGCCGCACCGTGCTCATGTTGGTGACGGCGTAGATGATCGCGCTCTTGGGGCGGTAGCTCGCCACCAGCTGCCCGAGAATGCCGCGGCGTGTCACCACCACGATGGCCGGCGCCTTGATGGCATCGGCCAAACGACAAGCGGCGCGCGCCAGCTCTTCGCGCGTGTTCTTGGCCTGGCGCAACTTGAAGAAACCGATGGTCTCTTCTTTCTCCATGCGCCGGGCAATCTTGTCCATCACCTGCACGCAGCGCGCCGGGTGCTTGCCCGAAGCGGTCTCGCCGCTGAGCATGATGGCGTCGGCCTCTTCGTACACCGCGTTGGCCACGTCGCTGACCTCAGCACGCGTGGGCATCGGGTTCTGGATCATCGACTCGAGCAAGTGCGTCGCGACGATCACGGGCTTGCCCGCCAGCACGCACTTCCTGTTGATCTCGCGCTGGATGACAGGCAGCTCCGAGAACTCCACCTCCACGCCGAGATCGCCGCGCGCGATCATGATGCCGTCGGATGCTTCCAGGATAGCGTCGAAGTTGTCGACACCCTCCTGGTTCTCGATCTTCGAGATGATCTTGGCGTGATGACTGCCCGCCTCCTCCATGACCTTGCGCGCCTCGCGCACGGCCTCCGCGTTGCGCACGAACGACAGCGCGATGAAGTCGACGTCGTGTTCCACGCCGAAACGGATGTCTTGCTTGTCCTTCTCGGGGATCGACGGCAAGTTCACGCGCACGCCCGGCAAGTTGATGTGCTTGCGCGAGCCGAGCTTGCCGCCGTCGAGCACACGACAGCGCAGGTCGCTCGTGCGCATCTCGAGCACTTCGAGGTTGATGAGCCCGTTGTCGACCGTGATGCGGTCGCCCACCTTCAAGTGCGACATCATGTCGCGGTAGTCGATGTGGATGCTCTGCTCTTCGGGGTCGGTGCTCGGGATCACGGTCACCGTGTAGATCTCGCCGACCACCAGATTGAGCGCGTCGCGAATCTCACCGGTGCGAATCTCGGGACCCTTCAGGTCGAGCAAGATCGCGACCGGGTGGTTCAACGAGCGGTTGAGCGAGCGGATGCGCCGGATGCTCAAGAGGTGCGAATCGTGGTCGCCGTGCGACATGTTCAGGCGCGCCACGTTCATGCCGGCGGTGGCCATCTTCTCGATCATTTCGGAAGACGAGCTGGTCGGCCCGAGCGTGCAGATGATCTTCGTAAGCCTGAAATCGCGGCGTTTGGCTGTCATTTTGGGGCTACCGGGGCGCAGACGGGCTCCATCCTAACGCGCCGGGCCAAACCCGTGCGCAATTCGCGACAAACCCAGGGTCGCGTAGGGCGCTCAGGGCAGGCCTGGGCCACCTGACACCCCCCAGCCGCACCCGGCCCCGACCCCGCCGGGTTGCCGGTCGAGTTGCCGACCCGGGCCCCCCATGTTAACAAGCCGCACCTCGCGGCCGCCCGATTCGCGCCCGATTCACGCCCGATTCACGCCCGATTCACGCCCGATTCACGCCCGATTCACGCCCGATTCACGCCCGATTCACAGCCAGCGCCCCCAAAACGCACCGGAAGCAGCCCTCCCCATGGTTCTAGACACGAAAATGTTGCGCAACGTCGCGATCATCGCGCACGTCGACCACGGCAAGACCACGTTGGTGGACGCCATGCTCAAGCAGACCGGCGTCTACCAGGCGCACGAACAGGTCATCGAGCGGGCCATGGACAGTAACGATCTCGAGCGCGAACGCGGGATCACCATCCTGGCGAAGAGCACCTCGGTTCAATACAAAGACATCCGCATCAACATTATCGATACGCCAGGCCACGCCGACTTCGGTGGCGAGGTCGAGCGCACGCTGCTCATGGCCGACGGCGCCATCCTGCTGGTCGACGCCGCGGAAGGCCCGCTGCCGCAGACGCGCTTCGTGCTCAAGCACGCGCTCGCCAAGGGCCTGCCCATCATCGTGGTCGTCAACAAGATCGACCGCAAAGACGCGCGCCCGGCCGAGGTGCTCAACGAGACCTTCGATCTGTTCTGCGACCTCGAAGCCACCGACGAGCAGACCGACTTCGCCACGCTCTACACCGTCGCTACCAAGGGCGAGGCGCACGCCGAGCTCGGCGACAGCAGCACCAACCTCACGCCGCTCTTCGAAGCCATCTGCAAGCGCGTGCCGCCCCCCAAGGGCTCCATCGATGCACCGCTGCAGATGATCGTCACGAACATCGGCTACGACGAGTACGTGGGGCGCTTGGCCATCGGCAAGATCATGAACGGCCAGCTCAAGCCCGCGCAGCTCATCACGCGCATGCACGAGACCGGCAACAAGCAGGAGAAGATCGGCCACATCTTCGCGTTCGAGGGCCTCACGCGCGTCAAGCGCGACGTGGCCGGCGCCGGCGACGTGGTGGCCGTGTCGGGCATGGACGATGTGCAAATCGGCGACACCATCGCCGACCTGACCACGCCCGTGGCGCTGCCGCGCATCTCGCTCGAGCCGCCCACCATCAAGATTCGCTTCTACGTGAACAGCTCGCCGTACGCCGGCAAGAGCGGCAAGTTCCTCACCTCGCGCCACCTGCGCGAGCGCCTGGAGCGCGAGGCCCGCACCAACCTGGCGATGCGCTTCGAGGAAACCGACAAGCCCGACGTGTTCGTGGTGTACGGCCGCGGCGAGATGATGATCTCGATCCTGGCCGAGACCATACGCCGCGAGGGCTTCGAGTTCGCGCTCGGCAGCCCCGAGGTCGTCGTGCAAGACATCGATGGCGTCAAGAGCGAGCCCTGCGAGCGCGTCGTCATCGACGTGCCCGAAGACTTCGTCGGCGCAGTCACCCAGAGCCTGGGCGAGCGTCGCGGCCGCATGGACAAGATGGCGAACCTCGGCTTCGGCCGTGCGCGCATCGAGTTCGTGGTGCCGTCGCGCGCGCTCATCGGCTACCGCTCGCAGTTCCTGACGCAGACGCGTGGCATGGGACTGCTCAACACCCTGCACGAAGGCTACGTGCCTTACGGCGGCCCCATGATGCGACGCAAGACGGGCGCGCTCGTGGCCGACCGCACCGGCATGACCACGCACTACGCGCTCTTCCACCTCGAGCCACGCGGCCGCCTGTTCGTGGCCCCCGGCGCCGAGGTCTACGAAGGCATGGTGGTCGGCGAGCACAACCGCCCCAACGACCTCGACGTCAACGCGGTGCGCGAAAAGAAGCTCAACAACATCCGCGAGAAGAACAAAGACGAGAACATGCTGCTCGCCACGCCCTTCTCGCACAGCATCGAGACCGGCCTCGAGTTCATCGATCAGGACGAGATCGTGGAGATCACGCCCGACGCGGTGCGCATCCGCAAGCGCGTGCTCTCGGCTGCAACCCGGCCGCGTCGCACCGAAGAAGCGCAGTAGGCGCCAAGCTCAAAGGCCCGGGTTGGCTTGAGTGCTCGACCCGGCGCCGGAGTGCTGAAACTGCTCCATCTCTTGCTGTAGCTTCTGCATCATCTGCACGTGCTGTTGTAGCTCCTGAATTGCGCCCTCGTCGTCGGCGTGGGGTTGGCCAGGGGCTGCCGATCCGTCGCCAGCTGCAGGCGGGTGCTCGAGCGCGTGCAGCACGTCGGCCAGCTGCGTGTTCATGTCGGGCGCAGCGGGCGCAGCCGCGGCAGGCGCACGCGCGGCAGCTGTCGGCAACAAGCTACTCTCGAGCAGCTGCGCAGCCGGTGGCGCGGCGGTCGGCGCCGGCGGTGTCGTCACCACGGGCAGCTTGCTGCCGGCGAGCGCCGCGTTCCAAGCGTCCGGCTGACACGGCGCCGCGCGCGTCACGAACTCGTGCACCACGCGCGTCGCGCGCATCGTGGCGAACATCATGATGCCCGCCAACACCAACGACGATGTGGCCATGCTCAACGCGCGCGCCCACGGCCCCGTGCCGACCTTGCCTGCCATCCAGGGGGTCAGCAAGATGAACAAGAACAGTGCAGCGCCGCAGATCATCAGCGGCGCCTGGTCGGGCCACACGCGTCGCCCCACCGGTCGCCGCGCTTCCTGACGCAGCTGCTTGCAGCACTCCGAATCGAGCAGCTTCTCGTGCTCCACCTTCAAGCTCGCATCGAGCTGCTGCGCCAGCTGCTTGCGCTGCGCGACGTGCAGCAGATCGAGCCGACCGGACTCGCGTTGCTCGGCCGGCACTTGCTCGACCATGTTCGTGTAGACGGTCCGACCGTCCGGCGTGTGGTAGCGATAGAACACCGCAGAACCCACGCGCCGCGCTGGCACTGAAGCTTGTGCACTCGCCAGGTCGACCACGCCCGCTGTGCTCGTTGCGGCCCACAGCAGCGCCAACGCCGCGTTGCGTACCACCCGAGCGAGCGTCGACGTTCTGCGCTGCATCATGTCGCGCGTGTCACACCTGCGCTGCCAGGCTATCATGGCCGCCAAAGCATGATCGATCGGGACCGATTGCACGATGAAGTTCAGCGCGTACATCGCCGCTACGCCATCGAGGTCGTCGAAGCCCTCGGCTTCTGCCCCTGGGCGAAGCCGGCACGCGAGGCCGACCGCGTCCGCTTGCTCGTAAGCTGGGACACCGCGCCAGATCTCCCCCACGCGCTCTGCCTCATGGACGAAATCGAGCGCGACGAGGCCCGCGACGTCACGCTGATCGCGTTCCCGTTACTGTCGCTACCGCGCCTGCCGTTCGCACACTTCGTCTCCGCGCTGCGCGCCGCCGACGCCGCGCGCAAGCCTGTCGGAGAGACCGTGCTCGCCATGGCCGACTTCCATCCGAGCGTGCAGGCCGACCCGAGCTCCCCCGAACGCCTGGTGCCTCTGGTGCGCAGCGCGCCCGACCCCACGATTCAGCTCGTGCGCATCGGCGCGCTGGCCGGCGTGCGGCTCTCCGAGAACACCGGCACGGCCTTCGTCGACCCATCGCACCTGTCGTTCGAGAGCCTCTTGCAGAGCCAGTCGGCGCCCCCGCTTTCCGAACGCGTGGCGCGCAACAACTGGAAGACCGTGGAGAGCCTGGGCCTGCCACAGCTGCGCGCCATCCTCGATGACATCGCGCGCGATCGCGCGGCTGCGTACGCAGCGTGCGGCGCGACGCCGGTACTCTGGTCCGCGACGGCCGCCACACAAGCTGCGCAACAGTGACCGCCGTACGCACAATGATTGTATTGTCCTCGCGCCCAGACACGAGGCGGTGGTCGCGAACACAGGTGGGTGCCAGACGTACTGCGGCACCTGATTTCTGCGGCAATCCACGCAGCCAGCGCGCGTCAACTTGCACTCCGCCGTAGGTGGAGTATTAGGGCGACGGGATCGCGACATGGGGCGTGGGCGTGGCGCAGTAACCACCCGACGCTGGGGCGACGAGATCGCCGGGGCTTTTCATCTCCCGTTCGACCAGTGCGGCTAGTGCGACGGGCGGGCAGCGCATAGACTTTGCATCATGGCGGATGAGAGACCGAGCCAGCTCGACGACGAGGTAATCACCTTCGTCAAGTTGCCCGAGCCGCCCTCGGGGCACCGCAACGTTGGCCAACACAACCAGGGGGCCGGGCGACACGAGCGTGCCTCGACCGCGTTCGCCGCCAAGGCCCCGGGCGACGAGGCCGAGCTCGTCGACGCCAGCGGTCTGCCGCCTGACGCCAGCCACGAAGAAAGCCGCTACGGCGAGCGCGAGCTGCTCGGCGAAGGCGGGATGGGCAAGATCTTCTTGCAGCACGACAACCGCATCGGCCGCGACGTCGCCATGAAGGTGTTGCGCACGCGCTACGCGAAGCAGGCCGACACCCTCGCCCGCTTCACGCGCGAGGCCCGCATCCAGGGCCAGCTCGAGCACCCGTCGATCGTCCCCGTCTACGATCTCATGCGCCGCCCCAACGGCGACGTCTGCTTCACCATGAAGCGCGTCCGCGGCAAGACGCTCGAGCAAATCGTCGACGGCCTGTCGCGCAAAGACAAAGCCTTCATCGACACCTACCCACGTCGTAAGTTGCTGCGCAACTTCGGCGCCGCGTGTCTCGCCGTGGATTTCGCGCACACGCGCGGCGTGCTGCACCGCGATCTCAAACCGAGCAACATCATGATCGGTGATTACGGCGAGATCTACGTGCTCGACTGGGGCTTGTCGAAAGTCGCCGGCCTGCCCGACATCCCCGTGCCGAAAGATGCGGATGCGGAGCAACCGGTTGCCCTGCCCGACGACACCGGCATGCATACGCTCGACGGCGCCGTGCTGGGCACGCCCGGCTACATGTCGCCCGAGCAAGTCCGCGGCGAGACTGCTTCGCTCGACGCGCGCTCCGACGTGTACTCGCTCGGTGCCATCCTCTACGAGATGCTCGCACTACAAGCGCTGCACGCGCGTGGCAGCGTCTCGGGCATGATGAGCTCCACGGTGCACGGCGTCGACGGCCGCCCCTCGTTCCGTGCGCCGCAGCGCAGCATTCCTTCCGAGCTCGACGCCATCAGCGTGAAGGCCACACAGCTCGACCGCGAGCACCGCTTCACCTCCGCCCGCGAGCTGCACGACGCCATCGAGCGTTACCTCGACGGCGAGCAAGACATGAAGCTCATGCGCGAGATGGCGCAAGCCCACGCGCGTGCCGCCGAAGTCGCCGCCGAATACGCCCTCGCCGGTGGCCCCAACGCCCGCGAAGAACGCGTGCGTGCGCTGCGCGAAGTGGGCCGCGCGCTCGCGCTCGACCCTTCGCACACCGAAGCCCAGCGCGTGCTGCTCAAGCTGCTCGCCGAGCCGCCCCAAGAGCTGCCCGACGACCAGCAGTTGGATGTGCTCGAAGGCGACGAAGACTCCGGTCGCATGACCATGAGCATCAACGGCTACTACCACCTGAGCTTCGTGGTCACGACGCTGCTGGTGCTGTGGATGGGCGTCAAGAGCTGGACAGCGCTACTCCTGTACGCCGTGGTCAGCGCAGCCACCGCCGCCATCGCGCTGCTCACCGGCCGGGGGTTCCTGCCGCCGAACTACCGCCTGTTCGCCAACGTCATCTCGGGCACGCTCGCCATCGGCTTCATGAGCACGATGTTCGGTCCGCTGTTCCTGATTCCCGGCCTCGCCGCCATGAGCACCATGGCCGCCGCGTTCAACACTCCGTCGCGCAGCGGACGCGCCCTGGTGATCTCGATCGGCGTGCTCGCCGTGTTGGTGCCGCTCTTGCTGGAAAGCGTGGGCCTACTGCCTCCGTCGTACGAGTTTCGCGACGGCGTGCTCGTGATCTTGCCCCGCATGCATCACTTCCCGCCCACGGCGACCATCGTGTTCCTCAGCTACATCGGCCTGGGCCACATCATCAGCATCTCTGTGCTGATGGGCCGCCTGCACACCGCGCGCCTGCGAGCGCTGCACAAGCTGCACCTACACACCTGGCAACTGAAGCAGCTCGTGTCGGACGAGACGAACAACTCCTGAGTCAGCGGGCGGCGAGATCGAGGCTTGAGGTGGCGGGACGGGGGGCGGAGGGCTCCTGCGCGCGGTCCGGCGGGTCCGTGCTCGGAGCCCTCCGCCCCCCGTCAACGTCAGCGCAACCTTCGCAAGCTCGGCAGAGAGCGGAGTTGTCGCCCCTTGGTGTAGTGGTCTTTGACCGACAACGTTGCAGGTGGCGGGGCTACAACAAAGCGTTACTGGAACCGCAAAGTGAGCTTTGGTTGGCTCGTGCGAGTCACCTGCAACCTGACGGATCGGCGATGGAGGGGTGCACACCGCGAGCTTGCGATGACCTAGACGGGGTGGGTCGGGGGGTTGCGCGCGCAGGCGGGCGTGGGTGGGTCCTGTGTTTGAGGGCGCGCGGGATGGGCGATGGGTTCCCCTGCATCCGTGCGCTTCCCGATCGCCGCGGGGCCAGTCATCGCGCCCGAGTCCGGGGGGACCCACGCCCGCCGAGCACGTAACCCCCCCGACCCACCCCGTCCCGCCACCCAAAGCCTCACCGTCCCCCTCTCATCTCCTTGAAACCACGTGAGATTTCCATCTGCCCCCCGCCCAGGGTTTCTCTTTGCCGCGTTCCAGTGCTACATACCGATCGCGGCGAGTAAACACAGCTGTATACCGCCGACACTCTGACCCCCCCGCACCCTTCACGGAGAACACCCGCATGGCAGACGCAGTCATCGTTTCCACCGCGCGTACCGGCATCGGCAAGGCCTTCCGCGGCTCGCTCAACATGAGCCACGGCACGGCGCTGGCTGGTCACGCGATCAAACACGCCGTCGAGCGCGCGAAGATCGACCCGAAGGAGGTCGAAGACGTCATCCTCGGCTGCGGTCTGCCCGAGGGCGCGACCGGTCACAACGTCGCGCGCAACGCGGCGATCCGCGCGGGCCTGCCCGTCACGGCGGCCGGCACCACCGTCAACCGCTTCTGCTCCTCGGGCCTGCAGGCCATCAGCATCGCGGCGCAGCGCGTCATCGTGGACAAGGTTCCCGTGATGGTCGCCGGCGGTGTCGAGTCGATCAGCTTGGTGCAAGCCAACTTGAACCTCAACCACTTCGTCGGCACCCGCGTGGCCGACCCGGCGAACCCCATGGGCCCGGCCGAGTACGAAGACAGCTGGCTCGCCAAGAACAAGATCGATCTGTTCACGCCGATGATCACCACGGCCGACGTGGTCGCCAAGCGCTACAGCGTGAGCCGCGAGAAGCAGGACGAGTACGCGCTGCAGAGCCAGCAGCGCACGGCGGCGGCGCAGGCAGCCGGCAAGTTCAACGACGAGATCGTGCCGTTCACGACCACCATGCAACTGGTGGACAAGGCGACGGGCGCGCGCTCGTACAAGGAAATCACGCTGGCCAAGGACGAGTGCAGCCGCGCGGACACCACGCTGCAGGGCCTGCAGACGCTTCAGCCCGTCAGCGGCACGGCCAGCATCACCGCTGGCAACGCGAGTCAGCTGTCGGACGGCGCCAGCGCCGTCGTGGTGGCCGATGCGACCTACGCGCAGAAGAAGAACCTGCCCGTGCTCGGCATCTACCGTGGTCTCGCCATCTCCGGCCTCGAGCCCGACGAAATGGGCATCGGCCCGGTCTACGCGATTCCGCGCTTGCTCGAGCGCAGCGGCCTGAAGGTCGACGACATCGGCCTGTGGGAGCTCAACGAAGCCTTCGCAGTGCAGGTCGTCTACTGCCGCGACAAGCTGGGCATCCCCAACGACAAGCTCAACGTCAACGGCGGCGCCATCTCGGTGGGCCACCCGTACGGCATGAGCGGCGCCCGCATGGTCGGCCACGCGCTGATCGAGGGCAAGCGTCGCAAGGCCAAGTACGTCGTCGTGACGATGTGCGTCGGCGGCGGCATGGGCGCAGCTGGCCTGTTCGAAGTGGCCTGAGCCACCACGCGCTGATCGCGCAAACGTGATCCGACGAAGAGCCGGATGCAGGCCCGAAGCCGCGCATCCGGCTCTTTGCGTTTGAAGCGTGCGAGCGCCGGCCTTTACAACCGTCACCCCGAGCACCACATACTTCGCGGTTTCCCATGTCGCTGTTCTCGATCCTCTCCTGCTGCGCGTACCTGCTCGTGGTGCTCATCGCGCTGCGCACGCGCGGGCGCTTATTCGCGACCTTCCTCGGCGTGGGCCTCGGCCTCTTCACGCTCATTTCGGTGCCACTGCGCCCGCACCTGCAGCTCTTCGGCGGCTTTGCCGACTACTTCCAGCTCAGCGTCTACCTCCACTTCGTCGCGTACCTCTGGCCCAAGCTGCGCCCCTGGCCATGGCGTGTGCTCGTAAACTTCCCCGCGTCGTTCTTCTCCGCCGGCACGCTGCTCGCCTGGCCGTGGGCGCTCGTCGCCGCCTTCGGCTTCGCACCGCACTACGTCTACGCGCCCTACGCGTTCGCCCTGCTCGGCCTCATCCAAGCGCTCTACACGCGCGAGTCGCTGCGCGAGCTCGTGCTCGACGGCACGGACGCCGGCGGCCTGCGTCGCTATCCGCTGGGCCGCAGCAAGGCCGGCCCCGCGCTCGACATCATCCAGATCACCGACCCCCACATCGGCCCGTTCATGTCGATCAAGCGCCTGCGTCGCATCTGCGAACGCGCCGTCGCGCGCAAACCCGACTTCATCTTCCTGACGGGCGACTTCCTCACGGTCGAATCCAACCGAGAGCCCCACGCGTTACCAGCCGCGCTCGAGCCGCTGCTACAGATGCGCGGCCGCGTCTTCGCCTGCCTCGGCAACCACGACCACGAAGCCCCGCACATCGTCCAACATGCCCTCGAGCAAAACGGTGTGCAGCTGCTCGTCGATGAAGCCGTCGAAGTCGAGACCGCCACCGGCCCCTTGCAGATCCTCGGCTTCAACCACCGCTACCGTGACCGCAAACCCGCCATGGCCGAAGTCTGCGCCCGCTTCCCCAAGCCGGCCGGCGCCCTACGCATCGTGCTCCTGCACGACCCCGGCGCCTTCACCCGCCTCCCCGAAGGCGAAGGCGACCTCGTCCTGTCCGGCCACACGCACGGCGGCCAAATCGGCCTCGTCTCCTTCGGCCTCCCCATCACCTTCGTCTCCCTCTTCACCAGCCTCCCCGACCACGGCCTGTGGGCCCGAGGCAAAGACCGCCTCTACGTCCACCGCGGCACCGGCCACTACGGCTTCCCCCTGCGAGTGGGCGTCCCAGCGGAGCAGAGCCTACTGCGCATCAGGCACAGCTGACGGTCGGTCCGGTCAGCAGCAAGGCCGGCTTGGGCTGACAAGCCCCGGACAGCCTATTTCGCCCGCGCACGAGAACGCTTTGCCGGACGGCGCTGCAGGCGCGTAGGATAGGCGGAAGTATCGAAGGCCCGTTAGGGCGACAGAGACGAGAAGCGTGCACGACGTGGCACTCACGAAGACCGAGATCGAGAACGTGAGCCCGGTCTCAGCCTGGGAGATCGAGTCATGAGGCGCCTCGGTGCTTCGGTGGCGACGCTCGTTGACCGGTTCGTCGCCGGTGAACTGACCGACCCCTGGAACCTGCGGTCGTGGTCGGCGAAGCACCGCGCGCTGCCGGTCTCGGCAGACATGGGGGGCTGTTTTGCGATCACTCTCACGGGCACGCTGGTTTCGTTCGCGTGGGACTCGGACTCCGACATCCGAGTGGAAACCGACTCGCGCACTGTTCGGATCATGATCGTCCAAGCGGCCCGGCGGTATCCGGAATTCGCCAAGTTCGTTCCAGTTCGACCGGACGACGCGCTTGTGTGTCGGTCGTGCGGTGGCACCGGTCGAATCCACATTGATGGGCAGCCCGTGCCCGAGGGGATCATGTGCTCTTGCGGAGGTCTGGGCTGGATCCGTGAGGGCGAAGAGGCGCCCTAACTAGTGCTTGCAGCTGACGAAGGCCCGCAGGAGCTTCGCTGAAGCGTCACGCCTCGCGGCCCCGCGACGTTGTGATAAACTGCGAGGAGGTCGCGGGGCCGCGGTCGCGCAACCGGACGGCTCGACCGGGTCTTCGCAGAAGCCCAATCCCGTTAGGCGGAGTGAGCCGCGAGTGAAAGAAGTTCCGGTTGAGCTGGCTTGCTCTGAATCGTGGTTTGCGTTTCATGCCGGCTCGGCGGCTCTGTCATCGCGCGGCCCTGCCGCGCAAACACCGGCGTCGTGCAGCTTTGCGCGCGGTGCTGCTCGCTTGCCAGCCGTGCTCGCCAGAAGAGACTCAGATGCAGTCTCTTGGTGTCGACGCCGCGCTGGACACCGGCGCTGTGCCGCGCACAAACTCGGCGTCACGCACCGACGAACGACTTCGATGCGGCGTCGGCGCGATCGCCTGCATGCGCGCCGACGGCCTCGGCGCTTCGCGTGAATCGTGCTCGCAAACCGCTGCCGCTGCGTCCTGCAGTGCTGCCGACGGCTGCGCCACCCAAAAGCTCTGCGGTGCAGACCCCACGACGAGCGCGCGGACGTTTTCGATTCAGCATCACCGACGTCGGCGCCACCTGCTCGCCTTCAGCTCTCAAGACCTGCATGGGCAACGCGCAGCTGCCGGCAACCGTGACCAAACCGCCTAACAACGGCTTGCAGCTGACAAAGCCACCCGTGATGGCGTCTTGCACAACAGCCTGCGCCTCGGGCACAATCACTTCGATGTGCGGCCGGCCAAAGGCCGGCCGCGTGGCCTCAGCGCGGGGCGGCTTTTGCAGCTGAAGCCGAATGCCGCTAGGGCGACGGGCAAAGACGAGATGCGAGAGCAATCCCTGAG
>JADGRE010000260.1 GCA_017881185.1 Pseudomonadota bacterium | reverse complement strand
GCCATGCACCCGCTCCACGCGCACCTCGAAACCCTGGCGCTTCAAGCGCTCGGTGAAGAGATGGTCGTCCGAGATCGACCACACGCCGAGCACACCGCCTGTCGATGAGGTGTCGATGACCCTGCCATGGCTTTCCGCCTGCACGATGCTACCGTGCGTGCAGCATGCGCTTGGTCGGTCAATACGATTCGCCGTTCGTTCGCAGGGTCGCGGTGGCGTTGAACGAGTACGGGTTGCCGTACGAGCACCTGCCGTGGTCGGTGTGGGCCGACGAGACGCAGCTGGCGAAGCTCACGCCGCTGCGTCGTGTACCGGTACTGATGCTCGATGACGGGCAAGCCTTGATCGAGAGCTCGGCGATCCTGGACAGCCTCGACGAGCTGGTGTCGCTCGACCGGGCGCTCTTGCCGCGCACTGGAATGGACCGCCGCCAGGGGCTGCAGGTGTGCGCGCTGGCTTCGGGTCTGGCCGACAAGGCAGTGAGCCTCTTGTACGAGCACGTGCTGCGCGCACCGGAGCATCGCAACGAGCGCTGGGCCAAGCGCTGCACTTCGCAGATCGGCGAGACACTCGCACTGCTCGAGAAGCAACGTGCAAGCAAGGCGAGCGCCTTCTGGCTCGGCGAGCGCATCAGCCACGCCGACATCGCCGTGGGCTGCACCCTGCGCTTCACGCGCGAAGCCCATCCCGAACGCTTCAGCTGGAGCAGCTGGCCGGCGCTCGCAGCGCATGCCGAGCGCTGCGAGGCACGCGAGTCGTTTCAACGCGCGGTGCAAGCGCTCGCCGTCACGCTCTAGCTTAGAGCCGATCTCAAAACCCGTTCGCGGCGGCTTTCGGGCGGGACGGGCCCGATCGCGGCGTGAATGGTCAGGTGGTGCTGTGCTCGTTCAACGGGATGCCCCACGGTTGGGCCGGCAGCGCCAACCCCTTTGCAGCTGGGCTCCCGAGCCTCACCGGCAGCGGCTGAGCGCCACGTCGCACGCGAAGCCAAGCCCGCAGTCTGCGTCTCGCGTACAAAACGCCGACTCGCACTGTTTGGTCTTCGTGTTGCAGCGATACGGCGCGGGACAACCGTTGACGGTGCAACCCACGACAGCCCACGCGCCTGCAGCTGCGCCCGCGGTCGCAGCCGCCTCGCCCGGGCTGTTGGTCTCGCGCTGGCACTGTTCGGAGCCAGTGATTTGGTCGCGCTTGCACACGTACTCTGCGGAGCCGCCGCAGCCCGCATTCGTGAAGAGCACGAGCAGCGCGATGCGCCCGATCCACCAAGCGAGGTCTTCGCGCACTGTGGGTCCTGTCACGTCTGGTGCCTCGGTCACGGCTCGCACTCTAGCAGGTCGGCAGGGCTCCCGAACCAGTTTCCAGACTGGTCTCTACGCGACCGTGCGCAAGGCGTCGCTGACGCAAATGCGGCCCGCGTGCAGCGCGGGAATCAACGCGGCCGCTGCTCCCAGCAGCAAGGTCGACACGACCGCTTCCAACACCGTGGCAGCCGAGATCCGAAACGCCGGGAAGAACTGCCCCACGTTCTCTTCGAGCCAGCCGCCCATCGCCACCTGCACGATCGGAAACGCCAGCAAGACGCCGAGCGCAGCTGCACTCAGAGACATCAGCAGCGCTTCGGCCACGATCAGCCCACGCAGCTGCTTGGGCGCAAAGCCGAACGCGCGCAGCACGCCGAACTCGCGCGTGCGTTCGCGCACACCCATGGCGATGGTGTTGCCCAAGATCAGCGTCATGATGGCGAGGATGATGAGCGACACGAGATCGAGCGCAGTTAGGAGCGCGCTGACGCCACCCATGATGGAATTGTTCGCCGCGCGCTCGCTCATGGTGAGCGTGCGGATGTCGCGGTCTGCGAAGAGCGCATCGATGGCTCGGCTCACCTGCGCGGCCTTCGAGGGCTCGTCGATGCGCGTGAAGATCCAACCGATGAGGTTCTTCTGCGCTTCGGGCACGCCGTCGTTCTTGTACGCCCAACGAAAGAAGAAGCTCGAGCGGTCCACTGCCGATTGAGGCGGCGCCGTATAGATGCCGTCGATGGTGAGCTCCCAGTCGCCGGGGTAGATCGTGCCGACCAGCACGACCTTGTCACCCACGTGCCAGCCGAGCTTCTTGGCCAGCATGTCGCCGACGATCGCGCCTTGCTTGTCGCCCTTCCATTTCGCGAGGGCCGCTGGGTCGACGCTGATCTCGGGGTAGACCTCGAACGCGTTGTCGGCGCAGGCGAGGTTCGCGAAGAACTCGCTCGGGTCTTTCGCCCAGCGCGCCCCGAACCAGTCGCAGTAGGTGACGCTCTTGACACCCGGAACCTTGGTCGCAATGTCCTCAAGGTAATGCCGCGGCAACGGCAGCCCGAACGACACGCTGTGCCGGGTGGACAAGCGATCTTTGGCTGCATATTCGGCGCCTACGTTCCAGGCCTCGAGCACGGTGCGAAGCGCGACGAAGGCGAGCACTGCGACGGCCGCGCCCAGCACCGTGAGTGCCGTGCGAACCGGATTGCGCAAAGTGTTCTTGGTGATCAGCGTCCAGAACGTCACTGCGGAGCGGGCTCCTTTGGCGCCGAGTGAAGCGTGTAAGACGCCGGGCGCGACGAAAGGTTCCCGCTTCGTCTCGCTCGCCGCAACGCCGGGACTGCTCTGCCGCGGCCCGTCAGTGTAAGCTGCCGTCCGCATGCAAGCCTTCAAAGGCAAGGTTGCGGTCGTCACCGGTGGTGCCAGCGGCATTGGGTTCGGGCTCGCAGAGCGCTTTGCGCGCGAGGGGGAGGTCCTCGAGCGACGCGTCGCCCTTCACACTCACGTAGAACGGGGCTTGTCGCCGGATGGCGTCGAGCAGATCGTTCACGGTTCCGAGAGGTGCCATCAGGAGGACAGCGCCTACCTTCCGGTTCGCGGCGACGTGCAGCGCCGAAGCGGTCCCCATGGATTGACCGACGACGCTGATTTGGGTCATGGGCGCTGCCGCGCCTGTCAGCTGAGGCAGGCGCGGCAGCGTGTCGTCAGTTGTGATGCACGGCAAGCGCGGTTCGGTTGGCGCCCGTGTTGGAGGTCACCTTGCAATACCAAGCGCGGTCGCCGGTCGTGGTCCAGTACTGGGTATTGAGCTGGCGTGGCGTCAAATTGGTGTCGATCAGCGTGTCCTCTGCAATCCCGTAGAACGGAAAGCCGCCGTACGATCGGCGCTTGAAGGTCCAGCGCGCGCCCGCGCATTGCGACTCCGCCATGCCGGTGGCCTTGAACCACGAGGGTCCGCGGTACCAGCCGTAGCTCGCCCACCAGACTTCGGTGGCACAGTACTTCGAGTCACTGCCGCAGAAATTGTTCTTGAACCAACCGACGTCGCCAACCCAGTCCCACGCGGGCTCGGTGCAGGCGAGCGCCTGGGCGCTCACCGCCACTCCGGCGCTCGACGGCAATGCGTTCGGATGCTCGGTGGGCGCTGCTGACCGCAAGGCGTCGCCGCCGATGATGTCGCGTGGCGTGTGGTTGTCGATGGCCACCGGGGGCTGGCTCGCGATCCATTCATCGGCTTCACGCAGCCGCGTGATGGCCGCGGGTTCGGCTGCGTCCTTCGCAAACAGCATGTACGTGTCGAGTAGGCCCTTCGGATCCGAAGCCATGCGGGCCAACGTTGCGTGACCGTCTTTGAGATCTCGATCCATGTCGAGCTTCTCTTGGATCGAGAAGTCGGCGCCGTCGTACTCCCAGAACTCGATGCTGTGGGTATCGCTCAACTTCAGCGATGCCAGCAGGCTCTTACTTGCCACGGCGGGCTTGGCTACGGCGGGGTCGGCGTCGACCTGTGCCATGCAGCCAGCAGCTGCAAGCGCGAGTCCGGTCATCCACCCGAGGCCTGCACGCAGGCTCGTGCTGCTCATTGTCGTCGTCATGTTTCCTCCATTGTCGGTGAGATCGTGAGTGACAGTCGACGTGCGCGAGGCATGAGCGACGACCGTTGCGTCTCGCCTCAGCACGAACCGTGCCCGTGCGTTTGTGCCGCGGTGCGGCGCTGCGCCGTGCGACCCGATCGCCCGAAGAGGTTCAGCTGTCCGCGTGCAGTGCATCACAGGAAGGATGCGACGCGGAGCCCTGGCGTAGCGCGGGATCTGAGTCTGCAAGCGTCGGTTTGCGGTGAACCTGTCGATATGCGCCGTCACCGGAACCTGTGCGATCGCGCCGGGTGTGGTGCAGTGGGCTGTTTGTTATCTGCGCGACACAATCACGTCACCAACTCGCCGCACGGAACATAGGACGGTGAGCGAGTGCGAGACGTTTCCGATCGCAGGCACCTGGAACGGCCTCTGCGCGCCTGGACCACGAGCTCGCCCGCCCGCCAGCTGGCCGAACGCCCCAAGGCGTGACGAGACGCTCTGGGTATGCAGCTTACGCTGCTTGAGTGTTCACAACAGATCTCGGGTCATCGAAAGGGCCAACATGAGTGACATCCGACAGCAAAGTCCTTGACGCGCGGCGCGACGATGCGGTACGGACGGCGCGAACATGCCAAACGGGCTGGGGAGCCTCCTGGTACCGCGGCACGAGAGCGGGAGTGTCATGAGAGTACTGTCTTCTTATCAGATCAGGGCGGCGTTGCACGTCGGGCTGATCATCGGTGCGTCCGTGGTTTTCACAGGGTGCGCAACGTATCAATACGCAAAGAACGTGAAGCTGCTGTCGTTCGATGGCGACCTCACAATGGGTCGCGGCGCAGGGCCTGTGCGCGGAGAGAGCTGCCAGTCGACGGTCATGGGGTATGCGGTCAACGAGCCGCCAACTCTGGACAAGGCAGTCGGGAACGCGATGCAGAAGAACCACCTGCGTTACATGAACAACGTCTCAACCGAGAACGCAGGGTTCTCCGCGGTGGTCTACTCCCGTCAGTGTTTGGTCGTGAAAGGAACCGGATTCCAATGAGGACTCTTGCAATGATTGGACTACTCCTTGTCGGCTGCGCATCGCGATACGCGATTCTCACGGTCCCCGCGGCTTCGATGACGCACAGCTCGTTCGAAGCCGGACACACCGCGACCGAGATAGGTCCTGTTACGGCCAAATTCTGCCAGGGCGACACCCCGCTTTCTTCGCAAGACCACAACGTTGGTCTCATCGATGAAGTCATCCTGAAGGCCGAGAAACAGTCGGAGGCTAGCTACTTGAAGGACGTCACGATCCTGCGTGATTCCAGCTGTGTGGTGGTCGAAGCCACCGCCATGAAGTGATGTTCTGGGACTCGGCCTGCCCCCACCGCACCCGGGCTTGCCGCGCAGCGCAGCGCCGTGGCGTTCGGTGTGCCAGTAGCGACAGCCCTTGCCCTGGGGCACGAAGCGCAGCGTGCCGCTGTCAGCAGCATCCATCACATACACGCCATCGATGGCGACGGTGTGGAAATGGATGGCGAGCCTCAAGGCCGAGTCCGTCCTCTGCACGACCGTGATCGCGCCGGCATGCGCGAGCGCTGAGCAGCACGCAGCCATGCTCGAGCAGCCCGTAGCGACTCCGTGCGCTGCCCCGCCGCTGTGCGCGTCGGTGCTGGCGGCGAAGTGACGGGCTACGCACCGCGGGCTGCTGCCAGGGTCGCTATCCCGGAAGCCGTGGACGCCGCAGCCGCGAGCACGGCGAGTAGCTCGCGCGCGTGCGTCGCGTTGCTTACCTCGGCCACCTCGCGCGTCAGCTTTGCCGCCGCGACCGACACTCGATCCGGATCGCCAGCGAAGCCAGCCGGGAGACTCACCTCGTGTGACAGACGCCTTCCGTCATCCAGCTGAACCACCACCTGCGAGGCGAAGCGGTAACAAAGCCGCGTGAGATCGGTCTCGCGCGACACGTAGCGAGCGCGCGCCTTCTGGCCACCGACGAACGGCAGCCGCGCTCTCAAGCCCACGGCATAACGACGCAGGAGGTAGGCTCCGCCCCCGTCGGGCAAAGACCAGAGCGCAGGAATGTCGCGCAAGCTCACGGCCGACGGCGTGTCGAACGCTGCCTTGAAGCGTTCCATCGTTTCGTGGGCTTCTCCCATGCCATAGATGCCGGGTCGTCCGGGGTGATCGATCGCGGCGTCGATGCCGCGGAGCATGTCGATGGTGTGGTGCCACTGGTGCTGGAGCTCCACGCGCTGAGCCAGCGCGCGGATGTCAGCTGCCATTGCTTGAAGGCGACCGGCGGCGAAGTGCTTGCCTTGCGGCGCGCCGACCAGCATGGCGAGCGCCACGCTGCGTCGCGTCGAGCTGGTGATTCGTCTGGACGATAGCTCGACGATGAGCATTGCGCGATCGTGGACCGACGCGGATGGCGTCCGTGTGGAGACGGCTACGCCGGAGCGCGTCTTCACGGCGGATGCCATGCGAGCGCTCGGTACGCTCGTCGCGTCGCTGGCGCAGCGGTTGTCGTCGCAACCTGCGAAAGCTTTGTCCCGCATGAACTCGTTTACCTGTGCCGCTGGACCAACACGCTCATCGCGGACGAGACCGGGATCTACGATCCGTCGCTCAGTACCGACCGCATGGTCCTGGGCATCCGTGGTCAGGTCAGTGAGATCGAGCTGGACAACTCGATTCATCGCATGGTCGAAGCCCGGTGGAGTAAGGCGCGCCGCGGAGAGCTGATCATCACGCCGCCGGCGGGCTACGAGATCGACGACCAGGGCCTGTTGGTCATGACGAGC
>JADGRE010000259.1 GCA_017881185.1 Pseudomonadota bacterium | reverse complement strand
GGTCGGCTTTGCACGGGCAGCGTTCGTTGCCTGCAGCGCAGAAATGGTACGCGTCCAGGCCAAGCGCGTCGGAGCATCCGCTCAATAACAACGCGCTCGCAAAGCCAAGTGCCAAGAATGCGTTAGTCATCGCTCAGAATGCGAGCGCGATGCCCGCACCTCCAAAGGTGAGGCGAGCCGCCGCTCGGGTGGACGCCGCAGATTCGCTGGCCTGCTTGGACACATCGTCCGCGGAGGGAGCCGCGTGTGCAGGTGACACGAGCAGGCTCACGACAGCCAAAGCAGCGCCGGCGATTGCGACCCCGAAACCGATAGTCGACAGAGTGGCCGTGGTCTTGGCCGTGCTGAGTGTCGAACGTGAAGCTGGCTGGCACACGTTGCCGGGACACTCGTCCTTGAGCGTGCGGGTGCTGCTCAGCGCCCACAGCCCGGTCACGCCCCCAAGCACAAGCCCCGCGCCACCCGCGATCACGCCCACCAGCGTGAGCGTGCGTGAGCGCGAACCGCGCTCCGCTGTACTGGTCGAGCCCGCGAATGAGCGTCCGGCCGCGGGGACCGCTGCGGACGGCGGCAGCGCAGCGAGCGAGCTGCCCGGTTGGTCCTTCGCGGGGGCTGCGCCGGCGGCCACCGGCAACGCGATCGTGAGGCGCTCGCGTTGCCCGACCACCGCACGCACGCGACGGACCACGTTTTCGCGACCGGGATTGCTCGCAACCAACTCGTGCTCGCCGGGGTCCATGAGCAATTCGTGTTCGCTGGTCAGCGTTGCGGGCATCGAGTCGACCTGAAGCGTCGCGTCCGCCGGGTCCAGATCGAGCGTGAAGTGCACCACGAACGCTTCGGCGCGCCGGATCAGGTCCGTGAGCTCGGCGCGCTGCTTGGCGGTGACGGGGTGGCGCGTCTCCTGCAGGGCTTGCCGCAAGTAGGTGATCGCCAGGACGTACTGGCGATTCTCGTAGGCCGCCTTACCGATGCCGTTGAGGGTGCGGGCGCCGGGGTTCATGGCGTGGGCACGCTGGAACAGCGCGATAGCCTCGTCCCAGTTGGCAAGCTGGTACTCGTGCAGAGCCGCCTCGATCAGCTCGCGGTAGGGCTTGTCCGTGGCGACCGATCTGTCCTGGCTCGCGCCAGCCGCGGCCGCGCCGTGCTCGCCTTCCATGCTCGATTGGGCGTGGCCTTTGGCCGACGCGCACCAAGTGAGCAGTCCCCAGCAGAAGATCCACGCGACACGTGCCGCCGGCGACCTGATTGTCCGCAGCGCGGACGTATACAAGAGCGCAAGGATCACAGTGTCGCGAGATACCTCACGCAGATCTCCGACGCAACACGCGCGCCACCCGGCAGACGCTGCGGTCGGTCGAGCCTGGCGGACGACGTGGGAACGACGGTCGGGCCAAGCCGATTCCAGGGGATCACTGAACACCCGCTTGGAAGTCGCCGACAGCGGCCCAAGCGCGTTAGAGTTGCTAGCCAAACCTCATGCTTCCGTTGGTCATCCAGATTGAGCGCACCGAAGAACGCGTCGCTGACACCTGCGCCTTCGCGCGGTCGCCGGTGCGCCTGGGGCGCAACGCGCTCAACGACCTGCAGCTCGACGAGAGCTTCGTCTCCCAGTGGCACGGCGTGATCCGCTTCGACGCAACCCAGACCACCTATGTGGACCTCGGTTCGACCAACCCCACGCTGGTAAACGGGCAACCCGTCAAGCGCAACGTCGAGATCGCGATCTCCGAGACGACCGATCTGCGGATCGGCTCCTTGCGCCTGCACTTGCTGCGCGTGAGCGCGCCGCCAGAGCTCTTCGGCGCACGCCGCGGGACAGCGTTCGCTCGCACCGGCGGCTCCGACACCAACTCTCTGTCGGCCACGATGTACCTCGGTGCAGCCGGGACCGCAGCCATCATCGCCGCCAACCGGCGAGCGCCACCATCAACGACGGTTGCAGAGCGCAATGACTCGCCCGCCGCAACGGCTCTTGCCGGACCGCACCCGGCTTCCGCGCGCCCCGTGCCGTCCGACCCGGCACCGGCTCGCCAGGGCGAGCAGGCCAACCTACGCAGCGCCTACGATCAATACCGCGCGAGCTGGCAAATCCTGCTCGCGCAGGTGAAAGCACAGCTGCAAAACGTGTCCGGTGTCGAGCGGGAAGTCTTCGTCGACCGACTCGCAACCGAATTCCCCGAGCTTGGCCACGAAGCCGAGCTCCGCGCGCTGATGAGCCAGCTAGGGGTGAGCCCCCTGCGCACAGGCGTGCCGGAGATGGACGATTGGTTGAAGCGCCTCACCAATGGGCTCTTCCCACCGCCGCGCGTGCCGATCAACGTCGCACTCGCCATGGAGCGCATCGGCGAAATCCTAGAGGTCTTCAGCACGGCCTTCGTCGAGCTGCGCCGGGCGCACGCCAATTTCTGTGAAGAAATGTCGCTGGAAAGGCCCGACGACAGCTCGATGCTGCAGACGACCGAAGACCCACGCGTGCTGCTCGCCTATCTCTTGAACCCGGGCAACGAAGGCGCCGCGAAAGTTGACGAGCTCTCGAGAGCGATGGCCGACTTTGCAGTGCACCAAGTGGCGTTGGTCAGCGCAGTCGTGCAAGGCGCGCGGGACATGCTGGAAGAGCTCTCCCCACAGACCTTCGCCAGCGTGAATCAGCCCAACACCAAGGGGTCGATGTTCGGCAAGCTCTTCGCGAACGAGAAAGAGAAACTCTGGCAACGCTACGTGTCCGTGTTCGAAGATGCGGTGGATGAAGATCGCTTCACCCGCAAGCTTTTCGGCCGTGGTTTCGCGCGTAAGTACTACGCCATTACCGGAGGACGGCGGTCGCTACCGCCGCCTACTCGACGCTGATGCACCGACGCCCCCAATCCCGACGACGGCTGACGCACGCGTTGGCGCCAACCCTCCACGTGGCATGCGCATTCGTCTTGGCGTGCTGCACGAGCACGCCCAAGGCGCCGACCAAGCTTGGTCTGTGTGAGATGCCGCTACCGATGCAAGGCGGGGCCCCGCGGCCGTTGCGAGCGGGCGACTGGATGCGACTGATGCTAGTGGGCGACCAGCGGGCGGACGGCGTGTACGCGCAAACCACCTGCACAGGCGAGCGCATCGAGCACACGCCGTTGCCGGCCGATTGCGAAATCCAAACGCCGGACCCGGGAATTCCGCAGCCCGTTGCATTGACCGAGGCTTCGGTGGTCGAGCGCATCCTGCCAGCAAACAAGCATCTGGTTTGGATCATGACGCACCGCTTTCCGAACGGCGATGGGTTCGGTCCCGTGGCGGCAGTCACATTGACGCAGCGCAGTGCTTATGTCGGCTCGCTCGGCTTTCTGCGCTTGCGACCCACGCGCGTCGACTTGAGCTTGTGGCAGATCGGCTCGAAGGCGGTGCTGATGGGCGAAGGCGAGAGCTGCGAGGATCCCAAACAGCCGACGACCTGCAGACGCGCTGCCAATGTGCTCGTCTACGATCATGCGCACTTCTACGCTCCGCCGATCAGGCGCACACAGAGCCAAGAATGCATCGACGCACCGTGGGTAGAGCTCACTCGCGAGGCCGACATCACCCTGGAAAACGGCTGGAACCGGCACATGAAGATTCTGGCGAACGTCTCTCACGACGATCGCTACGTGGTGATCACCGAGCAGGTAGAAGTCGCCGACACGGACGCTGAGCATCCGGACATTCCAGCTCGCGACGTGCGCCGCATCGATGCAGAACGTTTCATCCACGTCGAAGGGTCAGGCTTCTACAGCCGACAACCGCCGCTGTGGCCACGCATCATTCCGACCAAAGGTAAGACCCAAGTGCTCGACGCGCCTCGGCGCTGACTTGTGCACGCGGATGGCGCTCCGCGAAGCGACTCACCCGCCCTGGAACATTCCGTTGGGATCCTCGGGCTTGCCAAACAGGTGGTACTCCCAATGCACGTGCGTGCCACGAGCTAGGCCGGTGTCACCGACGTCCCCGACGACCTGCCCACGTCGCACGCGCTGGCCTGCAAACACGTAGATCGCGTGGCAATGCGCGCTGAACGTGACGCTTGCATCGTCATGCACCACGACCAGCAGGTTGCCATAGCCGCGCACGCCGTTGTCGCTGTAGGCCACTATGCCGTCGTTGACGGCAAGGATGGGTGTGCCTTGTGGCGCGCCGACATCGATGCCGCGATGCAGCAGACTCTCGAACGGCGGCCGGCGTACGTAACCGAAACGTCGCCACAGTGCTCCGGCTGGCACAGGCCACTGCATGTCCCGGTGCCGCGCGATGGGTCCACCCGCGGCCTGCACCCAATCTGCACGTGGCCCGAAATTTAGCAACCGACCCACCGCCGCCACGCTACCGAGCTCCAAGCGTTCGGCAAGCTCGGTGGCTGGGCCAAACGGCGCGGCCACCTTCCGTGGTCCCTGGCAGAAATGGGTATACGGTGGGTCCATCGGTTCGCAGCCCTGGGTCGGCAACCAGGACTTGGGTTGCGCCGCCAACAGCTGCGCCGCGTAGGCCGCAGCTGCACCACTGCCGGTGCCGTGCGTCTCGACCGCAGGATGTTCTTCGTTCTCGTCGTAGAGCACGGCGTCAGGCGAACCAATCGCCACGGCTTGCGGCGGAGGCACTTGGCGTAAAGCGACGGAGAGCTGTGTTTCACCCGTCCGCAGCACGCGCTCGATCGCAGCCACCGTGTCCAGCGTGTCTAGGGTCAAACCCGGGACGCCCGCGATCGACCAGCCCGCTTGGTCGGTGGCCCCGGCCACGGGTGGACGTTCGACCACGTTGCGAATAGCGCGCACGTAATTGCCGAGCTTGACGCGGTCGACGTGGGGCGCCCAGAGCAAGTCTCGGCCAGTGGTGGCGGCCTGCCAGGTGACCCACAGATCGACCAACGGGTTGCCGGAGTGACCCAGGCTAGCGACCTGGCGCGCCACTCGCTCGACCTCCAGCGTGGCACCCAGCTCGGCTCGCGTTACGCGCGTCAAATGCGGGCCCGTCAGGATCGACAGCTGTTGCGCTTCCCACTTGCGCGCGCGGGCTGCAAGGAACTCTTGCGGTCGCTGCGTACGTGGCAATGGCTGGCCTCGCACGCTGAGCCCGCGCAGTGTCGTGTGGTCGAGCTGGACACTACCCCAGTAGAGGAAGGGCGCGACGAACGAGGCCACGACGACGCGTGGCGCCCAGCGCCCAACCATGAACCAGAATAGACCCGAACTGCGCCCCACGTGTCCGCCTGCCGTCCGCCGAACCAAGACTATACGCGAAGCGCCAGATCAAAGCAGCGGTGGTGCACCTGACCAGGTCAGGCCGGCGTGGTGAACGGTGACTGTGGAGCGTCGCGCGGACGCTGAAACTCGGCTAGGCTCGAAGGCATGCGGTTGCTGTTGGTCGTGCTCAGCGCGTGGCTCCTGATAGCGCCAACCTACGCGAGCGCGCAAAGCTCCACGCGAGCCGCGCAAGTGGTCACGGTGGTGGTCGTCCAATCAGGGCTCGGGGCGCAGAGCGCCGAGGCCGTGCGCCTCCAGCTCGCGCAACGCTTCACCGTGCGCGTTGTCACGCTGCAAGAGCTGAGCGCGACCGATGCGCGACCGGACGCGCTACTGACGCTTACGCTCGATGCGCGGGGAACATTGAGCGCGATGTACTGGAATCGTTCGGGCACAGTCGATGTGTTGTCCGCTCCGTCGCCCGACAAGCAAGAAGCTTTGCAAGTCGCCGCGACGACGCTCGCATCCGCGGTGCTGCAAAGACACGTCGCAGACCTGCGCGCTGCCAAACAAAGCGCAACGGACACGCCCGCAGCAGAGCTCGACGAGGATGACACCGTCGCAGACGTCCGAGCGCTGGATCCCAGGGCCGTATATGCGGCGCTCACGCGCCTGGGTCAGATGCGGCCTCGGACCCTGGGCCTAAAGCTGGAAGACTTCTGAGTTGGCGCCGGAAGCAGAGCCTCGCTCCAGCTGGCGTTGGGCTCGCGACCGTAGGTAAGCACGCGCTTGCACAATCGACAATCCGCCCTGACCGCCTCGAGCAGGCGCACGAGCACGTGGACCTTCTCGTAGGACTCGATCTGAAAGCCGCTGCCCGCTGCCGCTCGCTGGAGCTGTTCTCGTGAGAGCATCAGGCGACCTGTGCCCAAGTTCGGTTGAGCACACGTTCTGGTACCACGAGGTTCCACGTTTTCACGAGCCGACCGGCCTCGCGCTTGCGATCGAGGTAGCGCGGCTGGCGAGGAGCGTGGTCGCGGAGGGCCTTCAGGTGATGCTCCTCGACGAACAGCGCCTCGCGGTGCTGCTCCAAGAAGAAGCCCACGCGCGCGCTCGTGAGCGCGGAACCCAATTTGAGAGCGTGGCTGATGACGGCGGCGAGATCGAAGTACTCGACCATCTCCAGCGATCGCCAGACCTCTTCCCACCCGCCGCCAAGGTCGGGAGCGTCGAGCACGTCGACGAGCGTGCGCTCGAACGTCGTCACCCGAACGGTCCCCCCGGCGTGGGCCTCGGTGACGACGCCGCCGCCGAGGTCGGGCAACCCGTCGAGCGCGCGCGGAGGGCGAACAGCGACGAACTCGCTACCCTGGAAGCTCAGTCGCGAACGCGATGCAGAAGAACCACCTGCGTTACATGAACAACGTCTCAACCGAGAACGCAGGGTTCTCCGCGGTGGTCTACGCCCGTCAGTGTT
>JADGRE010000096.1 GCA_017881185.1 Pseudomonadota bacterium | reverse complement strand
CACGCGCGCGTGCAGCAGCACGAAGAAGCTGAGCGCGGCATGCAGCAGCGCGCACAGCCCACAGACGATGCCGAGCGAGCGCCGCAGCGCCGCAAGCAAGGGTCGCGTGCCATCGAGCGCAGCTCGTCGTGGCAGCCAGCGCTGCAGGGGCGAGATCGTCAAGCTCGCGAGCAGCGCCGCCATGGCCAGCCAGCCGGTGTCGTGTGCAAGCCCGAGCGCGCGACCGAGCGCGTAACGCTCTGTTGCAGCATGGTAGGCGGCGTAGGCCACCGGCAATGCGCTCAGCCACAGCACCGTGCGCAGTGCGCGGCGGCGGAGCTGTGCGGGCAGTGCGGCGGCTTCGTTCATAGCGACGACAAGAAGAAGATCAGGTCGCTGCGCTCGCTCGGCGACAGGGCGTGGCTGTCGCCGTGCAAGTTGCGGCGGTTGTGGGTGGTGAGCAGCGCTTCGAGGCTGCGTGCGCGCCCGTCGTTCAGGTACGGTGCCGACGCGGACACGGAGAGCAGCGACGGAGTGTCGAGCAGCTCGGGCTTGGGCAGACGCGTGGCCTCGTCGGGGAACAAGCTGTGCATGGCCAGCTGCCCGAGGTTGGTGAACGCGGGCGGCGCGTGACAAGTGGGGCAGCGTGCTTTCCAGAACGCGCGCAGACCGCGGCGTTCGCGAGCCAAGTCGCGCGGCTGGTCGATGGCGTCGCGTCGCGGCAACGCCTCCATGTACGCCTGCACGGCCTGGCCACGCGCGCCCTGGCTGCGCAGGTAGCCGCGGTAGAGGGTCTGCGCGACGTCGTCGAGATCGGCGAGCTGCGCATAGCTGCCATCGCGCAGGTAGGGCGACGACCAGAGCAGGCCGCCCACCGGCAGCGTGGGGATCAAGCGATGATCGCCGAGGTTGTACGCGGCCTCGTCGCTGTCGCCGTGCATGTGGCAGCTCTGACAGGAAGTGCCGCTGCGCGTGGCTTCGTAGAAGCCGCGCTCGCCCACGCGGCGCTCGAGCGCTGGGCGATTGTTCTCCAGCAGCTTGGCGTCGCTCGCAGCGACGCGCACGATGCGCGGCGTGTGCGTGCCGGGAGCGATGAGTCCGAAGCTGCCTTGCGATGGCGAGCTGACCAGCAGGGTGCCGTCTGCAAGCTGCACGGCTCCGTGCGGTGCGTGGAGCGGAAAGTCCACCAGATCGTACAGCTCGGGGTCGCTCGCGCCCGGCAACATGCGCCACAGCTCGTCGGTGCCGGCGAACGCGATGAGCCAGCTGCCGTCGGCGTGTTGTGAGAGCCCCATCGGGGAAGCACCGCGATCTTGGTCGCCAGGCTTGGATTGGCGGTTGCTGCGTCGTCCTGTCAGCTGCCTCGATGTCACGCGCAGCGACGCCACGTCGACCGTGAGCAGCTGATCTTGCACGAAGTGGTTGCCGAGCTGGGGGCGTGCTTGCGGATCGTAGTCGGTGACCGCAAGCAAGAGCTGCGTACCATCCGTCGAGCGTGCCATGGTCACGGCGGCGCGACTCAGCGGTAGCGTGGCATCGAGCTGGTAGTGAGCACCCGGAGCTGCGGCGCGCATTCGCCACAGGCTTGCGGGCTTGCGTGCGGACACCAGCAGCGTGCCGGCGTCGGTACCGAAGGCCAGCATGTCGGCTGCGGCCGGCACGCTCACGCGCTCGCGCTCGCGCAGCGGCTGCGTGTCGAGCAACGCTACGCTCGGCTCGCTACCTGCGAGCGCGACTGCAAGGCGTGAGCGATCGGGGCTCAGCGCCAGGCGTGTCTGTCGGGCACCGATGGCCACGTGGCTGGTGGGCTGCGCGCCGTTGATCTCCACGATGCTGAGCGACCTGCCGTAGCGGTGACTGACGGCGATGTGAGCGTCGTCGAGGAACACGCAGTCGCTCGGTCCGTCGTCGACCGCGATCCGGCGCAAGAGACCCTCGCGGCCGAGCACGAAGAGCTCGTCGGTTTCCTCGCTCAGCGCCGCAGCGCGCTCGCCGTTGGGCGAGAGCGCAAGCCAACGTGGATGCGGCAGCGGCGTCACCGAACGCAGCTGCCGCTGGGTGGTGTGGCCGTCGGCATCGATCTGCGCGCGCAACTCGCCATCGGCCGGCGAGGGTGGGCCATCGCGGCGCGGATCGTAGTCGACACGGAACACGCCTTCGCCGAGCGCCTGTCCGGAGAGCGGCTTCGCTCTCGGTCCAAGACGCAGCTGCAACTGTTGCGTGCCGGGCGCGTAGACGAAGAAACTCTGGGGCCGGTCCGCGCTCACCAGTGCTGGGGCGATCGAGGGCGTGCGTTGCAGTCGCAGTCGATCTGCAAGGTGCTCCCGCAAGCCGTGCAGCCCTTCTACTTCGGCCAGCTCGGCGCGCTGCCGCCACGCGAAAGTCACTCCGGGCGCCGCTATCAGCAGCGCGAGCAGCAAGCGCTGCGTGACAGAGGGCTCGCGCACCACCTGCCACAAGCCTGGCAGCTGCAACAGCGCGAGCGCAGCCAGATACGCGAGCACCAGCGCGGCGAGGCTCGCTCGCCCCGCGACCGACCACAGCAAGAGCGCCAAGGCGAGCACAAAGCTCTGTCGTGCCACGCGTTCGCTCACGGGCGCAGCGTACTACCGCGCCCGGTTGTCGCGTAGCGGGCCGAGCTGGGTAGTGTCGCGTTAGAGCGTGAGCCCTAGCTCTGCGAGCGCTGCGTCCACGAGCTTGGCCCAGCCGCGGTTGGCGGCCGGACTCGCGGGGCTCGGGTGCAAGATCGTGCCAATGCTGAGATCGAGCCCGCCCAGCGCAGCCAGCGCCCGGCCTTGCGCGAATTTGCCGATGCCGATCACGTAGCGCGGCTCCAGCGCTGCCACCAGCGCGCGCAGGTGCGCATCGCAGGCCGCATACAGCGCGTCGCGCTCGCTCGGGGCCAGCTTGTCGGGCGTGCGATTCTTCCCGCTGCTTTCCATGAACACGAGCGGGCAGTAGTTGGCGACGAACGCGTGCTCGAAGAACCCGGTCGCTTGCGGGTAACGCGCGGCCAGCGTGCCCCACAGCCGCGCGCCGCTCACCTCGCTGCGCGTGCAGGCGAAGCCCTCGATGGGCCGTTTGGGGTGCTCGTGCTCTGGCTTGCCCACCGCGCCGCGCACGCCGAGGAAGTCGCGCACCAAGCTCACCTCGCCGAAGGGCACGCCCGTCTGCGCCATGCCGAAGGGCCCCGGGTTCATGCCCAGGTACACCACCTGCTTCGGGGTCGCCGCGTAACGGCGCAGGTAGTCGGCGTAGGGCGCCGCTGCATAGACGAGCGGATTGTAGACGTGCGTGACCGGCGCGCCGAACGACAGCGGGGCGAGCTGTTTGCACAGCTTCTTGCCCGCACTGATCACCGCTGCGGCGCGATCCATGCTGCACCTGTTAACACACGAGCACAGCCGCTTGCGAGGCCCGCCGAGCGCCCCCCCCGGGCCCGCCCGAAATTCCCCGCCCGGCCTCGGCTGTCGTCTCGCCAAAAAGGGGTGGCAAACGCCGGGCATCTAGTCTACAACACGCGCCCTGACGCGGGCCAATAGCTCAGTTGGTAGAGCAGTGGATTCTTAATCCATTGGCCGAAGGTTCAAATCCTTCTTGGCCCACCACAGATTTCGCAGAGTTACGCGAGACAGCAGTTTTCCCGGTGCCGATCTTGGTGCCAATCTGTTCCAAGTTTGCACCGGCAGCGACGCTCGCGCCGACTTGAATCTGCAAACGATCGGCGGCAGCGCGACGCGCTTCGTCAGTCTGATGCGCGTACAGCGCAGTGACAGTGAGCGAACGGTGCGAACCCACGGCAAACGGTTCCGCCTGCACTCCATTGGGACCATGGTGGTCCTGCTCGTGTTCGGAGCACGGACCGGAGTGGACAGCCCCCCGGATTGTCGCAAATCTTCCCACCCCGCGGGTGGGGGTTGGCAGCGCATCAACATCGGTGTCTTCTTGCTTTGGGTCGTTGTGCTGGCCACGGTTCTCCTGCGCGATGCGCGTGAGGCGAGGCCGTCCTGAAGACGGTTTGGAGATACCTTGAGCCAGGCCTCGAAGAGGCGCCGCACTGCTTGACGCAGCGCAGGCGGCGCGTATCTGCCCGGGTGTGTCCAGATTGCTGATCGCCTACGGGACGACCGAAGGTCACACCGCAAAGATAGCGCAGCACATCGCGGCCGCCGCGCGGCGCCTCGGCCACGAAGTCGACGTGGTGCAGGCTTCGGAGCTCGCGACCGACGCGTCGCTCGACGCCTATGCCGGTGTGATCGTGGGCGCGTCGGTTCACGAAGGCCGCTACCAAGCTGCCGTCGTCCACTTCGTCGAACGCCAGCGGGCCGCGCTCGCGACGCGCCCATCGGCGTTCTTCTCCGTGTCGCTTGCCGCCGCCGGTCGCAGCCCGGAGGACGCCGCCGAGATTCACGGCATGATCGCTCAGCTTGCCGAACGCGCCAGCTGGAAACCGCTGCTGACCGCGAGCTTCGCCGGCGCGCTCAAGTACACCGAATACAGTTGGCTCAAACGCGTGGTGATGAAGCACATCTCTGGTCAGAAAGGCGGAGACACGGATACGTCGCGCGACTTCGAGTACACCGACTGGAATCAAGTCACCGACTTCGCCGAGCAATTCTGCACCAAGCTCGCGGTCGCGAAAGCAGGTTAGATGAGCGGTCATGCGCGACCGGAGACACTGTCGCCGGATGGATGACGCGCGACCAACAGCTGCTGCCGCTACGAGTTGCCCGCTCGATGGCTCGAGTGCTGAGGCGGACGCTGTAAAGTTCGGAGGTCGGTGGAGCCATCCGTGGTTGCGTGTTTCGACTTGACAGATGCTGCTTGCGCTCACGCAACCGTGTCTCGCTCCGGGGTGGGTCGTGCGGTAGTTGCTTCGCTTCGGACACTCGCCTGTCATACGAGTCAACAAGGATGTCGTGCACACACGCGGCTGCCCTGTGGGTTCGCACGACGGAGACCGAACATGACAATTGCCCGACCATTTCAGTGGAGAGCTGACACGACGAAACGTGACACGACACGAGCAGCGGTCCTGCTCGCGCTCTTGGCATGCGCAGGAATGTACCCCAGCAACGCCCGCGCCAAGCTCGCCCATCAGGGCGCGTCAAGCGTACAGTTCACTGCGCTCGGTTCCATGGGTCTGAAGATGGTCGGGACCAGCTCCGAGCTCGCCATTACGGAGGACGCGCAGAGTATTTCGCTGCTCGTGAAGCTCACGCAGCTCGACACCGGGATCTCGCTTCGAGACCGTCACATGCGCGACAAGTATCTGCAGGTGCAGAAGTTTCCCACGACCACACTGGTCGTGCCGCGCTCCGGCCTCAAGCTCCCCGCCCAAGGCGCAACCAGCCAAGGCAACGTGCAGGCCACGCTTCAGCTGCATGGCCACGAGCACCCCGTCTCGGTGCAGTACCAGGTGCAACGGCATGGCACGGCCTTCGACGTCCAGGGCAGCCTGCGCCTGCAGATGACCGACTTCGACATCATCGTTCCAGCTTACATGGGCATTACCGTCAAACCGGACGTCGACGTGGTGGCGAAGTTCGTGGCAGCCGACCTGTGACGCCGGGCCCGCATCACGTTCGTCTGGGAGAGCCGGCATGACGATGGACACACGCGCCACGCAACCAGCGCTGGTGCGCGTCGGGCTTGCGATCGCAGTGGTGCTCGGTCTCGGCAGCTGGACTGGCCGAGCCCACGCCTACGGCTGGATGATTGCGCGCGACTACACGGGCTGCGGCACCTGTCACGCCGATCCTTCGGGCGGTGGGCTGTTGACGGTTTACGGCCGTGCGCAAGGCGAGGTGCTGCTGCGGACGCGATATTCGCGGGTAGCAGCCGACGAAGAGCCGGGTCGCGTGAAGGACTTCCTCTTCGGCGCCTTCGCGCTGCCCGACAGCGTGCTGCTGGGCGGAGAGTACCGTGCCGGGTACCTGCATTCGGTCGCCGCGGGCACCGCTTCCATCGACAAGTTTCTGCAGATGCAATCGGACCTGCAGGGTCAAGTCTCGTTCGGTCGAGTGCGCATGAACGCGAGCATCGGCTACGATCACAACGGCGCGCAGGCTGCGCGCTTGACCAGCGCCGATCGCGACAACCTGATCTCTCGAGTGCACTGGCTCGGCGTCGACCTCGGCGCGGACAACACCTGGCTCGTGCGCGTGGGCCGCATGAACGTGCCCTACGGCTTGCGAGGCATCGAGCACACCTTCTTCATACGCAGCCCGACCGGGCCACTGTTCGGCGCCGGGGTTCACGACGACATCAACGCCGGACAGCAACACGGTGTTGCACTCGCCTACAACGTCGACGGTCTGCGTGGCGAGCTCATGCTGATCGCCGGTAACCTCCAGCTCACTCCAGCCGCGGAGCGCGAGCAGGGCTACAGCGGGTATCTGGAATGGGCACCCAGTGTTCACGTTGCCGTCGGCGTGAGCACGCTCATCACGCAGGTCTCACGCGAGCCCTTGTTTCAGACCGCGCTGACGCGTCAGGCCCACGGCCTCTTCGGTCGATTCTCGCCGCTGCGGCAGCTGACGATCATGAGTGAGGTCGACCTCCTGGTGAATGCCCAGCCCAGGGGCGTGAGCCGGGCGTACTCTGGCACGGGCTACGCTGCGCTGCTGCAGGCCGATTGCGAGCCCGTGCAGGGGCTGCACTTCATTCTCAGTGGCGAGGCCATCGCTCCGCCGTACGTGCAGACCGCCACCTCGTACGGTGGCTGGGGCTCCGTTGCGTGGTTCTTCGCGCCTCACACGGATGTTCGCGTGGACGCGATCCTGCAGAGTCTGGGAGTCGGGTCACAGCACGTCGCGGCGAGCACGCTGCTCGGGCAGCTTCACGTGTACCTCTGAGCGTGGCAGCTGCCTGCCTCAAGGGCAGTTGCGTGCGGGTGCACCGGCTTGCACCCACTGGCGGATGCGCTGGATCTGCGCGCTGGCCAGGGGGCCGGCCGGAGGCATCGGCTTGCCGCAGTGCTGCGCCGACGCTGCGTCGAGCTTCGTCACCAGCAGCGATGAGGCGTCGCCCGGGATCAGTCGTGCTTTCCCGCACGGGCCTACCTGCAGCAACTGCCGATAAGCCTCACACTCCTCGACCATGGCCAGACGGCCGCCAGCAGACGCGTCGTGGCAGCCTGTGCTTGAACAGCCGGAATGCACCACGTTCGCGAACAGCTCACTCCAGTCGAGCGCACCCGGTCCGCCGTCGCCCTCGTCGGCGGGTCGCGCCCAGTCCGGCAGGTGAGTCGCAGCGACCACCGGTGCACCACACGCGAGCCAGTTGCGCAGCACAGCCTTACCCCGTGCCGTTGCCAGGCTCGGTAAGCGCGGCGCACCTTCGCGCAGCTGCAGATCGGCGACCCACTCGGTGTTCGCGAGCTTCTGCTGACCGATATGCCCGGGCGGCATGTTGCCCGAGACCACCGACTGCAAGATGGCGTCGCGCTGGTAGATGACCTGCGGCCAGCCGTTTGGGACCGGCAGCATGTCGTAGTCCATCCCGGTTGGTGCCAGGTAGCGTGCGTCACCCTTGGCCGCTGCGGCATGACAGAACACGCCCTGACCACACGAGTCGTGCAGCAGGGCCTGACCTTTGGTGGCGACCAGTGCGCCCTGTGTACTATAGACGAGCTCGCGTGCTGCGGCTTCGTCGCACGGGCCCAGCGAGTCGCGGCAAGCCGGCAGCCAGGGCAGCAGCATGAGCACGGCGGGTGCGACGTAACCAGTCCAGTTCCGAGTCTTGGTTCGCATGGTCATCGATCGTCAGTGTTTGACTCGTTCGCAGGCGTCGAAGCTCGTCACGGGAGGCACGGTGCCTTTCAACATGCCTGCCATGTACAGGAACACCGACAGCCCGGCATTCATTGCGCCACGCATGGTCCAGCGGTTCACTTCGTCCTGCGAAAGCTGGTTCGTTTGTACATTGTCTCGAGTCACGAACAGCGAATCTGGACAGAATGGCAACGCTTCTCCGCTGCGCCCGAAGTCCTGGGCAACCTGTTGAGCTACGATCAGATCCTGGGCCCGGGTGGGCTTGCGGATGCACCATGGGGCCCGAATGCCGGCGCTCATGCTTGGCTGGATGCTTCCTTGATCATCGCCCACAGGAGTGTTGGGCGGATAGGCTTCGCGCTTGTACAGCCCGTAGTTGCCTCGAGGGGTATCTGAGCTGCCCAAGGTGTTGTTGATGCGCGCCGTGAATTGATCGATCTGGTCTCGGGTCACGCCGGGCGGCAGGTCGACCACGCGGACGGGCAGTGGATTGTTCAGCGCGCACAGTGAGCTCCACATCTCGAAGTCGCCGTTCTGCTCGATCAGCGCAGGCTTCGAGGCGCCGCTCTTGGGATCAGCCTTGGCGTAGATCTGTCCGTTGGTCAGATCCAGCGACCAGGTCAACGCGGGCAACACGTCTGCACAGAGGACCTGTGCGACGGTGAGCATGTTCCCGCCGATGGTCGGCGCATGGAAGCTTTCGCGCCTGCGATTGACGACGACCGTGTTGCCGACCACGGTCAGCACTGCTGCCGGGATGACTCGCTGCGTGCCGCCCAGACCCATCCAGGCGACGTAGCGCGCCGCCCAGTCGTCGACGCTGACCCCATTGCCGGCGGCCACCCCGAACACCATCTGGCGGTTCTTCCCTGGTTCGCCCACCGGGCCGAGCAGTCCGTCCCGAAGATTGGCCACGCGGGTCTCACCACCGGTCATGTCGGCGATCGTGGCGGCCACGCGACCGGTGGAATCTGCCTTCGCTCCGTGACACGCGAGGCAGATCGTCGTGAACAACTCGGCGCCCGGCGAGATGTCGTACACGTGCTCGTGGCCAGTGGTCACGCCGCTCTCCTGCACGTCCATCCAGCGCGGACGCTCGACACCTCGAAAGTCCGACGCCTGCTTGATCCCGGTGAAGTCGCAGCCGCTCTTCTCGACCCACACGCTAAACGGCCGGTCGGTCAGCGCGAATGCCACCAGGTCCTCGGTCAGTGTCACCGATTGTGTCAGCTCCACCGCCATGCGCTCGTCGGGCTTCTTGTCCAGCCCGTGCTTGTTCACCAGCACGTCGTACCAGTCCGACCGACGAGGTGCCCAGTCACCGGGCGGCTCGGTCAAATCGGTGACGGCCCAATGCGGCCGGTGCGGCATGTTGAGCTCCAGTGTGCCCTTCGTTCCATCCGAATTCGTGACGAGCCGGTCGATGGGCCGCGGCACGACCGTGTAGCCGTTGACCACGTCCGGATCGACGATGTCGACCGGAGGATCGGGGCAGTCGGAGTAGCGCACGCTTTCTTGGAACAGACGCACCCGGGACTGCGCTTCCTGCACGGCTTGTGTGTACTCGCGATCGCCGGGGGCGATCTCCACGTACGGTTGCGGCCGAGCATCGTTCCGCACCTCGGCGTTGGCGTTGGCGTGAGGTTCGGCGCGACCCTTCCAGAGTGCAGGAATGCTCGCCATCCAGCTTCCGAAGATCCGCCGTGCGCGACAGTCGTAGCCCGGCGTGTTCATCGGCATGCGGGGAAAGAGCGCGAAGTCCTCGGCGTAGCTGAACGGTGTATCGACGTTGCGGTAGATCAGGCTGCGCCAAGGGGCGAAGATCATGCTCGGAAATTCGCCCGTGTAGGTGTTGCCGGTTCCGGTACCGTCGTCGGTCTTCCTCAAGGTGACCACCACCTTCGGCTTCCAGTTGTTAGACGAATCGCCCGCAGGCTCGTGATCCAGCACGGAGGGTGTGATGTAGGGGATGAGCTCTCCCTGCGTCGCACCACGATGAATGCGCGGGCTGAAGCTATCGATAGGGAACTGGAAGATGCCGCCGCCGACGCCCGGTCGGAAGTCGAGCAACGTGTCCAGCTCCGGGGCGACGCTCAGCGCGTAGCCGTTCTGGTTGTGACAGAATGAGCAGTTGCCGACCACGTAACCTTGAGCCTGCAGCTCGTAGTCGTTGCGCGGCTTGCGCTCGCCTTCCGAGTCCTCGAGCAACACCACATCCTTGGGCGACGCCATGCCCTTGATGACACCGTAGCCAATCAAGCGCTGCAGCTGGTTCAGCTCGTCACGCGCACTCGGATCGATGACACCGCCTTCGCCCCGCGGCCGGCGCTTGAGCTGCAACGGGGTGAAGCCGAGCACGAAGCTTGCGTTGTCCGAGCCTTGATGGCACTGCCAGCAGCGCTCGGAGCCGGGCACTGCGTACGTACGTGTGGCGTTCGCCTTTTCCAGCGCGTCCTGAACGTTCGCGGGATGGCCGTCGGTGATCTTCCTTGCGGCGGGTGCGTCGGCCACCAGCGTGAGCAGCCGATCGCGCCATGGCCGGCCGTCGCGCAGCGGGTCACGCAACAGCACCGCGTCGCTTTCGGCGTCGTTCCACACGTAGGTGCCGAAGAGCGACCTGGTGGCGCTGTGCGGGTGTGGCGCCAGGTTATAGCTCGGCGCGTCGGGTCGAGACACGATCACGCGGGTCTCCACCTTGCGGTAGCGCGGCTTGCCGTCGTCGTCGATGATGCGCTTGAGGAAGGTCTCGTAGAAGCGCGTGTTGGGAGGGATCTCGAAGCGCTGGGTCGTCTTGTCGAATTGAATCGCCTGACGTAGCGGCACGCGCACCGCGCGCATGCGCTTGGCATCGTCGGCCCAAAGGGGGTACGCAGGCGCGAACGCGATCACGCCTTGGCGCGCCAGCTTCTCGGAATCCAGCGAGACCAAGTCCGTGTCCTGCAGGTGATCGGGAAGCTCGGTTGCTTTCGCGAACAGAGCGTCCAGCTTCTTCGCAGGCGACGTGTCGGTTCCCACCAGGCCTCTGTCGGGGATGCAGCTGCCCAGATTCGTCAACGCGGCGCCGAGTTTCTTGTCGATCAGGTACGGGCTGCGCTCGGTGTCCACGGCAGTGTCGCTCACCAGCAGGAAACGGTCTGGCGGACTGCCCGCGCTGAGCCACTGCTCCAGAAGCGTCGCCAGCTCGACCACCGGATCTCCGGGTGCGCGCTCGGAGAACGGTTTCGCGTCTGGACCTGACGGCGGCATGTAGATCGTGGGATCGTCGGACAAGATCAGGCTCAACGACTTCTGCGTGACCGTTTGCGAGAAGTTCGACAGGCTCACGCTCAACCGACCGCGGTCCGAATCCACGTGGCAGGCTCCGCAGTGCGAGCGGAACAGATTGAACAGATCGCGCGTGAAGAACGCTGTCTGCCCGGAATCAGCGCTCGCAGCGCTCGCGGCGGCGCGCGCCGGCAAGCTATCCGAGGTGACCACGGGCGCACAGCCAGCGCTGGGCTTCGGCTCGATGCGCGGTGGCGTTGCGGCGTCGACACGGCTGCTGACGGCGGCATCCTGTTGGCTGCCCGCGTCGGGTGACCAGAGCGCGCTGAGCAACTCGTCGTGGAGCGGGCGGCCGTTGCAGCCTGCGCTCGCGGCCACGAGGCCAGTCAGGCCAACCAGCAAGTTGACGAGTGCGGAGCGAGCTCTGGCAGCCATTGGATTCTCGATTGCAGGCGCGGCGAGCCGCACGCCAACCGTAAGCGCGGAAGCGTGGTTGGCCACCATGACGAGTGAAAGGCCGAGTCGTTGCAAGCGCGCGGCGAACGCGCCGGACGCGGCGTCGATTGCGCAGATACAACCGGCGCGTGTGCACTTGTGTCGTCGCGTCGTTGCGCCACTCACTTGTCACGGTTTCGGAACGGCCGGCGGCTTGACGGTGGGTATAGGAACTGCGAGCAGCGCATCTCGCGTGCTCGGGCGAACAATGAACACGTGGGCGGCGCAGACGAAGACAATTAAGCGCACGCAACTTGCGCTCGCGCTGGTCGCAGCGTTTGGCTGCTCGGGTTCGCCGCGCGTCAAATTCACGCCAGCGTCGCAGTCAGCGCAAGCCGGCGATGGCAGCGCTGACGAGGCTGGGCATGTGTCCAATGACGCGGCGCCGTTGCAGAAGGATGCCGCGAGTGCGCACCGGCCGGATGCCAGCGTCACGCCAACGCGTCCCATCCGCGCTCCCGGAATACTGGCGCGCGCGCAGATTCCGGCGGTGTTCTTGGTGCCCGGCACGCAGGTCGGCGAGGTGCAGCGCGGTCACCAATGGAGCTCGGACTTCTGCAAGGGCTGTCACAGCACGGGCGCCGTTGCACCCTACGACGGATGGAAAGGGTCACTCATGGCGAATGCGGGGCGCGATCCGCTCGTGTTCGCGCAGGTCGCGACGGCGAACCAAGATCTGCCCGGCGTCGGCTACTACTGCCTGCGTTGCCACACTCCGAACGCGATCATCACGGGCACGGCCTACGACCCCACGGGTGGAAGTCTGAATGCCTTCGACCAAGACGGGGTGAGTTGTCATTTCTGTCACTCGCTGATCGATCCGCTGGGCGCGCCTGGAACGAGCTCCCAGGACCTCACCGACACGGACACCTTGAAAGCACTCGCCGCGCGCCCGACCCACTATGGCGATGCCATGTTCGTGCTCGCACCTGGTGGCCAACGCCGCGGTCCGCTGGACCCCACGACCATCACCGCACCGGCTCACGAAGTCTCGTACTCGCCCTTCTTCAACTCGCCGAGCTTGTGTGGGACCTGCCATGACTTCGGGAACCCGGCCCTGGTGCAGCAAGCCGACGGCACCTTCGCACTCGGCGCGCTCGACCATGCTGCGCAGGACGCAGACCCGCAGCACCAGTTCCCCGTCGGCCGAACGTATACGGAGTGGAGGCTCAGCACGTTTGCAACGAGCGGCGTCGATCTGAAGGGCAAATTCGGAGGCAGTGATTCGATCGTGCAGACCTGCCAGGACTGCCACATGCCGAGCACGGCGGGCGCAGCCTGTAAGCTCTCCGCTGCACGACCGGAGATCCCACAGCATGACTTTGCCGGAGCGGCCTCTTGGGTGCTCAAGGTCATCGGCCTGCAACACAAGGACGATGCGGCGGTGGACCAAGCTGCCATGACGCGCGGCCAGGCGGCAGCCGACTCGATGCTGGCGCGAGCCGTCACGCTGGAGATCAAGCAGAACGCAGCCACCCTCGCGGTGCGCGTGGTCAACGACACCGGGCACAAGTTTCCGACCGGCCATTGCGAGGGCCGGCGCGCGTGGATCAACGTCGTGTTCCGATCGAGCAACGGCAAGCTCGTCGCGCAGTACGGGGGCTACGACTCCAAGACGGCCGAGCTCGATGCTGCATCGACCTCGGTGTTCGAGATGCAGGTCGGCTTGAGCAGTGCCCAGGCGCAGCGGGTGGGTCTTGCCGCAGGTCTCACCACCCACTCGGCGCTGGCAGACACGATCTTGAAAGACACGCGGATTCCGCCGCGGGGTTTCAATCGCGCGCAATACGCCGTGGCCGGCGCACCGGTCGTGGGCGCTGACTACGTCGACGGCCAGTACTGGGCGGAGCTCGAGCTTGCCGTTCCGACCAGCGCGACCTCGGCCGAGGTCAACGTGCTCTACCAGAGCGCGACGCCTCGCTACATCGAGGCGCTCGCACGCGACAACAAGACCAATGACACGGGCGCCACGCTGCACGACCTGTGGCTGCGCACGGACAAGGCACCACCGACGGTGATCGCGAAACAGAAGCTTTCTCTCACGCACTGACCTCACTCGAACTTTTGGGAACGACCATCATGCAAAAGCCATCCGGCCTCGCGCTCCTGCTGACCACGGCGCTGCTCGCGCTCTCGGCCATGGCATCCGAACGGGCTGACGCCGAACCCAACGGGGCCGCGCTCTTCGCGGCGAACTGTGTCGCGTGTCACGGACCTGCCGGCAAGGGCGACGGCCCCGCGGCCATCGCTTTCAACCCAAAGCCACGCAACTTGACCGACAAGAAGGTGATGGCGACCGTGACCGACCGCAACATCGCCGACATCGTGCGCAAGGGCGGCGCGGCCGTCGGAAAGAGCCCCTTGATGCCGCCGTTCGCTGCACTCACGCAGGACCAGATCCAGGCCCTGATCGAGTTCGTACGCAACCTCGGCAAGCCTTGATCGGCAGAGCCATGCGCTTCCATCGCACCATGTCGCGCTTACTCCTGCTCGTCGCGTGCAGCGCGTGCGTCTGCGCGTGCTCGTGGTCCAACGAACGCGGCCAGTGCGCGCGCGATGCCGAGTGTGGCGAAGACCACTTCTGCAATTCGGATGGTCGCTGCCTGCCGCGCGAGCTCGCGGCCCGGATCGGTGCCGAGCTCGGCGTGCAATGCTCGGTCCAGCACGGACAGGAGCTGGGTTGCACCGGAACGGCCGTTTGCAGGATGGGGCAGTGCATCGTGGCAGCGGCGCCTGCTGTGCACCCGCCGACCGCGCACGTTCGCGCATCGGTCGATGCGAGCACTGCAGGCGGCTCGTCGCACGTTGCGCATGGGTCGCAGGACGCGTCGCAGGATGCTGCCAGCGACGCGAGCATGGTCAGCGCTGCCCCTCCAACGGTGTGTGGCACCGGCACAGCGGACGACGCCCCGCCGCTCTTCGGCGGCCTGGACACCGCCACGCCCGACGGTTCGGACGCCGTGCTGCTCGGTTGGTATGCGGCCGCCGACGAGACTGAAAGTGCCAACATTCTGTACCGCGTGTTCCGTGCGCGAGCACCCAACCCGATCGACTTCACGCAAGCGCCCGCGGCGATCGTGAGAGGCGCCACGGCGCTCCGGGTCAGCGGTCTGATGCAGAACCAGAGCTACCTGTTCGCGGTGCGCGCGGTCGATGCGCACGGTCAGTTCGATTGCAACGAGAAGCAGCTGCCGGTGACCCCGCATGCGGCCGGCACCTGCGCGGACTTCGAGACCGACGTGCAGCCGATGCTGGGCGGCAACTGCATCGCGTGTCACAAGGGCACGAGCGCGCCACGCGCGTTGCACCTGACATCCTATGCGGAGGTCCTCGCCGGCGGACAGAGCGGCATGACGGTCGTGCCGTGTCAGCCCGAGCTGAGCCAGCTGTTTCTGAAGGTCTCGCAGGACAAACCGCCGTTCGGCGAGCGCATGCCGCTCGGCGGTCCCTATCTCTCCGCCAGCCAGATCGAAACGCTGCGGACGTGGATCGCACAGGGTGCGAGCGCGAGCTGTCCCGTCGATCCGCTGCTGTGCACCGGTACCGGCTCGGGCGATGACGCCGGGACCAGCCCGAGCTGTCCATCCGGGAGCTGCCCATGAGACCGACCGTACTGCTCAGCCTGCTTGTTGCCACCACCGCGGTCTGCTGCGTCGACTTCGGATATGACGTGCCACGCGTCAGCATGTCGGCCGACGCAGCTGCGGGCGCCGCGGCGAACGCCGATTCCGGCAGCTTCTCGCAGCTCGACGACGGCGGTGGATCGGGGTCGGCGCAGCCCGTCGCGGACGCTGCCGCGGGCTCCATGCAACCTGCCGCTGACGGCGGCGGCGCCGGGACCTGCGTCTCCGGGCCGGTCAAGCCGCAGAGCACCGGGCCGCAGCTCGCATACATCACGCTCACCATCGACAAGCCAGTGCTGGCGGTTCACGTCGGCGACATCGTGACGTGGACCAACACCGACAGCATGGTCCACACCGTCACCGCTGGCGCGCCAGGTGCGAAGCTGCCCGCGGCTCAGGGCGGCTTCGACAGCGGCAAGTTGCCGACCGGTGGCAAGTGGGCCTATCGCTTCTGTGCGGCCAAGACCTTCGTCTACTTCTGCACGGAGCATCCGAAGACCCAGTTCGGCTACCGCGTGATCGTGAAATGACCGCTCGAACAGCCCGGCCTGCAAGTCAACACAGCTTCGAAAGTCCTCCCATGACCGTGCGCGTTCTTCTGGTCGTCAGCGTGCTGCTCGCGTGGTCCTCGCACGCACACGCGCTGCCTCGCTTCGCGGCACGCAACGGCGCCAGTTGCAGCTTGTGTCACATCAACCCGTCCGGAGGTGGCATCCGCAACGCCTACGGTCGCAATGTCTTCGCCACGGCGTGGCTACCGCTCGGCACGGGCCCCGCGCGCGAGGCGTGGGACCACCCGGACTCCGATACGGACGACAGTGCACCCAAGGGCACGCACTCTGGCGGCTTCGCGTTCGATCCCGAGATCAACGATTCGTTGGTGTTCGGCGCGGACTTTCTGGCCGCGTACATCTACTCGAAGCCGGATCGCGGACCCGCGCCAGGTGCAAAGCCGGACGTCACCAGCTCGTTCTTTCTCATGCAAGGCGACCTGTATCACGCTGCCACGCTGAACGATCACGTCACGCTGGTCTTCGACGTGGGCATTTACTCGGGCTTCGAGGCCTGGGGTCTGCTCAGCGTGCTGCCTGCCGGTGAGCCCAACAACCTGCAGATCAAGGTTGGTCGTTTCATGCCGGCCTTTGGCATCCGCGACGTGAACCATCAGCTGTACACGCGCGATGGCATCGGCCTCGGCGCCACCGACAAGGATTCGGGCATCGAGCTTACTGGCACTCTGGGCCCCGCGATGTTGCAGGTGGCCGTGCTCAACGGCACGCTCGGCGACAAGGGCCTCGACACTCATGGCAGCAAGCGCTCGTGGCTCGAGAAGGCGCTCAGCGCGCGCGCGAGCGTGCGCGGCCGCGCGGGCAAGCTGCGTGTCGAGCTGGGCAGCTCGTTCTACTACTCACCCAACACGGACGAGGCCAACCCGCTGCTCGCTGGCAGCGTCGATCCCGCGCGGACTGCCGACGTGAGCGAAGGTGTCGACAACGTGCGCGCGGGCGGCTTTCTGATGTCGAACCTGGGTCGCTTCAGCTATCTCGCAGAGCTCGTGAGCGTGCACGATAGCTTCAAGGCCAGCTCCATGCCGTCGCTCACGGGTTACGCGAGCTACCAGGAGCTCAGCTTCGTGCCGCTGCAAGGGCTGGATCTGATCGGCACCTTCGAGTTCGCCGATCCCGACGTCCAACTGGGCAACGACAGGCGAGCGCGTGCCGGCCTGGTCGCAGAGCTGTTCCCGTGGCGCTTGACCGAGCTGCGAACGATGGTGCGCCGGTCTTGGGATCGCGCCAATCCGACTGGCGGCGCCTGGGACGTAGTGGTCTTCACGCACTTGTTCTTTTGAGGAGGCCGCGAATGCAGATGCAAGCTCTGGTCTCCGCGATCACGATTGCCATGGGTTGCCAGCTGCTGTTGCCGCACGCGGCTGTCGCACAGGGCGCCGATGCGGGCGCGCCCACGCCAGCGGCCCCGTCCACGCCGGTCGCACCGCGCGAGAGCGTGCAGCCGCAGCCCGTGCAAGCGCAGCCTGTGCAAGCGCAGCCCGCGCTCCCGCGACCAGAGGTCGCTCTGCCAACGCCGGCGCCGGATTCGCCGCACCAGGGCGCGGGTGCACCGCAGCGCGCACAACAGCGTGCGCTCGCGGCTGAGCGGGGCCGACCGCTCTACCTCAAGTACTGCGCCACCTGCCACGGTCGCGATGGCGATGGCCACGGCCCGTCGGCAGCCGCTCTCGAAGTGGCGCCGCTCGACTTCACCCGGGGCGTCTACAAGTTCCGCACCACACCTGCCGGCATGATCCCGACGCAACGGGACATCGAGCGCACCATCCGTCTCGGTCTGGTCGGTACGCGCATGCCGCCGTGGAGCAAGCTGCTGTCACCCGCCGAGATCACGCTGCTGGCCGGCTATCTCATGACACTCTCCGATCGCTTCTGGACGGACGAGCCGCCACCACCCGTGCTCGAGATCCCCGCTGAACCGCGAGCTGATGCAGCCTCGATCGCGCGCGGTCAGGCGCTCTTCGGTCGCATGGGCTGTCCGGTTTGTCACGGCACACAAGGACACGGCGATGGGATGATCGCCGCTGCGTTGCGCGACGACTGGGGCAAGCCGATCCGGCCCTTCGATTTCCACTCCGCGTCCCCCAAGGGTGGGCCGGCCGCTCGTGGCTACTACCGAACCATCTCCACCGGTCATACCGGCACACCGATGCCGTCGTTCGTCGCTTTGCTCAAGCCCGACGAACGCTGGGATGTCGTTCACTACGTCATGTCTCTGCGCGCCCCCCGCGGCGTGCTGGATTATCTACTCGACCCCGCAGGAAGGATGACCATCCCATGACTCGGGCCCTCATTGTCCTCGCGCTGTGCAGCGCCTCGATCGGTTGTGTCACGAGCGAACCGGAAGGCTCGGGCAGCGCCGGCGTGGTGCGTGGAACCGTCACCTACAGCGGCCAAGTCACCGGTCCGCTGCGCGTCGCGCTCTTCGGGTCGTTTCCGCCGCGTGGCAAGCCACTGGCCGAAGTGGTCATCGATCGACCGGCCGTGAACCAACACTACGAAGTGCACGGCGTTCCACCGGGTCGCAGCTTCGTGCTGGCGATGATCGATGCAGACTCGGACGATGGGGATCGCTATCACCCGACGATCGATCCAGGTGGCGCCTACGGTAGTTACCTCGCGCCGAAGGCAGTCATGGTGGATCCCGAGTTGGGTGCTGCGGCCGTCGACATCGTTCTGCAGGAGCCCGACATCAACTCACCGTATCGCCACTGAAGTCGCCCGCAGGCGCCACGAGCCGCGCGCCCGGTGCTCTCGGCACCGCGCACGACGCACGCACACCACGAAGATCAACCCGGCAGCCAGACTGCCGAAATATGCCGGGGTCGCGCCACGCGCCCGAACGACGGAGCAACCTGCGTTGCTTGGCGCCGCAGAACCGGTGGCCGCAGAGCCAGCGGGCTTGCTGACCGGGTCGTGTGTCGGCGGATAGATGGCGCAGATACCAGCCCGGTCGTCGGACTCGAGACTCCTCAGCTCTGACGTGCCGAAGCCCCGTGTCTCCGGCTGCATGGTCGCACCAGCCACGTCGCTGTGAGCGAGACCAAGCGCATGACCGACCTCGTGGGTCAGAACCGCGACGAGATCGATGCCGTCGCCGCTCGTGACGAAAGGGTATTTGGCAGAGTTGAGCGCGATGTCTGCGTCCAGCATCTCACCCGTGTCTTGATCGAACGCGAGCAGAGTCTTGCCGACCGAGCTCGCTTCGTACGGCCACGCGCTGTCCAGTAGCTCCACCACGTTGTCGTTGGCTCCCGTGGGATCGAACTCGATCATGCCAGCCGTCAGCAGCAGCACCTCTGCATGGATCGATGGGTGACCACCGCCTGGACAGGTCGCGCTCGCCCACGTCCCAAGCGCTTTGGTGACGAGCTGTCCGAGCTGCGCTTGCGAAATACCGCGGAGCCGCGACGCTCGCGAGCTGATCCCCATGCTCAGCATGCCCGCTGGCCACGACAGCTGCTTACCTTCGACTTGGCAGCCGTGCGCGTCCACTGCGCACGGCTGCGCCGACATGTCGCAGGTGGACTCGCGACAGTAAGCCCGCGCGGTCGCCATGGTCGACGTGCCGGCGAGCAGCCAGAAGAGCGTCGCTCCTGACACGACGCCTTGCAGGATCACCTTGCGTTTCCAATCTCTCCGCTCACGGGTCATGGCGTCATCCTCGAGCATGGTTCTGCCGCACCGCTAGCCTCGCCGGCGCAGCCGTCGCGTCGAGGCCAGCCCGAAGCTCGGTGTTGGGTCGGCAAACTCCTGCGCAGCGACCCAGCTCTGCGCCGACGCCGACGTGGTCCACGCCATGCTCGCGAGCATCAAGACGCTTGTCACAGAGCGCCGGAACACCCCATCGCTCCATGCTGAATGTCGTCTCACGCGTCCCCCGAGCCTTTGAAGCAGGCAAACTGCATGCACCGGTGCGATCGATGTAAGAGCAGACCAGTGCGCCAAGTCTCTGACGGACCTGCGGCAAGTCAGTGAACAAGTGCAACGCCGACGATTCGAGCGCTGCTTGCCCGAGGATGACGACAGTCGCTGGCGCGCGTTGCTCGCCGCCCGAGAGTCCTAGACACCCGGGCCCGCCACCTGAGTCAGATGCCCGCGCGCGCACCGAGTTCACCAAGGTGACGCCCATATGGCACACAAACCTGGCCCCGGTGCAGCAACATGGCGAACATGTCGGTGGCGTGCGCGCGACGCAGTGCGAGATTCGGCGGGACCGCAGCCCCCGCGATCGGGACGATCGTCAACCCACTCTCAGCCAACACGCGCTTCACGTGCCAGGCCGCCGGGTCGGCGACCCTGACCCTGACCATCATCGACGGACCCGGCTGCAGCAATACGACCACCGTCGGCGTGCACTGTGTGCCTTAGGAGGATTGGACCATGAACCACCGCATCGATCGCGTCGCGTCAGCAACAGGTTGGCTCGGCATTGCCGGCTGGCTCGTGCTGTCGGCGGCCATATGGGTTCCGCAACGCGCGGCCGCACAGGACTTCAGCGTCAGTGCGCCAACCATGACCGCCTACGTGATCAACGCTCAAAACAACCCGAGCTTGACCCTGGTCCGTGGGCGGACCTACACGTTCGCGATCAACGCGCCTGGCCATCCCTTCTACATCAAGACGGCGCAGGTCACCGGCACGACGAGCCAGTACACCAGCGGTGTCACGAACAACGGCGCGACCAGTGGAACGCTGAGCTTCGCAGTACCAAGCAATGCGCCGACGCCGCTGTTCTACCAGTGCGCAGTGCACGCGGTGATGACCGGCACCATCAACATCGTCGATCCTCCTCCGGTCCCGGTCGGAACACCGTGGTCAGCGGCTGTGCTGGGTTTGCTGCTGTCATGCATTGGCTGGCTCGTGGGGCGCTCACGGATCCGCGCTTCGATCCCCGATGGGCCCATGGGCTGACGCGTCG
>JADGRE010000095.1 GCA_017881185.1 Pseudomonadota bacterium | reverse complement strand
GGTGCTGCAGCGGGCAGCGGCGGCAGCCCCGGCGCGGCGGGCACGAGCTACACCTACCCATCCGGCACCGACTCGAACGGCAACCCGATCTACACGACCGAGAACGGCGCGGGCGGCGGTGGTGCTGGCGGTGCTGGTGGCCGCATCGTCTCCGCGCGCTACCTCGGTGGCTACCACCAGGACGTCACCATCACGTCCAGCGCAGTCACGTCCGTGGGCTACCAAGCGCTGATCGACGTGGGCTCGTCCAACACGATGTGGACTCACATCGTCGGCGGCACCGCCGCCACTGGCAGCGACATTCGCATCACCGATGCGAACAACGCGTTCCTCAATTTCTGGATCGAGCTGCTCGATCCCGTGAACAAGCACGCGCTGATCTGGGTGAAGTTGCCGGCCGCGATCGGTCCCAGCCAGGACGGCGCAGTGCGTCTGCGCTACGGCGACCCGACGCTGACCTCCGCGAGCAACATCGGCGCCACCATGGACTTCGGCGACGACTTCCGCACCGACGCGGCGCTCTCGACCATCTGGCAATCAGGCGCCGGCACGGCAGCCAGCAACGCCACCGCCTTCACGCTCGACACGACCAATCACTACTTGAAAGCCACCAGCTCCGGCACGACCACCACCGGCCGCTTGATGTCCATGGCGGCTTTCAGCGAGCCCTTCGTGCTGCAAGCGAAGGCGACCGTCGTCTCTGCGTCGACCGACGGCATCATGGTTGCCGGGCTCAACACCAGCACCTCGGCCACGACCAACAGCGGCGTTGGCGTGCTGTCGGCCGACGCGACCTCGGATGCCGCCCGCTACGGCGCCACCTGGGACACGATCGGCTACGCGCTGCCGAACCAAGCGGCACGCTTCACCGTGAAGAACAACGGCGGCAGCACCCACCACAACACCTTCACGCGCGAGAACCTGACGAACGGCTCGTACGGAGCACCGGTCTGGTCACGACCCGCGAGCGGCAACGACGCGTTCACCACAACCAACCTGCGCGTCACGCTCGGCAACCGCTACGACGAAGGTTCCGGTACGAGCTACAACAACGAGGCGCTCGACGTGCGCTGGGACTGGGTGCTCGTGCGCAAGTACGTCTCGCCCGAGCCGATTGCGGCCGTGAGCAACGTCGAGGTCACGCCCTAAGGCTCAGTAAGGCAGGCCCGGGACCGCGAGCTGCACCGCATACAGCCCGAAGCTGCCGGCCGTGGACCCATCGCCCGAAGTGATGAAGAGGGTCTTGCCATCGGCGCCGCCGAACGCCGCGTTGGTGGTGTGCAACGACGCCGCGATGGTCCCGAGCTCAGCGCCGCTGGGCGCGTAGACGTGAACCTTGCCAGTGTCGTATTCGGCAACGTACAGATTGCCGGCGCAGTCGACGGTCATGCCATCGGGCGAGCGCAGCCCCGCGACGAGCGGCACCGCGGGCCCCGTGGAGCCGTCGGCATGCACTGCGTACTTCCACACTTGGCCCTCGCCAGCGCTCGTGCCGTCGACGTAGAGCGTAGCTTCGTCGGGCGAGAGCGCGATGCCGTTGGGGTTGGTGATGGTGTCGTCCACCACGCTGATGCTCCCGCTCGCAGCCACGCGGTACACGGCCGTTGCGGGCGTGATGTCGGTCGTGCGGTTGCCCTGTTGAAAGTTGGGGTCGGTGAAATACAGCGTGGTGTCGCTGCGCACGGCGACGTCGTTCGGCGAGTGCAGGTGTTTGCCGAGGTAGCTGGTGGCGAGTACCTGGCGCTGTTGCGTGACGAGATCGTAGCTGCTGACGTCCTGTTGGTCCTGCGTACAGGCAACGAGCTTCTTGCCGTCGGGCCACAGCGCGAGACCATTGGTCCCGGCGCTGGCGAGCCATACGTCGAACTGACCGGGCGGCGTGAAGCGGCGGATCACCGACGGCTGCACGGCCTGTGCGCCCGCGGCGGGCTGCAAGTCGGAGAAGAGCAACACGCCGCTGGCCGCGATCCACACCGGCCCCTCGGTGAAGTTGAAGCCGCCTTGTAGCTTGGTCGCGCTGAGCGTGCTGGCCGACAGCGGAGCCGGGTAGTGCGCCTGGCTGGGGCAGCGCGACCCAGGTATGGCGATCGCGGAGTCGAGGTTCTTGTCAGCTGCATCCAGGCTTGCATCGGGCAGCCCGCTCGTCACACGTGCATCGACGCTGCTGCCGGCAGCGGAATCGCCTGCCACCGTCGCATCCGGCGCCGCACCGGCGTCACGCGCGGTGGCGTCGTGCAGCACCGACGCGTCGGCTGCAGTGCCCACGCGCTTGGCCGCGCTTGCGCACGCGCCTGCACCAGCGACACACAGCAAGAGGCCGACGCGCAGCGCTACGCTCATTCACGCTCCATAGCAGCGCAGCGCGTTGTCGCGCAAGCTGTGGTCGAGCACGATCGGCGCGTCCTTGAAGCGCTCGGCCAACGCGATCACCTCGCGCAGCTGCACGGAGTAGACCCAGGCATCGAAGCGGAGCTTGCGGGCTTCAGTGCGTCGACCACGGCGCCGCACTGGGCGCAGGTCGGCTGCTTGGCGACCAGCGCGTTGAGCGGGCCAATGGCGGCAATGAAGATCATGAGCGTGGGAATGAGGATGAAGCCGTCGCACAGCAACACCGGCGTGCAGAACAAGGCCAACGCCAGCACGCCGAAATAGCCGTAGCGCAACTTGCGCCAGTGGGCCCACGGCCGCACCGTGCGCACGTCGTCGTGGCAGCGCGGGCAGTGACCGGTCTTCTTGGCAGTGGCTCGCATCATGGCTGGTGCTTCCTGTGGGGTCAGACGGCAACCCAACTGCAGCCCAACTCCAGCTCGGGTGTACGCCGTCCCTGCGCCGCAGGCTAGCGCAGCTGTGCTATGTGTGCCTGCCAAGCCGGAGCCTGCACATGGACCAACCCAATCTTCTTGCGCTTTTGAACCAGAATCTCGACGGCTGGATGGCTGCGATGGGGATGTCGTTCTCGCTCGCCTCGCCCGAGGTCGTCGAGATCGCATGGACGGTCGGCAAGCAGCACCTGCAGCCCCACGGCATCGTGCACGGTGGCGTGCACTGCGGGGTCATCGAGACGGTGTGCTCGGTGGGTGGGGGCCTCGCGGCGGCGCAGCGTGGCCACAAGGGCGGCGTCGTCGGGCTCGAGAACGCGACGAGCTTCATTCGTGCCGCACGCGAAGGCGAGAAGCTGCGCGCCCGCGCGACGCCGGTAACACGCGGGCGCACGACCCAGGTGTGGCAGGCGGAAGTTCGCGACGAGCAAGACCGCGTGGTCGCCACCGGCCGCGTGCGTCTGTTGAGCGTTCAGCCGGAGCAGCTCGAGCGCGCGCCGAGCCCGGCTCAGGGCTCGACCTGAGCTCGCCCCACGGTCCAGCCGCGCGCGAGCTTGCTCGCAGCCAGGTTCACGCGCATCGGCCCGTAGCGCGTGGTGAGCACCAGCGTCAGCTCGGCTTCGTTGCCGGTGATCTTGATCTTCTTGCTGCGCACGCCCAACTCGTCGCCGTAGAAGCGTTGGCGCATGCCACTCTTGAAGGCGCTCACCAGCTCCTGCGAATGCGCGGCGTCGTACACGCCCGACAGCTGCGGCACCACGACATCGAGCGGCAGCTGCACGAAGTCCACGTAACCGAGCGCCCGCGACACCAGCGCGTCATCGACCGGACCGGTGATGTCGTGCACGAGCTTGTCGAGCAGGTCCTCGTCGCTGGGCGCGCTGCGGCTGCTGCAGCCGCCGGCAGCGACGCAGCACCACGTGCACAGTGCCCAGAGCGCGACCGACAGCCCTCCGCGTGTGCCCATGCCTGCAGCATACGCGAATTCCCCGTGAGCTTGGTAACGCGGGGGGGCCGATCCCCGCGTGCATGTCAGGTGAGAATCGAGCCGCAGACGTAGGTTGGGATGATGCCGGTCGACTCGATCTGCATCTCCACGCGTTCGCGTCGCGTATTGCCCGAGAGCACGAGCAGGGTGTCGATGCCGAACTTGTTGCCGCCCAGCACGTCGGTGTCGAGCGTGTCGCCGACCATCAGCACCTGGCTCTTGTCGAGCCCCGGCCGCTCCAGGCGCGCCTTCTCGTATGCGTGTGCGTACATCAGCGCGTCCGGTTTGCCGAAGCGGATGAAGCGCTTGTGGACGATGCGCTCCATCAGGTCGCCCAGGCTGCCCACGGCGATGGCGACCTTCTCGGCGTCCACCGGGTAAGTGGGGTCGGCGTTGGCGACCACGACCGGAATGTTTTGCCTGCGCAACAGGTTCAGCGCGCGGTTCAAGTCGAGCTGCCAGTCGAAGCCCTCGTCGTCGAGCAACGCGAGTGCGCGGACGTCGGCATCGGCATCGCACTGTGCAATCGGCACCGCGGCCACGCCGGCGGCCTCCACGTAGTACGCCGCCGACGGCTTCCCCAGGTACGCGACGCGGCCGGAGCGCACTTTGTTCCGCAGGAACTCGGTCGCCAGCAGGCCACTCGTGACATGTCGGGCGCCCGAGATCAGCTCGCCGCGCGTCGGATGCAGGTAGGAGCGCGCCATGACGTCGGGCGCCCGCGACGCATCGTTGGTGACCACGTACAAGCTCTTGCCCGCGTCGATGAGCTGCGCCAGCACCTCGAGCGCGCCGGGCAACAAGCCCGCGGAGTTCTTCAGCACGCCATACGCATCGAAGAGAATGACGTCGTAGCGAGCGGCAATCTGCGAGAAGTGTTCGGTCATCGAGGCCACGATACTACAGCCCCCGACGCCCGGTCCGGCAAGCTCTCTCGCTCGATCCTCGACCCAAGCGCTCAGGTGAATCGCGCGCGCAACCCAAGCACGATGCTGGTCAATGCGATGGCCAGCGCCGACAGGGCCGTGCCTCCGAAGAACGCGCCGCCGAAGCCCGCCCAGACTGCGCCACCGGCACAGCCTGCGAAGGCACCGACCACGCCCCAGGTCATGAGTGCACGAGCTACCGAATCTTCCACTTCGGCATCACGGAGCAGTACATCGAAATCCTCCTGTGCAGCTGGCGGCGGCGGGGCGCTCGACACCAGCTTGGGATGCGGCACGGCTGTGCCGACAGGTGATGCGTGCGTTGCAGCGTTGTGTTGTAGATTGAAGTTTCCCATGGCAGTCCCCCTACCCGTTGCGTTGTACCAAATTTTACCACACCCACAGGGCGCAGACCGCCGCTAGCAGCGCCCGCCACTGGGTGCATTGATCGTCATCAACTGCCCGCGCTCGCTTTGTGCAAGCCTTGCAGGCTTCCCTACAAAATCAGCGGGGAGGCTGGCCGCTGCGGCGTACGCCGGTGCTGCGCATCTGCTGCTCCAGATCGCGGAAGCGCTGCGCGAGCGCACGCACGAGCGCGCCCGTCCAGCCGTCGATACCGAGGCCCTCCGTCATGGTCGCCTTGTCGAGCACGAGCACGGTGACGTGATCGACCGCTTCGACGCTCGCCGCGCGCGGGTCGTCGAGCAAGAGCGCCATCTCGCCGAATACGTCGCCGGCTCCCATCACGGTGAGCGTCTCTTGTTCGTTGTTCACGCTGCGGTAGGCGCGACAGCGGCCGCTGACGATCATGTAAGCTGCATCGCCCGCGGCACCTTCTTTGATGATGGTCTCGCCAGGCAGAAACAGCTTGCGCGGCAAGTGCAAGCCGCCGCGCAGGAAGGCCTGCACGTCTTTCTGCAGCTCCACCACGGTCTGATGGCGGCTTTCAGGCAGCGGGTCGGTCGCGCGCGCCACGATGTTGCGCAGGCGCTTGGACACGCCCATGCCCGCGGTGGCTTCGTGGATGGGCACGACCTGGCCCGCTGCAGTGCGCTTCATCAGCGCTTGCACGTCGCCATCCTCGGCGAAGGGCAGCTTGCCGCACACGATCTCGTAGAGCAGCGCGCCCAGACCGAAGACGTCGGAGCGCTCGTCCATTTCGGCGGGATTGCCGCGCGCCTGTTCGGGTGCCATGAAGCCAGGCGTGCCGACCGGGCCTGGTGTCTCCATCTGTGCGCGCGAGCCGGAGGCGGGGCGCGTCTTGCTCAAGCGCGACAGGCCCCAGTCCATCAAGTAGACCTGACCGAAGTCGCCGACCATCACGTTCTCGGGCTTCAGATCGCGGTGGATCACGCCGCGATGGTGCGCATAGGCGACTGCGTCGCAGACCTTGAGGAAGATGTCGAGCCCACCCTCGAGGCGTTCGCTGGTTCCGAGCTTGTGCGCAGGGTCGCGCAGCCAGTGCGCGAACGACACGCCCTGCACGAGCTTCATCGTGAAGTACGGCGCGCCGCTCGGGTCGAGCGCCAGCTCGTGCACCGGGACGATGTTCGGATGTTCCAGCTGCCCTGCGATCTGCGCCTCGGCGATGAAGCCATCGCGGTAGAACGCCGTGCCCGCGAAGCGCTTGTCCAAGCGCTTGAGCGCGACGTGGCGGAGCAGCGAGCGATCGGTAGCCGGATGCACGTGGCCCATGCCGCCGCGACCTAGCTCGCGGTACATGCACAGGTGAGCGGGCAGCGGAATGCCTTCGCGGGAGCTCTCCTCCAGCGTCACTTCGTTGTCGCCGGCCACGGGGATCGACTCGATCACGCACACCGGCTGCAGGTTGACTTCGCTTGCCATCGACGCTCCTTCGCTGCGCCGAGTGTAAGGCCCGCGCCCTGCGCAGCCAACAGCGTGTGGCCCACCGTCGGGACGGCCTGCCGCGCCGTGCTCAGGTGGTCGGCAAGAGCCAAGGTGCGGGCAGGGCTTGCAGCGCACGGCTGAGCTCGCCCGCATCGGCGAAACGCTCGCGCGGCAGCTTGGCGGTGGCCCGCGCCAGCAACGCGCGCAACGCCGGGGTCTCGCGCACCCCTCGGCGCAGCTGCTCAATGGGCGGCAGCTCCTGCGCCAGGTGCTGCCGCAACACCTGCGGCAGCTCGCCGGAGAACGGTGGGCGACCCGACAAGAACTCGAAGAGCAGGATGCCGGCCGCGTACACGTCGGTGCGCGCGTCCATCGCGCCCAGCGCAATCTGCTCCGGCGCCATGTATGTCGGGGTGCCGAAGGTGACGCCACCGCCGGTCAGCTGGGCGTGGGCACCTTTGCCGTGCAGCTCGGGATCGGGCGCAAGCAGCTTCGCAAAACCGAAGTCCAAGATCTTCACCAGCTCCACGACCTTCGGATCGCCGTGCAAGAAGATGTTGCCCGGTTTCAGATCGCGGTGGACGACGGCCATCGAGTGCGCATGGGCGAGCCCCTCGAGCAGCTGCAGCATCACGTCGAAGGTCTCGGCTTGATCGAGCGGTCCCAGCGTGAGGCGCGCATGCAGCGTTCGTCCGCGCAGCCGCTCCATCACGAGGTAAGGGCGACCGTCGTGCACGCCGTGGTCCGTCACGAGCACGATGTTCGGGTGGCCGAGCGACAGCGCCACATGCGCTTCACGCTCGAAGCGCGGTCGCAGCGATTCGTGCTCTGCGAATTCGCGATTGAGCACCTTGATCGCGACCTCGCGTGCCTCGTGCGTGTCGAACGCGTCGTACACCACGCCCACGCCTCCGGCCGCGAGCGCTTCGCGCAGCGCGTAGCGTTCCCCGAGCAGCGTGCCGGGTGTGAGCAGATCGGAATCGAAGGTGGCCTGCATGCGGGTCGCACGAGGAAACGCTGCTTTGGGGCGGCGCCAGCGCTGGCTGCGCGCGTCGCGTCGCGGGCGCTGCCCAAGAGCTGTCCAGAAATAGGCTCAGAGCGAGCGCGCCCGGAAGAAAAACCGGAGGAATACTCCTGTATTTCGAGGATCTTTCTGAGGACCTAAGCCGCTATGAGCCATTTCTGGACAGCTCTTCAGATCCCGTCGAGACCTGCGATGGGATCGTCGTCGTTCGCCGGGCGATGGTTGCTCGGCGCCAGGACCGCCGCTGGCTACCACGCCCAAGAATGGGTCAGCCCACCTGCGAATTGCAACCTGACGGGCGTTGCCACGCTTACCCCTACGTGTAGGTTGCCGCGATGGACACCACCGAACCGCGATTTCGCATCAAGGGCTACGCGCTTTCGCCCGAGCTCTTCCGTCTCGGCTATGCGTCGGGCGCCGGTCCTTGCGCCTGCGCAACCAAGTGCTGTCATCGAGGTGCCTATATCGATCTCGGCGAGCGCGATCGCATCCTGAAGCACGCCGCGGCGATCGCGCCCCACATGGACGAGACGCAGTCGCGCGAGCCCGCGGATTGGTTCGAGCCCGCAGAGCTCGTCGACCGGGACTTCGTGTCCGGCAAGTGCGTGGGCACTGCGGTGGTCTCGGGCAAGTGCGCGCTACTCGACAAGCGCGGCTATTGTTCGCTGCAAGTGATGGCCAACGAAGCGGGCCTGCACAAATGGGCAATCAAGCCGATCTACTGCGTGATGTTCCCGATCGAGGTGATCGACGGCGAGATCCGCTTCAACGCTGCGTTGCAGGGCAAGCAAAGCTGTTGCTCCGTGCAAGCGAGCTTCGACACGCCACTCTTCGAAGCCTGCAGGGAAGAGCTGGTGCACTTGATCGGTGAAGATGGCTATGCGGCGGTCGCCGAGCACTACCAGCAAAGCCGCTCGCAAGCCCAGACCTGAGCGCGGGCAAGCTCTCGACTCAGGCCGCGTGCTCGGCGGCCCTCGGTTCCGCCGGTTCTGCCGCCTGCAGCTTCGGCACGTCGGCGGCGGCGAACAGCTGCGCGTCGCTTTCGCTCTTGGCGCGTCGCTTTCGCTTCTTGGGTTCACGCCCGAGCTCGCCCGGCGTTGCCGGCTGCGCGCCGATCTGCGTGATCTGCTGTTGCAGCTGCGCGTCGCCTTGCGCGAACACCGTCGCGTAGGCCAACGCACGCGTGCTGCAGCTGCCGAGCGCGTCGAGCTGGCTTTGCAGCTGCTCACGCGCGGCCTGCAGACGTTCTTCGGCCTGCTCGAGCGCGAGCTGCGCCGCAAGCGCGGCATCGTGTGCGCTCTGCAGACGGGTCAGGTCGAGATCGGGGAAGCGCACGTCATGCAGCGCGCTGGCATACAAGGCGAGCACGGCGCTGGCGAAGGCCGGGATAGGGTCGCGTTGGGGTTGGGGTGAGGGCTTGGCTTGCGGGGCAGACATGCGGGCTCCTTGTATGCTGAACTGATGTTCAGCTTCTAACGGAGCCCGCCCACGAAAGCAAGTCTTCTAGGCGCGCAGCAGCGCTACGAGCTTGTCGAGCTTCGGCAGCACCATGTCGCGGCCTTCGGGGCGCATGCGGAACATCACGCGCTCCACGCCCAGCGCTCGATACTTGGCCAGCGACTCGGCGTTCGCGGGCGCACCGTACACGCTCACTGACAAGCTGCTGCGCGCGCGGCCCGAGGCCTCACGTCGGCGTTCGAACTCCTCGAGCGCCGGACGCAGCGCGTCGGGTCCCATGCCGCCGTCGATCGGCAACCAGCCGTCGCCGTAGTCGAGCACGCGATCGATCGCATGCAGGCTCAGGCCACCGATGAGGATCGCCGGTCCTGGCTTCTGCACGGGCTTGGGGTGACACCAGATGTCGTCGAAGCTCACGTGCTCGCCGTGGAACTTCGCGGCCTCTTGCGTCCAGATCTCGCGCACCGCGAGCACTTGTTCCTTGAGCTTCTTGAAGCGGGTCTTGAACGCCGTTGGGCGAGAACACGCCGCACGGGAAGCCCGCGTGCAACATGGATTGCGGATGGTTCAAGAACATCGTGCAGGCTTGGCCACTGAGCTCGACCGTGGTCGGGTCTTTGAGCTTCCAGCCGTTGGGGTCGTTGCTGGGTTGGCGCGGCGCGCCGGCCTCGCCTGCAGGAATCCTGCGCATTGCGGCCGGGCTCGGTATCGTGTGCGCAGTGACGGGAGCGAGCTCATCGGAACGCGTCTTGCGCGCTGGCTCGTTCGTCGCGGCGCTTGCGGCTGCCTGGCTCGTGCATGCCAGCGTCATGGCGCAAGCGCCTGTGCCCGCTAGGCCCAGTGCGCCGGCTGCGCAGCAGGATGAATGGCAACGCTATGAATCGCAGACCGATGCGGCCGGCGGGGCGGTACCCGCGCCGACCGTGTTGTCGCCGGGTGCGGTGCGCCCCATCGACGAAGAAGGTCGGCGCTTTGTGCAGTCCGTGGAGATGCGCGAGGCAGCAGCCGACGCGCCGAGCTTTCGCCTGGCGCTGACGGGCTTCACTGCGAGCGTCGCCGTGGGCGCGGCCGTGCCTGCGGTGCTGTTTGCTGCGGGCGCGGGGCCTTGTCACATCGCCAGCTGTCGCGACCTCGAGATGCAGCTGTGGGTCGCGGGTGGCATCGCGCTGGCGTTCGCCGTGGCTACCGAGCAGCTGCTGGTGCCGCTCAACGACACGCAACATTACCGCAACGAGCTGCTCGGTGACGCCCAGGCGCTGACGAGCCAGCTCACGCTCAGCCGGCCAGGAGTGCACTACGACGACGCGCGCGCGAACCAGATCGCGCGTGCGGTGGCCGACCTGATGCGCCTCATGGATCGGCGCGAGCGATACTCGGTCGAGACGCCGGCGCTGCTCACGGGCGTTGCCGCTGGCGCTGCAGTCGTGTTCGCGACCTACGCCATCCTGTTCGCTGCCACGGCTGACACGGCACGCCCGCGCACCACCGAGACTGAAGTGTTCGCGGTGGCGTCCGGCGTGAGCATCGGCCTCTCGGTGTCGAGTCTCGTGTGGCTGGAGAATACACTCAGTGCGCGCTCGACCCTGAGCGAGCGCATCGCGGCGAAGACGAGCGAGTTGCGTGCGCTGGTGCCCCCTGCGCCCGCCGACCCGTGACCGTTGCAGCTGCTGGGTTCAGCTCGAGCGCATGCGTCTGCGCTTGGCGCCGAGCTTCTGCGTGACGTCGCTGCCGAACGCCAGCAGCTCCTCGCCGACCATCAGCTCTGCGCCGTGGGCCGCTTGCATGAGCGCCTCGTAGCGGGCTTGCAGCGCGGGCGCAGCCGAGCTCTGGGCGATCATCGCGTAGTCGCGTGCGTACTGTGCGAACAGCTCGTCGTGTTTCGCGACCAGCGCGGTCTTGGCGGCACGCAGGTACAGCTCCGCCATCTGCAACGGCGCGTGGCCTTCGGCTTGCGCCGCCTGCAGCGTGGTCTTGATGCGTTCCAGGCCGCGTTCGGTATCGCCCAGCTCGGCCTCGCACAGTGCCAAGAGCGCACTCAGATACAGGGTGGGGCGCGCGTCGAGCGCTGCGGCCTCGGCTTGACGCAAGGCTTGCTCGGCGAGCGGAGCGACGTTTTCTGCGCCATCGAGCTCGTGGCGGATCTTCAAGTAGTCGTCGGTGGCCGTGGGCCAGAAGATGTGCGCCTCGGGCCGGCTACCCGCGAGGCCCAGCTCGAGCTCGCGCATCGCGCCTTGGAGATCTCCGCACAAGCCCAGGTACGCGCCCTGCGCGCAGCGCTCGAGCCCTGCATACACCGGGTAGCGTTCGGCGAACGCGCCGATTACCCCGACGCTGCGCCGCACCTCGGCCACGTCGCCCAGCAGCACGGCGATGCGCATCTCGGCGTACGCGGTGCCGCCGTCCAGGGTGCGCACGCCAGCGTTCTCGAGTACCAGCGTCTCGATGCGTTCGGCGCAGTTGCGCGCATGCAGCAGCTCCCCGCGATACAGGTGCATCAGCCGGCGCAGTCGCCACGCGTTGGCCTGTTGCAGCGGGTCGGTGTCGAGCTCGGTGATCCAGTGCTCGATCTCTGGCGCCGTGCGCGCCACGCAGGCGACACCGAGCGCATACAGCATCGCCAGGCGAAACGGTCGGTGCAGGAACTCCGGCAGGCCGACGCCGCCCGGCTGCGAGAGCCGCGTCAGGATCCGCCGGAAGCCCTGCTCGGCGCGCCGATCGAGCGCCAAGGTGATGTCGCGCGTGGCTACGGCCACGTCGCGGATCAGCTCGAGCGCAGGAGCGAGCCCGGTGAACGGCTCGATGAGCGCGGTGAGCGCTTCGATGCGCTTGGCGTCCAGCATGGTTGCGCAGGGGCCCACCGCGAACAGCACGTACTGGCCCAAGGTCTGCAGCGCCTCGAGCGGATCGAGCGCACGCTGCGCTTGGGGCGTGCTCGTCCACACTTGCTGCGCGTGTTCGAGACACTGCCCGATGCGTGTCACTGTCGGCAGTCGCGAGTCAGTCTGACTCCAGTGCGACAGGCCGGTCGCTCGCTGCAGCGAGGCCTCGACCGACGGTCCGTGCTGCTGCGCCAGCACCGGGTCGATGAACATCGACAGGCCCACCAGGAACAGATGCAGCGGGACGGTGTCCGTTTCGCTGCGCCCCAAGCGGGCGGCGGCCTCGATGGCGCCTTCGAACGTGCTGCGCGCATACGGAAAGCACGCTGGGTCCAGGTACAGTTGCTGTGCCTCTTCGCTGCGTGTGTAGCGCACCAGGCAATCGATGGCTTCGTCGGGAGCCGATGCGGCCAACAGATGGTAGGCCACCAGCACGGCGTGCTCACCGCGCGCTGCCAGCTGACGCGACACGCGCCGCTCCAGCTCATGACGGCGCTCGCTGCTCAGGCTTTCGCCCACGGCTTTGGCGAAGCCCGGATGCCGAAAGCCGTAGCCGCGACCGCTGCCGACCAGCACTTCGCGCCACAGCAGCTCGTCGAGCGCGGTGTACAAGCGGCTGAGCTCGCCGTGGTCGGTCAACGCCAGGTAGTCGGGCAAGGCAAGCTGGCCATTGCTCAGGTGCAGGGCCTGCGCCAGGGCCAGTGCGTCTTCGCTCAAGGTCGAAAGGCGCGTCTGATACGCGTGCGCGAGGCTGCGCGGCAAGGCGTCGGCGGGCAGTTGCGTCGGCACTTGCCACTCGCCACGCGTGTGCACCACCACACGCTCGTCGACCAGGTGCTGACACAGCGCCATGCACACGCCCGGATTGCCTTCGGACAGTCGATGCAGCTCACCGCCGAGCGCCGAGACGCTCGGGCCTGCGCCGAACACCGACTCCACCAGTACGCGTGTGTCGACGTCACGCAGCGGCGACAGTCGCACCGTCTCCGCGCCGCGGCGCAGCGCGGCCATGGCCTCCATGCGCTCTTCACTGGCCGCGGGTGGCGCAGTGACCGCGACACAGATGCGGCAGCCGCGCGTGACGCGCGCGATGAGCGCCAGCGCCGAGACCGATGGCTCGTCGCCCAAGTGGATGTCGTCGACGGCGATGAGCAGCGGTCGACGTTCGCTCAGCTCCACGAACCACTCGCGCAGCGCACGCTGCAAAGCGGGACGTTGCTCGTGACGTGATGCGAAGCTCGTCAGCTGCGGCTTGCCCAGGCGCTCCCAGAGCTCGGGCAAGGCGTGCCCCAGCACGCCCACGCTGCGCTCCGCCGTGGTCATGGCGCGTTCGGGCGTCAGCTGCAAGAGCTCGTGCGCGATCGCACGCAAGAGCGCGTAGTCGCCCGTGCGCGCGTGCGCGGCGTCGACCCGCAGCGGTAGCGTGTTCACGACTTGCCCCTCGAGCACGCAACGGTCGAGCAGTCGCGAGCGCCCCATGCCAGGCTCGCCTTCGATCAGCAGACAGGCACCGCGTCCTCGTGTCACCTGCATCAAGCGCTTGCGCAGCTCCGCGACTGCGCGGTCTCTGCCGACCAGCTTGGGTGTCTGCAGGAACGCTGCGCGTAGCTCGGGGCCATCGTCGAGCGTGAGTCCGGCGATGGCGGTCAAGCGCTCCACCACCTCGCCGGCGCTGGCGGGACGGCGCGAGCGATCGAGGCTGAGCAGCGAGATCACCAGCTCGCTCAGGTGCTGCGGGATCTGTGGGTCGAGCCGATGCGGGTCGACTGGCCGGCTGCGCCACAGGTCGGTGAGGTCCGACAAGTCGTTCGCAGGATAGGCGTGGCGCTTGAGCAACAGCCAGTACGCCAGCGCACCGAGCGCGTACAGGTCGGCTCGCGCGTCGAGCGCTTCGCCGCGCAGCGCTTCAGGCGAGACGAACGGTGGCGTGCCCACCGCGTCTTCCGCGACCCCCATGGGAATCATCGTGCCGAAGTCGAGCAACTTCGCGGCGCCGCTGCGCGTGCAGCGTACGTTGCCTGAGCTCACGTCGCGGTGCACGAGCCTGCGCGAGTGCAGCAGCGCCAGCGCCGTACTCACGTCACGCAGCAACCCGCAAACCCTGCGCCACGGCAGCGGCGCGAGCTCGCGCAGGTCTTGCCCCGACAGTAGCTCCATCGTGTAGTAGGGGCGACCCTGCTCCACGCCATAGTCGTAGACTTGAATGATGTACGGGTGCAGTAGCTGGCCGAGCGTGTGGTACTCGCGCTCGAACAGCGCCACGGCTTCGCCGTACTGCGCGCTGTGCTCGTCGACGAGCAGTTGCTTGAGCGCGACCTCGCGACCCGAGACAGTGTCGAACGCCCGGTGCACCACGGCGCTGCCGCCCTGACCGAGCGCATGTTCGTCGCGCACCTCGTAACGCGCGCCTATGTGCTGCAAGCGCCGGCCTGTTGCATGTCCGTAATGGTACCGCAGTTGGCCGCGCGTACGCGTGCGCAAGCGCGCAACATCTTGCGCGACCACAGTGAGCCGCTGTGGGCCCGCCGCCGTGCTGTGCGGGCGAGTGGGCAAGTCAGGCCCCGGTTCCGCTGCGCGATGCGTTATCCTGCTGGGGCGGAAGCTGCGTAAGCGCTTGTCTCAGACGCTGGAGGGCTCTGGCGCCAGCATCGTGCTCGATGCGCCACCGGGCATGGGCGGCACGCGCCTGCTCGCCGAGCTTGCGCTCGAGGCGAGCCAGAGCTGTCGTACGAGATCCGCAAGGCGCTGCTGACGGCGCCACCGGCGCGCGGCTACATCGGGTGGCCGCCGACCATGGGCGATCAAGCCGCCACGCTCGTCGCGCTCGGTCGCGCGCAGGAGGCCAAAGAGCTGGCGCAGAGCGTGCTCGACGGCATGACGCCGGCGGACGAGCCGTACATCGCGATGTACCAGCGCGTGTACACGAGTCTCGCGCTCGCGGAAGCGACGCTGGGGGAGTTCGACGCCGCGACCGAGCGCCTCGACACGCTCATCGCCAAGCACAGGCCCGCCGAGGGCCCGCTCACCATGGGTAACTTGCATGCGATGCGCGTGCGCGTTTCGCTGATGATGAACGACTTGCTGGCGGCGCGTGAGCACCTGGCGCACATGGAGCGCTGGTTGCGTCCGACCGAGAACCCCGCACTCATCGCGCAGTGCGGCCGGCTGCGACGCGAAGTGGAGCAAGCCACGACCGAGGGCAGTCGCTCGGCGCCGCCGGGCCACGACCAGGTCGCGCGCGCCGCAGCGGAGGAGACTGAAACGCTGCGCTCGGTGCTCGGCCAGTGTGCGGGTCCCAAGGAGCGCGCCGAGCGCGCGCTCGATCTAATCATCGCCCATGCGCATGGCACGGGCGGCTACCTGTACTTCTATCAGTCGGAGCAGGATCGCATCAGCCTGGTCGCGCCCGTGCACGGCGACGAGGTTCCCGCGGGTGTGGAGCGCGCGATCATCGACGCGATCCACGCCGTGCGCGACGCGGACACGCAGGCCACCGCCGTGGTGTCCGAGTCGATGGTGGGGGATAGCCCTGCGCGCTCGCGCGTCGAGCTGGATGGCGTGATCTATCGGATCTTCCCGTTGACCGTCACCCAGCGCCAGGAAGTTTCGGTACTCGGTGCGATCGCCGTGGTCGAGGGCGCCGAGCCCGTGGTGTCGCCGCGCGCGCCGGTGCTCGAGGCCATTGCGCGCTCGCTGTTCGACGCCGGCGACGATGGGCGCATCACCGTGCGGCCACCGCGCGCCAAGCTCGGCCGCTCGTGAGCGTGCTCACGCGCGATCAGCGCGTCACGCGTGTCACATGCGGTCGGCGATTACGAAGCGGCGGCCGTCGCGGCTGACCCAGTGCTGGTACTGCTGCGGCAACAGCTGTTTCGCCAGCACGCAGGCATCCGTGTCGTCGTGCAGAGTGAAGTCGCGCTGCGCCAGCCACTGTGGCAGCGCCGTGGGTTGCCAACCGAAGCGAAAGGGTTCCCCGACGCTCGCCACCAGACGCGACAGCGCGCGCGTGCGCAGGCCCGGACGCTGCAAGCGGTCGCGATCGAAGTAGGTGAAGACCAGCTGCGAGCCGATGCAGCTGTAGGCAGCAACGGCAGCGACGGTGGCCTCGATGGCAGCGGGCTCGAGGTACATGGTCACGCCTTCCCAGATGGTGAGCGTGGGCTGACTGCGATCGTGACCTTGCGCGGCGAGCGCGTGCGGCAGCTGCGCCATCGGATCGTTCTGGAAATCCCAGACCACGAAGCGCACCGCGGCGTCTACTAGCTCCGGCAAGAGCTCACGTTTCATGGCTTGCGTGGCGGGATGGTCGACCTCGTAGTAACGCAGCCCGGGCAGCTCCGCACGCAAGCGCAGCGCACGGCTGTCGTAGCCGGCGCCGAGCAAGACCACCTGGCGGCCGCCACGCGCGGCGAACGCGCGCAGTGCGTCGTCGATGAAGCGCGTGCGCAGTTGCATGTAGAACACGGTGCCCGTGCCGGCGCGCGCCCCCAGCAGCACCCGCTGCGCGAGGGCAGGCTCGGAACGAAAGGCACGTTCGAGTCGCTGCAGCCAAGCTTCCGCGAAACGCACGCCGTAGGGGTCGTCGCAGAGCTGGCACTGCGCGGGCAGATACCGACCGAAAGTGCGCGCGGCGGCCACCCAGCCCGCTGTCTTGCTCGCTTGCGAAGCCCGCATGGGCCCGACGCTGGCACGAACCACCGCGCGTGCACAAGCCGCAGGCTGCAGCCGCCGCAATCCGTGCGCAGGCCGTTGTTGGAGCTCAGCGGCACGGCCACGCCGTTGGCTCTTTCACGTCGGCGCGCGCGGCGCCGGCCAGTGCGAGCCACGCGCAAGCGCACGCAACCCAGAGCGAGTGGGATCGATGCGACACCCCAAGATGATACAGCGAGACTGCAGAAAGGTTCGAACCTACATGGCGTAGACGCAGCGCTGGGCTGCGATGGCCACGTCGGTGATGCAGCGCATCGCGCTCGGGCAGGATGCGAGGCCGTTGCAGGCGAGCTGGCACTTGCCATCGGAGCCGCAGGTCGGTGCGATGCCGCCGTCGGCGGGCTTCTGCGTGCAGTCGGAGGTCTGCTTGCAGGGTTGGGTGCAGAAGCCCTGGTAGGTGGTGCCCGCGACCATCATGGTGCCGCGGCCGAAGCACAGGAGATTGCCCGTGCAATCGGCGCTGGTGTCGCATTTCCCCCACAGCTCCACGTTGCGGCTGCCGAGGCTCTTGTCGTCGTAGACGCACTCGAAGCTCGTCCCGCCGCCGCCCCCGCCTCCCGAGCTTGCTTTACACAGCATGTTCGCTGGGCACGAGCTGTCGCTGGCACCAGTGCAGGTGATGCGGCACGAGCCCCCACCGCCGAACACACCGGTCGAGCTGCAGCTGTACTTGGCCCCCGTGAGACTGTTGCACTGCGCGGCGTTGTTGCAGTTCTTGGTGCAGCTCCCCACGATCGCAGAGCCCGGCATGTAGCAGTTGAGGCCGCCCTGGCACGGGTACTTGCTGCTGCACGCGGCGCCTTGAGTGCCGTCGGTGGGAGGGGGAGGCGGACCGGCGTCGTGGTGCATGCCTCCGCCGTCTTGCACTAGACCGCCATCGCTGCGGCCGCCGCCGCCGGCATCGTGGGTCGCGGCATCGAACGCAAGCGCGCCCGAGCCTCCACCAGCCCCGGCGCCCGCGTGTCCGCCACTGGTTCCGCCGCCGCCGTCAGCAGCAACCCCGCTGCCGATGCAGGCGCATTCGGACAGCGCGGAATTGGTCTGGCAGGTCTGCGTGCCCGGGCCCCCGGCACTGCATTGGCAGGCAAGGGTCTGACCGACGGCCACTTGCGCCGGACACGGGTTGATCGCGCTGCCGTGGGCTGCACAGCCGAATGCCAAAGCGCAGCACAGCCAAAGCTCTCCGCGGATTGCCGTCATCGCGATGCACCCATCCTGCACGAACCTGAGTGTGGTTAAACCGCGTTTCGGCTCTGGGCGCAACGCGGGGCGGCCAGTGGACGGGCCCTTCCGGCACTGCGCCGGCTGCGCCAGACCGAACGCGGGCGCGCGCAAGCAGGTGGAGAGCTCCCTGCTTGCGCGCGCGGACTGTTCCCGGTCGTGGCCTACTTGTGCTCGCGGCCCTCGCGGACGTGGTGGCCGTGGTGCCCGTGTGCACCGTGCAGCTCCGAGGCCTCGACCACTTTGTCGCCATTCTTGTCCATGCGCTCGAAGCGCTCTTCCGCGGCGACCAGGGCTTCGTCGGCCGTAATGGCGCCATCGCCGCTGGTGTCGAGCATGGCGAACAGGTGCTCGCCCTTGTGAGCGAAGCGCGACTTGCTCAGCTCGTCCGCGCCCAGCGAGCCGTCGTGATTGCTGTCCAGCCTGGCGAACACGCCAGCCGGCATGCGCGGCACCTCGTCTGCGCTCAGCTTGCCGTCGCCGTTCTTGTCTTTGTGCGTGAAGCGCTCGCTCTGCTCGTGCCCCAGCCACGCGGCCAGCTCGTCCGGCGCCACCCGCCCGTCGCGGTTGGCATCGGTCTTGGCGAACTGCACCTTGGCGCCCTGCAGCATCTCGTCGCGCGTCACCTTGCCGTCGTGGTCGGTGTCGAAGCGCTCGAGAAAGCCTGCGCCACCACCTTCGTGACCCGCGCAGTGGCCTTGCGCTGCGGCGATGCCCGCCGAAGCCAACACGCAACCTACACATACCGACAGAAGCTTGTTCATGACCGAAACCTTTCGTTTGGGGTTCACCCAAAGAACGCAGCAGCCGGCAGGTTTCATCGCGGCGTTAACACTACTTCACACTCTGACGGCGAGCGCAGCACGCAGAGCAAGGCGGCGTTCCTGCGTGAAAGCCAGGTTCGCTGCTTCTACGTCGCGCCCACTGCCCCGCTCCAGCGCTTCAGCACGATCCCAGGCGTTCGCTTGGTCATCGCGCACCCTGAAGGCAGCTTGTTCGAGTTCACGCGCTGAGTATTGCTCCTCGTCGCGCCTTGCCCTGCGCGCCCGGTCCTGCGCGATAACCGATCAAAACCCCTCGGTCAGACCACGAGCAGCACTCTGCGCCACGCAAGACTCACCCGCCCGGGTACAGCGGTGCTAAGCTGGTGCTGCTTCGACGGTACCGATCTGCACGTACTCGAAAGCTAGGAGACGGTTCTTGGCGAATACGCAGCGGCCGCCGCCACCTGTGCTTCACCTGCCAGCGGAGCGCGACGACTTGGGCGCGCTCTCCGATGCGCTCGACAGCGCGGCGCCGCCGCCACCAGCGCCAACGCCGCCGGCTCCCGCCGCGCCGGTCGCGCGTACGCTACCACCACCACCACCACCGCCGCCGCCGCATCATCCCCCGGTCGCACACCCGGTCGCCCGGCCCAGCGTGCGCGGCGACGACGACGATGTCATCGATCTGGCTGCGCTTGCCAAGTTGGGCACGAGCGCGCCGCCGCAAGCACCACTGCGCGTCTCGGCGCCGCCGCGCTTCAGTGAGCCGCCGCGAGCCCGGCTGTCGCTCGACGAGGAACCGGTCGTGCTTCCGCGCCGTACGCGGCCAAGCTGGTTGATGCCGCTGTTCATCGGAGTCGGAATCGGAGTCGCGATCGGCGCCGTGATGTTCGCGACTTCGCGTGGCGGCGATCAGCCCAGCGCGGCGCCGCCGTCAGCTGCGCCCCTCATGGCGACCACGGCAGCGCCTGCGTCGCCACCGGCGCCCGCCGCTGCGGTCGCGCCACCTGCAGCGCCTGCCGTGGCTGCGCCGGAGCCGATGCCTGCGCCGGTCCAAGCTCAGGCGCTCGCTGCGCCGCCTCCCGGTGCGGCGCAGTTGCCTGCCGCAGCGCTCCCTGCGGCGAACCCCGTGAGTGGTGCGCGCGCAGCGCTTGCCAATCCTGCTGCGGAACGCCCAGTGGCTCGAAGCACGTCGGGCGTGATGGCGCCCAGCAGGCCGTACGTCGGGGCCACGGCGAGCGAACCGCCGCTCGCGCCGCCGACCCCCCGTGTCGGCGGCGCGCCGAGCTTCGGCGCAGGAGGCCCTGTGTTGGTCGTGCGACCTGCGTCCGAGCCGGCCTTGGCGCCGCCCGTCTCCACCTTGCAGCCGATGGCTGCGCCGCAAGCTACCGCGGTAGCGCCGCCGTCGGCTGCATCCGCAGCGCCTGCACCCGCACGTCCAGGTGGCGGTTCGCTCGACTCGTTGCTCGACAATGCGCTCTCTGCCGACGCGCGCCACCCCGAGCAGACTCGCGTCGAGGCTGCGGCACTACCTGTTACGCCGTCGCGCGAAGAGGTGGCCAACGCGGTGGCCAGCGTGCAGACCGCAATGCGCGGCTGTGCGCTGGGCGAAACCGGCATCGCCAACGCTGCGCTCTCGGTCCGCAACGACGGCAAGGTGACTTCCGCCCAGGTCACGGGCGCGCCGTTCGCGGGCACTTCGGGCGGTCGGTGCATGGAAGGCGTGCTGCGCAGCGCGCACTTTCCGCGCTTCAAGCAGCCGACCTTCAGTGTGCAGTATCCCGTGTCGATTCAGTGAGCGGCGACCTGCGTTACACTGGGGTGGGAGAAGGCTCGCCTTCACCCCTATTTCACCGAGCGCATCGTTCGCGCTGCATCCCCCGAGCAATACGCGCGCGCGTTTCCGCCGAGCGTGCTGAACGCGCACTGCCGCCCGTGAAGCTGCCCTCGTCTGGTTGGGGTCGACGTACGCTCATACGCGCCCGCGAC
>JADGRE010000011.1 GCA_017881185.1 Pseudomonadota bacterium | reverse complement strand
TACCGCGACACGCGGCTGGTGAACTGGGACGTGCAGTCGCAGACGGTGCTCTCGGATCTCGAAGTGGAGAGCGAAGAGAACGCGCAGGGCGAGCTGTTCGACTTCGCCTACCCAGTGGAAGGCGGCGGCGAGATTGTCGTGTCGACCACACGCCCGGAGACCATGCTGGGCGACACGGCCATCGCGGTGCATCCCGACGATCCGCGTTACATGCACCTGCACGGCAAGCACGCGCTGCATCCGTTCGTGGACCGCAAGGTGAAGATCATCACCGATGCCGTGCTGGTCGACCCGAAGTTCGGCACGGGCGCGGTGAAGGTGACGCCGGCACACGACTGGAACGACTTCGCGACGGGCAAGCGTCACAAGCTCGAAGAGATCAACATCTTGCGCAAGGACGGCACGCTCAACGAGAACGCCGGGCCGTTTCAGGGGCAAGACCGCTTCGCGGCGCGCAAGGCCGTGAAGGCGAAGCTCGAAGAGCTCGGGCTGGCGCGCGGCAGCAAGGTGCACGCGCTCACGCTGCCTCGCTCGCAGCGCTCGGGCACGGTGGTCGAGCCGATCATCTCGACGCAGTGGTACGTGCGCATGAAGCCGCTGGCCGAGCCCGCGATTGCGGCGGTGGAACAGGGCAAGACGACCATCGTTCCGGAGCACTGGAACAAGACTTACTTCCACTGGATGCGCGACATCCAGGACTGGTGCATCTCGCGCCAGCTGTGGTGGGGACACCCGATCCCTGCGTGGTACTGCAACGCGTGCGAGCACACACACGTCGCACAGCAGGCGCCCAGCAAGTGCGACAAATGCGGGGGCGCGCTGCGGCAAGACGAAGACGTGCTCGACACTTGGTTCAGCTCGGCGCTGTGGCCGTTCTCCACGCTCGGCTGGCCGGACAAGACGCCGGACCTCGCACGCTTCTACCCCACCGACGATCTGGAGACTGGCTACGACATCCTGTTCTTCTGGGTCGCGCGCATGATGATGATGGGCATCCACTTCATGGGTGAGGTGCCGTTCCGGCGCGTGCTGCTCTCGGGCCTGGTGACCGACGAGCGCGGCGACAAGATGTCGAAGGTGAAGGGCAACGTCATCGATCCGCTGGACGTGATCCAGGGCGCGACGCTCGACGACTTGCTCGCGAAGGCCAAGAACAACGGCGCCAAGGACAGCGGCCTCGACTACCTGCGCAAGACCTATCCCGAAGGCTTTGCCGCGTACGGCGCCGACGCCATGCGCTTCACGTTACTCAGCTACTCACCGCAGACGACGAAGATTGCGCTGTCGATCAAGCGCATCGAGGGCTATCGCAACTTTGCGAACAAGCTGTGGAACGCGGCGCGCTACGTGCTCATGAACTTGGAGGGCAGCGGCGTGCAGGCCACGCAAGTGCGGCCGGACGCACACTGTTTCGCGAACCGCTTCATTCTGTCCAGGCTCGCGACGACGATACTTACTGTGCACCTGTCCATCGACGAGTACCGCTTGGACGAAGCCAGTCTCGCGCTCTACCACTTCGTTTGGCAGGACTTCTGCGACTGGTACCTGGAGCTGTCGAAGGCTCTACTGCAGAGCGGCGATTCGGCGATCGTGGCGGAGACGCGCGCGGTGCTGATGCACGTGCTCGAGACCTCGCTGCGCCTGCTGCACCCCATGATGCCGTTCATCACCGAGGAGATCTGGCAGCGCATAGCGAAGACCGAAGCACTCCAGCGCACGATCATGCTCGCGCCCTACCCCGAAGGCGGGCGCGACGGGCTGACAGACGAGACCGTGGAACGCGAGATGGCGGTGCTGCAAGCGGTGATCGTCGCGACGCGTGCGATCCGCTCCGAGCGCGACATTCACCCGCGGCTCACGCTACCGCTCACGCTGCGCTGCGACGACGTGCCGCTGCGCGCGCTGGTGACGCGCGAGCAAGAAGCGATCGCCAGCTTGTGCAAAGCGACCGTGAGCGTCGAGGCGCTCGCGGGTAGCGCGCCTGTCGACAACAGCGCGACCAGCGTGACCGAAGGCGTGACGCTGGTGGTGCCGCTCGCCGGCCTGGTCGACGACGGCAAGGAGCGCGAGCGCGTGGAACGCCAGCTGCAGAAGCTCGAGAAGGATCTACAGGCCATCGACAAGAAGCTCGGCAACGCCGGCTTCGTGGACCGTGCTCCCGCGGAGGTCGTGCACAAGGAGCGCGAGCGCAAGGCCGAGCTCGAGCACAGCTGTGTGCAGCTGCGCGAAGCGCTGACGAAGCTCAAAGCAACGTGAGCTGACCCGGCTGCACGCGCTCGCCCACCACGCGCACGCCTTCGAGCGCGAGCAGGTAGCGCTTGAGCGGCAAGCCCGCGCTGTAGCCGCCGATGGTCATGTCTTTGTCGATCACGCGGTGGCACGGCACCACCACGGCGACGGGATTGCGCGCGTTGGCCATTCCGACCGCACGCATGCCGCGTGGCTGCCCCACGTCTGCCGCGATGCCCGCGTAGCTGCGTACGGCGCCGCGTTGGATCTGCCGCAGCGCGTTCCACACCCGCAGCTGAAACTCGGTGCCGATGAGATCGACTGGCAGCTGCACAGGGTCGACCGGCTCGCCGGCGAAGTAGGCCTGCAAGGGCAACGCGTAGGCCTCTGGGATCGCCGACAGTGGGACGCTGGACGCGATCTCTGGAGGCCGCTCGCTTTGGTCCTGCGCGGTCCACACGGCATCGGACAGGCCGCGCGCGGTCCACGCCAACCACAACACGGCCGAACCCGCTGGCACCCGTAACGGGGCGCACCCCAATCTCAAGTCAGCCGCGGTAACCATGGTCTACGCGTCACCTCGGGCGGTCGGAAGGCCGGGGTGTAGCACGGATCGCGTCGGCCTCGCCCCGGGACACCATTTGCACCAGGTAGGCCTCGGTGCGATAGTCGCGGCGCTCGCGGGCCTGCCGGCCTGCCCACCCGTTTCAGGTTGCGCCCATGTTCTCCGCACCGGTGTCCATCTGCCTGGCTCTGACGGCGGTCGCGCTCTTGCTGCACCGCCTGGGCGTGTGGGCCACGTTCCGGCACACGCGCGCGCCGAAATCGCTTACCGCGCGGGGCACCATGCTCGCGTGGCCTGCGCTCAGCGTGCTCAAGCCGGTGAAGGGTCTCGAGGAAGAGCTGGAGCAGAACCTGCGCTCGTTCTTCGAGCAGGACTACCCGTCGCCACTGCAACTGGTGTTCGCGAGCACTGAGCCGGGCGACGAGGCGATCGTCGTCGCCCGCCGCCTCGCGGCCGAATACCCCGAGCGCGACGTGCGCTTCGTGATTTCCGACCCGAGCTTCGGCATGAACCCGAAGGTCGCCAACATTGCAGGCGCGCTACGCGCGGCGGCACACGACTTGGTGCTGCAGACCGATGCGAACGTGCGCATCCGCCCCGGCTACTTGCGCGCAGTCGTGCAGGAGTTTCTCGAGAACGACGCCGACATGCTCGGCAGCTTGATCGCCGGCAGCGGCGAACAGTCGCTGGGCGCTGCGCTCGACAACATCCAGCTGACCACCTTCACCACGCCTGGCATCTGTCTCGCGAGCGAGATCGCGGGCATCGAGTGCGTGATCGGCAAGTCCATGCTCTTCCGCCGCGCCGAGTTGGAAGCGCTCGGAGGGCTCGCGCTGGTCAAAGACGTGTTGGCCGAAGACTACGTGCTCGGCCAGACCTATCAGAGTGCCGGCAAGAAGGTGATGTTGTCGCGGCACGCGGTCGACAACGTGAACATTCGCGCGCCGCTGTCGCGCTTTGCGAGTCGCCATTCGCGCTGGCTGAAGATGCGCGTGGTGGTTCACGTGGGTGGGTTCATCGCCGACCTACTCTCGAACGCCAGCTTCTTCGCGTTGCTCGCATGGATCACCAGCGGCTTCGACCTGCGCCTGCTCTTCGCCTGCACGGCACTCATCGCGTACAAGACCTGGCTCGACGCGCGCGTCGTGCGTCGGCTGCGCGGGCAACCCATGGCCCTACGGCATCTACTGTGCGTGCCACTGCGTGATCTCGTGTTGCCGTGCCTGTGGATGTACGCGCTGTTCTCGCGCACCACCGAATGGCGCGGCGAGCGCTTCCACCTGGGCAAAAACAGCGTGCTCACGGCGCTGCCGCCCGCGCTGCCACAGGCGCGTTTGCGCCGCGCTGGCCCGCGCTGAGCGAGCTGGCAACCTGCGCTTGCGCAGCCGTCAGTGCGCGTCGCCCCAGCTCTTGCCCCAGCCCTTGTCGACCACCAGCGGCACGTCGAGCGCGATGGCGTGTTGCATGCGCTCCACGACCAGCTTCTCGAGCGGCTGACGCTCTGCGGGCGGTGCCTCGAACACCAGCTCATCGTGCACCGTGAGCAGCATCTTGCTCTGCAACTTCTGCTCCTGCATGCCGTGATGAATCGCCACCATCGCGAGCTTGATGATGTCGGCCGCCGTGCCCTGGATCGGCGTGTTGCGCGCGACCCGCTCGGCCGCTTCGCGCTTCTGCCGGTTGTCGGCGCGCAGCTCGGGCAGATTGCGCACGCGTCCGAGCAGCGTGCGCGTGGCACCGCTCTGGCGCGCCTGCTCGACCACCTCGTCCATGTAGCGCTTCACGCCGGCGTACTGCTCGAAGAACGCCTTGATGTAGTGCGCAGCTTGCGAGCGCTCGATGCGTAGGTTGCGTGCCAGCGCGAACTGGGTCTGTCCGTAGATGACCGCGAAGTTCACCGTCTTCGCCTGCGCGCGCATCTCGCGCGTCACGTCTTGCTCGGCCACGCCGAAGATCGCGCGCGCGGTGCGCAGGTGCACGTCTTGCCCCGTCGCAAAGGCTTCCACCAGCTGCGGGTCGTGACTGAGGTGCGCGAGCACGCGTAGCTCGATCTGCGAGTAGTCCGCCGAGAAGATCTCCCAGCCATCGCGCGCCACGAACGCGTGGCGGATCATGCGACCGATCTCACTGCGAATCGGGATGTTCTGTAGGTTCGGGTTGGTCGACGACAGCCGCCCGGTGGCTGCTACCGCTTGGCGGAAATCGCTGTGAATGCGTCCGGTGCGCGGATCGATCTCGCGCGGCAGCGCATCGAGGTAAGTGCTCTTGAGCTTCGCGAGCATGCGGTGCTCGAGAATGGCCGCGGGCAGCTCGTGCTTGGCGGCCAGCTCTTCGAGCACGTCGTGGTCGGTGGAGCGCGCGGTCTTGGTGCGCTTGATGACCGGCAGACCGAGCTCGTCGAACAAGATGGCCTCGAGCTGGCGCGGCGAGCCCACGTTGAAGTCGCGGCCCGCGAGGCTGCGGCACTTGGCTTCCAGCTCCACCAGCTGGCCGGCCACCTGCGTGGACAAGCGTGAGAGGTGCGGCACGTCCACGCGCACGCCGGTGCGCTCCACGTCGCAGAGCACGAGTGCCAGCGGGATCTCGAGATCGCGCAGCAGCGCCGCGCAACCCAGCTCGGCGAGTCGTCGTGCGAGCTCGACGTTGGCGACCTGCATCACGTGCAGGATGTCGCCGCCGAGACGCGCGGCCTCGGGGATGGTGAGCTCGGGTGCACTGCCCTCGCCCGCACCGAGCAGCACTTGTGCCGCTGTCAGGTCGCACTCGGCCAGCTCGGCGGACAGCTCGCGCAAGCTGTGACCGTGACGCTCGGCGTCCACGAGATAGCTCGCGAGCGTGAGGTCCATGTCGATGCCCGCAAGGGCGATGCCGTGCGCCGCCAGCGCGATGGCATCACGCTTGGCGTCCACACAGCATTTTGCGAGCTGCGAGCTTTGCAAGAGCGGTCGCAGCTGGTCCACGACCTCTTGCAGCGCAAGCTGGTCGGGGTGCCCGAGATAGGTGTGGGCGAGCGGCAGGTACGCTGCGTCACCCTCGCCGACCGAGAGCAAGAGCCCCACGAGGCCTGCTCGCACCGCGCGCTCGTCATCGAGCACGCACACGAGCGAGCAGTGCGCGGACTTCTCCAGACGCGCGATCACGTCGCGCAAGCCCGCTGCGTCGTCGATCACGCGGCAGGCCGCCGCCGTTGGCTGCGACTGGCCTGGCGCCGGCGCGGCCACGGAATGCTCGGTGTGTCCCGCTGCCTTGGCCGGCACGCCTAACACCGACGCAGCCGTTGTCTGCGCTGGCAGCTCGCGCACCAGCCGCGTGAAGCCCAGCTCCATGAACAACGAGCGCAGCCGCGCGACGTCCGCCCCTGCCCACGCCAACGCCTGCACGTCGATCTCCACGCCCAGGTCGTCGTGCAGCGTCACCAGCTCGCGCGACAACATCGCCTGCTCGCGATGCGTCTGCAGCTTCTCGCGCAGCGCGGGCTTCTTCACCTGGTCGAGCTCCGCGTAGAGCTGCTGCAGCGTGCCGTGGTCGGCCAACAGCTGCACCGCCGTCTTGGGGCCCACCGACGGCACACCAGGCACGTTGTCGGAGCTGTCGCCCACGAGCGCGAGGTAGTCGCGCACGAGCTCGGGCGGCACACCCAGCTTCTCGCGCGTCTCCTGCACACCGAACACCAGGTTGCGACCCGTGTCGTACATCAACACGTCGTCGCCCACGAGCTGCAACAAGTCTTTGTCGGCGCTGACGATCACCACGTGCAAGCCGCGCTCGCGCGCTGCACGCACCAGCGAAGCGATCATGTCGTCGGCCTCGACACCGTCCTGCTGCAACACCGGGATGGCGTAGGCCTCGACGACCTCGCGCACCCGCGCCATCTGCTGGCTCAAGTCCGGCGGCGGAGGCGGACGATTGGCCTTGTACTGGTCGTAGAGCTTGTGGCGGAACGACTTGGTGCGCGAGTCCATCGCCACCGCCAGCATCGCCGGCTTCTGCTCCTGCACGAGCTTGAGCAGCATGGTGGTGACACCGAGCACCGCATGCGTAGGCTCGCCCTTGGGGCTCTGCAGCGGCGGCAGCGCGTGGTACGCGCGAAACACGTAACCGCTGATGTCGATGACATACAGCGTGCGCGCATCGCCGGGTGCCGGTAGGTGCGCTTTGGCGTTGTCGGTCTGCGTCATCAGGTTGGCCGCGACGATTCCAAGCTAGAGACATGCGGTCAAGGGCGGAAGGCAGAGATCCCGGCGAACGGTGGCTCGGGGCGGGTCGCTCGTGGGCCGGGACGAACGCTGGCGACAATGCCTGCGCACCCAACACCCCTTTCGCCAAGAATCTGCCGCCCCGCCCAGAACCCGCGCCTTGCCCCGCCCGGAGCGGGCGTGCTAATCCGCGCCCCATGTTCGAAGCCCTCAGTAAAGGGTTCCGCGCCGCCAAGACCCGCCTTGCGGGCATGACGGAGCTGACCGAGGAGAACATCGAGCAAGCGCTGCGCGACGTGCGTCTGTCGCTGCTCGAGGCCGACGTCGAATTCAACGTCACCAAGCGCTTCTTGGCGCGCGTGAAGGAGAAGGCCATCGGCGAGGTGGTGCAGCGCACCGCCGAGGTCAAGGGCAAGAAGGTCACCATCGGCCCGGGCGAGCTCTTCATCAAGATTTGCCAGGACGAGCTGGTCGCCTTGATGAAGGCCGATGGCGAGCCCCTCGAGCTCGCACCCGCTCCCGCGCTCACCGGCATCATGATGGTCGGTCTGCAGGGCGCCGGTAAGACCACCACCGCGGCCAAGCTCGCGCGCTACCTCGAGAAGAACGGCAAGCGCCCGCTGCTGGTGGCTGCCGACGTGCAGCGCCCTGGCGCCGTCGAACAACTCAAGGTGCTCGGCGAGCGCTTGAGCATTCCCGTGTTCACCGTGCCCGGCGGGCGCCCGGTCGAGATTTGCCAGAAGGCACCCAACTACGCGCGCACGCTCAAGTGCGACACGATCATCTACGACACTGCCGGCCGTCTCGCCATCGACGAAGCGTTGATGCAAGAGATCGCCGACATCAAAGCCAAGGTCCGGCCGCAGAACGTGCTGCTCGTGGTCGACGCGATGATCGGTCAAGACGCGGTGAAGACCGCGGCCTCGTTCCACGAGCGCGTCGGCTTGACCGGCGTCGTGCTCACCAAGCTCGACGGCGACGCGCGCGGCGGTGCAGCGTTGTCGGTGCGCGACGTGACTGGCGCGCCCGTGCGCTTCGTCGGCGTGGGTGAGAGCCTCGACAAGCTCGAGGTGTTCCGGCCCGACGGCATGGCCAGTCGCATCTTGGGCTTCGGCGACATCGTCGGCCTGATGCAAGACTTCGAGCAGGTCGTCGACGAAGAGAAAGCCGAGAAAGACGCCAAGCGTCTGCTCCAGGGCCGCTTCACGCTCGACGACTTCCTCGAACAGATCTCGATGCTGCAGCAGATGGGTCCGCTGCAGGACATGCTCGAGAAGCTGCCGTTCTTCGCGGACAGCGTGCCCGAGGGCTTCCAGGTCGACGAGAAAGAGCTCGTGCGCATCAAGGCCATGGTCAGCTCCATGACCAAGGACGAGCGCCGCAAGCCGCAGCTCTTCGCCGAGCAACCGGGCCGCATCAAGCGCGTGTCACGCGGCTCGGGCTGCTCGGACCGCGACGTGGCCGAGCTGCTGCAACGCTTCGCGTTCATGCAGAAGATGATGGGCTCGATCGGTCAGCAAGCCGGCATGCTGCAGCGCATGCCGGGCATGAAGCAGCTGGCCATGGCCAAGCGTCTGCGCGAAGCCGTGCAGACCGGCGGCATGGACAACCCGATGATGGCGAACCTCGCCAACGAGTTGCTCGAGGCAGCCGTGGCCGATGGGGGCATGGGCGTTGGTCCAGGCGGTGCCAGCGCGGGGCCGCGCAAGAAGCCGATGGATGCGAGCAAGCGCAAGCAACTGCGCAAGCAGCAGAAGAAGGCGCGGAAGCGCTCGCGACGTTGACCACGTTGACCACGTTGACCAGCGCGTTGATAGGTTTGCTTGTCTGATGAACACGGGAGGGTCCATGACAAGTCTTGGTGCTTGCTTCGCTCGGTGCGGTGTCTTGATGGTCGCAGTGCTCGGCGCCTGCGTGGAGAAGAGCGCGCACGAGCCGACCGACAAGGTCATGCTCGCCGAGATCAAGCTGAGCAAGCGCCCCACCCCGCAGCACCCGCTCGACATTCAGTTCGAGAAGCAGGTGCGCTTGCTCGGCTACGACGTCGATCACACTGCCGTCACGCCCGATCAGCCGTTCAAAGTAACGTGGTATTGGCAGGTCGATCGCACGATGGGCGAAGATTGGCAGCTGTTCACGCACGTGGCCGACGGCGCCAACCGCAACCGGTTGAATCTCGACGCGGCCCGTCCGCTGCGCCGCGTGTACCCCGTGTCTGATTGGAAGACCGGCGACTTGCTGAAAGATACGCAGGAAGTCACGCTGCCCAAGAACTGGGGCTCCGACAAAGTCACCTTCTATCTCGGTTTCTACAGCGGACCGCACCGCTTGCACGTGCAGGGCCCGAGCGACGGCGACAACCGCGCCGAAGCGCTGCGCTTGCCGGTGCTGAACAGCGCGCTGCCGCCGCCCGCGAAGCCCGTGCCGGTGCTGCTTGCGCGACCGGTCGCGGGCAAGCTCAAGCTCGATGGCAAGCTCGACGACGCCGAGTGGCAATCCGCTGCGTCCACCGGCCGCATGGTCAACCCCATGACCGGCGACCTCGGCGGCTTCACCGCGCAAGCGCGTGTGCTCTACGACGCGCAGAACCTCTACCTCGCGTTCGAGGTCGAGGACGACTACATCAAGAGCACCTTCCAGAAGAAGGACGACCACCTGTGGGAACAAGACGCCGTCGAGGTGATGATCGATCCCGACGGTGACGGGAAGAACTACTTCGAGCTGCAGGTGTCGCCGCGCGGCCAGAGCTTCGACACGCGCTACGACTCGACGCGCAATCCACAGCCCTTCGGCCACGTCGACTGGGACAGCCACGTGCAAGCCAAGGTCACGCTCGACGGCACCTTGAACGACGAACAAAGCGACAAGGGCTATCGCGTGGAGATGGCCATCCCGTGGACGGCCTTCGCCGTCGGCGACACGCCTGTGCCGCCACCGGTGGCTGGTACGAGCTGGCGCATGAACTTCTTCGTGATGGACGTGCGCCGCCAGGGACAGCGCGCCGTGGGCTGGTCGGCGCCGCTGGTCGGCGACTTCCACACGCTCGCACGCTTCGGTCGAGTGGCGTTCCCCGCAGCCGCGACCGGCGCAGTGCCAGCGGTCAGCACCGGGACTGCACCCAAGCCTGCCGTCGCCCCGACCACGCACTGAATCCTGCCGCTGATGGCGGCGCTCAACTCTCGCAAGGCGCGGTCAACGTCAGCCGCGCGGGGTCGATGCCCAGGGTGCGCAGCGCGAGCGCCCAGCGTTCGTCGTAGGGGGCGTCGAATACAATCTTCTCGTCGATGTCGACGGGGATCCACGCGCCCTGCGCGATCTCCGCATCGAGCTGACCCGGGCCCCAGCCCGCGTAGCCCAGCACCAGCATGAGCTTGCCGGGAGCCGGTCCGCTGACCATCGACTCGAGCAGCTCGCGCGACGCGCTCACCGCGATGTGATCGGACACGCGCACCACTTGATCCTCGTTGGCCCAGGGCGCCTCTTGCTCGAACACGAGCCAACCGGTGTCAGGCGCCACGGGGCCGCCGACCAACACAGGCGAACGCGGCACACCGGCGTCGCCAGGAGTGAGCCCCAACGCATCGACCATGCTCTGCAGCGTCACGTCGGCAGGTCGATTGATGACGAAGCCGAGCGCACCCTCGGGACGGTGGTCGACCAACAACACCAGCGTGCGCCTGAAGTTCGGGTCGAGCAGGATCGGCGCTGCCACCAAGAACCCGGGCGCGAGATCCGATGCCATGCCCCAAGCGTGCCACCGAACCGGTCGCGTACACAACGTCGACGACCTGCCGTGAGTCCACCCGCATTCCCCACGACATCGCCGGCGAGGCTTTGTATCATGCCGGGCACCCACCACCGCCCGTGGCTGATGGAAGGACGCAGGGTTGGATCGTCCCCTGGCCATGTCGAACGCCCGTGAGCCGCAGCTGCGCCAGCGTCATGCGCACGCGCTGTGCCACGCGGCGCTGTGCGTGTTGTGGCTCGCCTGCGCGACCTTCGTGCAAGCCCAAGACGCAACCGAAGCCGCGCCAGAGCCCGCCGCGCAAGCTGCACCAGACGCAGCCGCCGCAGCCGCGCCCGCGACAGATGCAACGCTCGCACCCGCACCCGCAACGACCAGCGTGGCGAGCGAGCTGCCTGCAGCACCTGCCCCGCCTGCGCCGCCCGCCCCGCCGCCGCCGGTGAGCTCACGTCAAGGCAACGCGGCCGCCGATCGCGTGGTGCTGATGCCGACCGGCGACACGCAGCCGCAAGGCACGCTCTACTTCACCGACTACGACATCGTGCTGCTTCAGGCGGGCTACGCGCCGACCGACAAGCTCAACGTCACGCTCACTGGCTTCACGGACTTTGGCCACACCGACGCGTTCGATCTCGCGCTGAAGGCCAGCGTGCATCGCAGCCCGCTGTTGCGCGTCGCGGCGTTGGCCGCCATGACCTACCTGCATGGTGGCAAGCAAGAGCTGCTCGCGGCCCGCGCCGGCGGTGCGCTGCAGCTGTGCTTCGAACCGGCTTGCCGATCGAGCGCAACGCTCAGCTCGTTCGTGGGCCTCAGCGATCTCCCCGACGTGCTGCTGCCAGTTGCAGTCGCCATGGGCATCGTGGCGCGCGTGACCGACGAGATTCACCTGCTCGCCGAGTACTCCACGCTCTTCAACGCCAACAAGCGCATTCAGTTCATCGACCAATCGCTGTTCATCCTGTCGTACGGCTTGCGCCTGACGGGCAATGCGCACTGGGCGCTCGACACCTGCTTCATGCGCAGCATGGAATCCACGGGCGACCACACCACTGCGCCGTTTTTCCGCATCTTGGGCATTCCGCTCTTGGCCTTCACCTACCGCTTCCAGCTCGGGCCGGCGCACTGAACGCGGCCTCGTCACGCAACAAGAGCACGTATTCGTAGTGAGCTGCGTAGTGCAGCACCTTCACTACGCGGAAGTGCTCGTGCAGCCAACGGCTGCGTGCGACCCGCTGCTCGACCGGGTAACCGCTGAGCTGCGCGAGCCGGCGAGCCGCGTCGAGGCGCGGCGGCGCGGCACTGTGCAGCAACACGGCGTCCGGTGCGCGTCGCTCGAGCAAGGCGTCGTCGATGCGCTTGTCGAGGTGACCGCCCGGCAAACGCGCGATCTCCGGGTCGGTGATTCCGGCGAGGTCGACCACCTGCAGGCCACTGCGGTAGCCGAGGTACCCGACGTCGACCAGTGCCACGCGCCGTGCATGCGCACGCAGCGTGCCGGCAAGCACGGCACCGACCTGCTCGCGGCTGTGACCTGCCGCTCGCCATTCCGGCACACGCGTGATCAGATCGGTGAGCGGCACCGCGCACGCAAACAGACCACACAGCAGCGCACTGACCCTGCCCAAGCGTGTCGCGCACAGTCGCACTGCCCCAACGGCGCACAAGCTGACGTAGAGCGGGACGAGCGGCGCGAGCAGGCGAAAGCCGGGCATCCAGTCGCCGCCGACCAGCACACAGGCCAAGACCTGCGCGCCTGCCACCGCCGCCATGAGGCGATCGTCGCTACGACCGCGTGTACACGCCGCGACCGGCAGGAGCAGGCCGAACAACCCCGCAAGCACGAACGCCGCGGTCGCGACGTGATGCAGCCCCTGCGAGAGCGTACCGAGCTTCGCGTAGTACGACAGTGGAAAGTAGGCGCCGAACAGTACGCGTCGCGCGACACACACGCTGGCGACACCCGCGCCCGCGAGCAGCGTTGCAAGATGCGCACGCACGCCGCAGCGCGCGTACGACCACGCCAAGAGCACGGCGCCACTGAGCGCGAGCTCCGGGCGCAGCCACGCCAGCAGCGCCAAACACACGCCGAGCGCAGCGAGCTGCGGCTGTGGTCGGCGGCTAGCCGCCAAGACCGCAACACACAGCGCCAGTGTCGCGGCCCCAGTCTCGAGCCCCGCGACCCCCCAGCAGCCGAGTGTCGGCTGGCACGCCAGCAGCACCATGGCCATCGCGACATAGCGCGATCCGAGCGCACGCTGGGACAAGCGCCGCAGCACGAGCCAGCTTGCAGCAGCCATCGCCAACAGGCCCACGAGCTTCGCAGCGCCGACTGGATCGCCCCCGAACCAGCTCGCCAAGACGCCCGGCAGCAGCCACAACGGCCCGGTCACAGCGTCGCTGCGGACCTGGCCATCGAGCGAATACCCGATACCTGACGCGAGGTTACGCGCGTACCGCGCGACGATGAACGCGTCATCGACCGTGTAGGGCCACGCACAATAGCCCACCAGCAGGACCGTTACGGCCCCGAACCAGGGTGCGGCGCGTTGCCAAGACCAGGGTTTGGGGGGGATCATGTGGCTGGGTGAACCGACTGGCCGAACGGTTGGTTTGCTAACATCCCAGTAACACTTTCGTGCTCGGGCGCCCCCCGCCCCTTCTTGATCATGCTTCGTACCCGACTCGTGGCCGGAGTGACATCCGGTGTGGTCATGGGCGCCGTGTTTGCCACGGCGTTGACCGTCGCCAACTTTGGTGAGGCCTTCGTCGAGCCATGGCGCGTCGAGCCCGGCAAGCCTGCGCCCATCACGCTGCGCTTGCCACGCACGACGATGCGCGCGCACGACCAGGACACGGGCACCGTGCGCTTGAAGGCCTTGCCCAGCTTCGTGCACCGGGGCGACGTGGTCACCGATCCGCAGCTCGCGTCCGTCGTGCGGGCGTACGAGAAAGGCCGCCGGCCGCCGCGGGCTACCTACCTCGCGGCACAATGGGCCGTGTACTTCGTGCTGGTGGTGCTGGCCACCGCGTACTTGCGCAAGGTCAGCGCCAAGAGCGGCGCGCTCTTGCGCACGCAGGTCTCGCTCTTGGGGCTGGTGCTGCTCTTTCTGCTGCTGATGAAGGTGGTGCTGCTGGTCACCGATCTGTCGGCGTTCTCGTTCCCCATAGCGCTCTTGCCGCTGTGGACCTCGCTGCACCTCGATCGGCGCACGGGCTCGATGATCGCGGTGATCCTCAGCTTGTTCGCGGCCTCGCTCGTGGTCTACGACCCGATCGTCAGCGTGGTGTACTTGATCTCGAGCTGCATCGCGGCCGTGACCTTCCGCGCGGCCCGCAAGCAGAGCGTGTTCTTGATCGTTTCGGGCTCGCTGTCGGGCGTGATCGGCGCGGGCGTGTACGTCGCGACCAAGGAAATCTTCGACGGCTTCTCGCTGGCGCAAGAGCTCGCGCTCGGGCCACGCTCGGCGCTCATCGCCACGCTGAGCGCCGGAACCGTCGCCGGCGTCACCGCCTTTGTGCTGCAACCCGCGGCGGCGCGCGTGTTCGGCGTGGCGTCGCGCGCACAGTTGCTCAACCTCACCGACCTCGAGCAGCCCCTGCTCAAGCGGATGGCGACGGACGCTCCCGGTTCCTGGGCGCATGCCCGCGCCATGGCCAATCTGGCGGAAGCCGCGTCCGCCTCGATCGGCTGCGACGCCCTGCTCACTCGGGTCGGCGCCTACTACCACGACCTGGGCAAGACGGTTCAGTCCAAGTACTTCGTCGAGAACCTCGACCGCGGCGAGCGCTCGCCGCACGAAGACCTCGACCCCGACGTCAGCGCCGACGCCATCATGGCCCACGTGGTCGAAGGCACGCGCATCCTGCGCGAGGGGCGCATCCCCGAGGCCGTGATCGAATTCGCGTACACGCACCACGGCACCAGCGTGATCGAGTACTTCTGGCACAAGTGTCTGGCGCAAGGGAACCCGAAGGCGCTCACCGAAGATGCCTTCCGCTACCCCGGCATGCGGCCACGCACGCGCGAGACCGCCATCTTGATGCTGGTCGACTCGGTGGAAGCCGGTGCGCGCACGGTCGACCCGCCGACACGCGAGAAGTTCCAGGAGATGGTGCAGCGCGTGCTGTTCGTGAAGCTGCAGCAAGGCCAGCTCGACGAGTCCGGCCTGACCGTGGCTGATGTTCGCGAGCTGACGGCACAGCTGACGGACACACTGTGCAGCTCGTACCACAAGCGCATTCGCTACCCCTGGCAGGACGCCCACGATCGCGGGGAGGTCCCGCTGCCGATCCCCGGCCGGCGTGACTCCGACGCGTCGGCGCTGACCCCCACCGAGACCGGCAAGTTCCGGCAACAAGCGCGCGACGCCGAGCGCGACGGCGGCCCAGCCGACTCCGGCACACGTGCGGTCGCAGCGACGGGCAACGGCGCGCACAACGCGCCCCACGGCGACACCCGCGGCGACACGCACGGCGACACCCACGACGAGACCCACGGCGACACGAAGGCGTGAGCCGCACGAGCGCGGCGGCCCTCGACCCGCCCCTATTCCGGAATCGGATCGTTGCGGTCGGTGCTGCTCGTGCGGTGATCCTCGATCACCTCGATGAACTCACCCGCGATGTCCGGATCGAATTGCGCGCCCGTACAGCTCTTGATCTCGTTGATCGTCACCGCGTGCGGCAGCGCGCGCCGGTACGCGCGGTCGCTGGTCATGGCGTCGTAGGCATCGGCCACCGAGATGATGCGCGCGATCAGGGGAATGCTCTGCTTCTCGAGGCCCAGCGGGTAGCCCTTGCCGTCCCAGCGCTCGTGATGGAAGTGCACGCCAGGAATGAGCGGCGACAGGAACGAGATCGGCTCGAGGATGTCGCGACCGAAGCCGGGGTGGCGCTTGAAGATGTCGTATTCGCGATCGGTGAGGATGCCTGGCTTGTTCAGGTTCATCACGCAGCCGATCTTGCCGATGTCGTGCATGAGCGCCGACTGCCGCACGATCTCCACCTGGTCGGGCGACAAGCCGAGCTTGATCGCGAGCACCTGAGCGTACGCTGCAACGCGACTGGAGTGACCTGCCGTGTAGCGGTCCATCTTGTCGATGGCGCTCGCGAGGCCCTTGATGGTCTGTGAGAAAGTGGCCTTCAAGTCTTCGTAGAGCTTGGCGTTCTCGATCGCCGCGGCGGCACGGTCCGAGACGATGCTCAGGAGCTTGCGCTGACCCTCGTCGAAGAGCTTCTTAGTGGTGAAGCTCAGCGCACCGAGGTAACCGATGGTTCGGCCCGACATGGTGAGGTTCGTCACCAGCATCGAGCACAGGGGCAGCTCGGGGACGACGGCGAAGTAGCGCAGGCCGCGCTCGCCATGCGCACGCAGCTTCTTTTCACCCGCGAAATGCTCGCGCAGGTTGTCGTGCGAGAGCGTGCCGAAGGCTATGGCCTCGAGCTCGGAGTGGAAGCGCGGATTGACCACGCGCGCGCGCTCGAAATAGGTGCCAGTGCCGTCGTCGAGCAACACGGTGACGACGTCGGCGTCGACCTCGTGCAGCGCGGCGTCGGTGACGTTGCGCATCACTTCTTCGAGCGAGAGGCTCGCGGCGATGGCCTCGCTCACCTTGTAGAGGGAGAGCGCTTCTTTGAGCCGCAGGTTCTCGGCCGCGAGCTTGCGCCGCTCGAGGCCGCGGCGCACCGTGTGTACCACTTCCTCCATCTTGAACGGCTTCATGATGTAGTCGTAGGCGCCGCGCTTCATCGCGTCGATCGCAGTCTCGACCGTGCCGAAGCCCGTCATGATGATGGTCACCAGCTGCGGAGAATGCACCGCGATGGCCTCGAGCAGCTCGATGCCGCCCATGTTCGGCATCTTCAAGTCGCTCAGCACTAGATCGAAGTGGCCCTTGCTGAGCTCGACGAGCGCGGCCACACCGTCGGGCGCAGTGCGCACGTCGAAGCCTTCCATCGCGAGGAAGTCGGCGAGGATGTCGCGAATCACTTCCTCGTCGTCCACTACGAGAATGCGTGGCGTCTCGTCGTGCGTGGTGCTGTCGTGCATCGAACGGCCGAGATGCCGTAGTTACTGTGCGCACTGCAGCCGTGTCAATCAACGCGACCGTGTGTGTTGGCATCGCACGTCATGCGTTGATTGAGCACAGCCGCGGCAGGCTGCAATTGGCTTCGCGACCGGCGCAGGTGCCGCGCGACAGGAAAATCGCCTGCCGAGCAGGTCCGGCTTTACTCAGTGAACGCGAATTCGTACGCTAGAGTGCTGTTATTCTGCGGGCCGAGGGCGACACACGTTTGTGGACTCCGATCACGACATAAAGACACGCGTAACGACGCTCGAAGAGCTGAAGGTCCAGCGCAAGGGCGACGACTGCCTCGTCGTCATCTATGCGCCTGTCGCCTCCGACCTGGGACGTCGTCACGTGCTCGACAAGGAGAGCTGCACCATCGGTCGTGACCGCGAGAACGACATCGTGCTCGACAGCGACAGCGTCTCCCGCCGCCACGCACGCATCGAACACCGCGACGGACGCATCTACGTCACCGACTTGGATTCCACCAACGGCACCTACGTCAACGACGACCCGGACCCCGTGAGCAACTGCCAGTTGCGCAAGGGCGACCAGATGAAGATCGGCGACACCATCTTCAAGTACCTGTCCGGTTCCGACGTCGAAGCGCAGTACCACGAGACCATCTTCAACATGACCATCACCGACGGTCTCACCGACGTCGGCAACAAGAAGCGTCTCGAGCAGGTGGTGCTCAAAGAGATCCCGCGCGCCATCCGGCACCAGCGCGAGCTGAGCTTGTTGATGATCGACATCGATCACTTCAAAGACGTGAACGACACCTACGGCCACTTGGCAGGCGACTCGGTGCTGCGCGACATGGCGAGCATCATCTCCAAGCGCCTGCGGCCGGACGACGAGATCGGCCGCTACGGCGGCGAAGAGTTCGCGGCCGTGCTGCCAGAGACCGCGCTCGCGGGTGCCGTGAGCATCGCCGAAGATCTGCGCAAGCTGGTCGAAGAGCACCCGTTCGTCGTGGAAGGCGAACAGATCAAGATCACCGTGTCGATCGGCGTGGCCGAGCTGCAGCCCGGCATGGACAGCAAGGGTTTCTTCAAGGCCGCCGACGAGCTGCTGTACAAGGCGAAGAACAACGGGCGTAACCGCGTGGTGCCGCCTCCGTCTGACTTCGCGTGATCCGTTTGGCGTTCACGCGCGCGCGCGTGAACGGACGCGTGACGCTCAGCTGAAGTCCGTCAACTGAAGTCCGTCAGCTAAAAGCACGCGGGATGCGCAGGACCTCGGCGAAGTCGTACTGCTTGCGCAGCACGCCGTAGACCGGGTCGAGCAGCATGTCTTCGTCGCGCACCTTGCCGCGGCGATAGCCCTCTTTGAGCGAGCTGAAGAAGCGCGTGGCGTCCGGGTCGGGCGGCACTGCAGTGGTGCGCAGCGGCAACGGCGGGGGGGGAATCTGTCGTGCGAATACGGCGCGGCGCACGGCGCCCACGTGCTGCTTGTCGTCTTCGTCGTCGCACTGCTCGGTGAGCTGATCGTAGATGCGCAAGAGCTGCTCGCGACGCTCGCCGAGCGCTGGTGCAATGACAGCGAGCACGTCGGCGACCATCAGCGGGGTGGTCTCGCGCTGGTCCCAGCGGTTCTTGGGGGCGCGCGACGAAACCCGCGCAGCGGCCTCGATCGCGCTGCGACCGTCGCCGAGAATCACAGCGATCTTGAGCGCTTCCCAGTCGCACCAGGGCTGCGAGGGCACACAGCGCGCGCCGCGCAAGTACGACGCCAGGGCGTCTTCCGGCTTGCCCGCGCGACGCTGGGCGTGCGCTACGGTGGCGTGGGCGATGGACACGTCGGGCTCGATGGCGACGTGGCGCTCGCCGCTCTGCAGGTAGCTCTGCAGCGTGAACTCGCCCCCGAACTCCGGTGCGGTCCACTCGGCGACGCGCAGCCGGCAGAAGCCGTCGAAGGTGCGGTGCACCAGGCGCTGCTCGCCGCTGTCGATGTAGTAGTCGAGGATGGGCCAGGTGTCGGAGACGGGGCCGGCGCTGCGATCGAACGCCAGAATGCCGCCGTCGTCGGCGCGGTAGAACGGGAACAGCAGCTCGGGGTCGCGCACCGACTTGCTGAGCAGCGTTGCCAGCTCGTCGAGAGCGCCCAGCATGGTGTCTTTGCCATCCCCACTGGCGCTCAGTAGGCGGCCCGAGGGGAATACTCCGCCGTTGAAGCGCAGCAAGAGCGTGCGCAGATCGGCCGGCAGCGGCGACGCGATGCGCTCCTCGATCGCGACGACGTCCGCGACAGGCGGCGGCGGGTTCAGCTTCAGACCGGGGAAGTCTGGATGCTGTTCGACCCAGTGGATGAAGTCTTGTACGCCGCGATGCATGGGCTCGTGGGGACCACACCGACCCGCTCCGGGGCGGCGCTCTGCAAGCGTACCAGAAGAACGCCCGTTTCTGGCATTCTTGCGGGGGTCGCCTTTACTCTGGGGGCCATGCGCTCCTTCGTCGTCACCCTGCTCCTGTTCGCGGCGCTCTGGCCGGCACCGGCCCACGCCGAGCCCTCTGCCCATCGGGTGAAGCAAGAGGCCACCCGCGAGGCGAGCCCCCCGCCCGACCCGCAGGAACCGTCGGTGGACGAGGTCGTGACCTCCGTCCGCAAGCAGCTGCTCGCCCTGGTCGAGCAAGAAGGCCTGCGCGATCTCGACGACACGCACGACGACAGCGCGACCCCGGACGTTGCGGTGGGCCTGCCGCCCGACAGTATGACCTCGCGTGCACCCGAGACCGTGCACGCCCCAGCGCGCGGCAGCAAAGATCTGGGCTGGCTCGAAGGCATGGTGTTGCCCGACATCCCCGTGCGCTGGGACGACCGCCTGGTGCGCACCCTCGAGTATTACAAGACCGACGCGCGCGGCCGCGCCCACATGCGCTCGCTCTTGGCTCGGCAGGGTCGCTACGGCGACATGATCCGCAAGCAGCTGAAGGCTGCGGGCCTGCCGGAAGATCTCTCCTACGTGGCGATGGTCGAAAGCGGCTACGACCCGACGGCGCACTCCGAAGTGGGTGCCAAGGGCATCTGGCAGTTCATGACCGCGCCTGCGAACGAGTACGAGCTGGAGATGTCGCGCTGGGTCGACCAGCGCATGAGCCCGGAGCGCTCGACCGAAGCGGCCACGAGCTACTTCAGAGATCTGTATGGGCAGCTGGGCTCGTGGCCGCTGGCCATGGCGGCGTTCAACATGGGCTACGGCGCCTTGCTGCGCGCGATGCAGAAGTACAACACCAACGACTTCTGGGTGCTGTCCAGTCTCGAGGCGGGTCTGCCTTACGAGACCATCGTGTACGTGAACAAGATCGTGGCGTGCGCCATCGTCGGGCGTAACGCGCAGCGTTTCGGCTTTGGCGACGTCGCACCCGAGCCGCCCGCGACCACCACGACCGTGGCCGTGCCCGGTGGTTTGCAGCTGGCGCGCATCGCACGTGCGGTCGGCATCGACGCCGACGCACTGGCTGCGCTCAACCCCGAGCTCAAGAAGGCGCGCATCCCGCCGGACGTGAAGACCTGGCAGCTGCACATCCCGAAGGACCGCCTCTCGCGCTTCAAAGACAAGTGGCCGCAGTTCCAGCCCGAGGCTCCCACCCACCGCGTGCATGTGCTGCGCCTGGGCGAGCGCTTGTCAGAAGTGGCCGAGCTGTATGGCACCAGCGTGAGCAAGCTGCAGGCGCTCAACGACCTCGAAGAAGGCGAGCAGACCCACGCCGGCATGAAGCTCTTGGTGCCCGACGTCGAGCCCACCATCAAAGCCAAGGCCGACCGACCCACGGTGGGCATCCCCGGCGACCTGTTCTTGTACGTGGACCGCAAGCGCGTGTTCTACCGCGCGACCGAAGGCGATCAGCTCGACGAAGTGGCGCGCTTCTTCAAGATCACCAGCGACGAGATCCGCATGTGGAACCAGATCTCCGGCGATGCGAAGCTGCATCGCGGCATGTATCTGCAACTCTTCGTGCCTGCAGACGCCGACCTTTCGCAGGCCGTCGTGCTCAGCCCAGACGACGTGCGCACGCTGGTGGTGGGCAGCGACGAGTTCTTCGATTTCCACGAGACGCAGGCCAACCGCGTGCGCATCCGCTACCGCGTCAAGCCCGGCGACACCCTGCGCTCGCTCGCCGACCGCTTCGACCTGTCGGTCGGTTCGATCGCCCGCATCAACCAGTTCAGCCGCGACAAGCAGCTGTCGCCCGACTCCGAGATCATCGTGTACGCGCCTGAAGAAGGCTCCAAGCCCGGCGCAGCGGGGCTCTGAGCGCGCTGCGGCTGGCGTCAGCGGGCTTTCTTCGGCACAACTGCGCTTGGTGATCACCATCCAGCAAGCGCTCGAGCAGATGCTGCCGAGCTTCGCACCGCTGCCAGCAGTTCCCACACCGCTGGCAGCGGCGCTCGGCCACGTGCTCGCGAGCGAGCTGCGAGCTCGCTACGACCTGCCGGAGCTCGACAACAGCGCGATGGACGGCTACGCCCTGCGCGCCGCCGACGTTGCGGCAGCGGGCTCGGTGCTGTCCGTGTGCGGCGAATCTCGCGCTGGAGGGCCGCTGCCTGGCCCGCTCGCTGCGGGCAGCGCGATGCGCATCTTCACGGGGGCGCCCCTGCCCGCCGGCGCGGACAGCGTCGTGATGCAGGAAGACACTACACCCACCGACGACGGGCGCGTCGTGCTGCAGACCGTGCCGCGACTGGGTGCGCACGTGCGGCGGCAAGGCTCCGATCTGTTGCGCGGCGCGACTGCGCTACCGGCTGCAACCGCGCTCGGTCCCGGCGAGCTCGGACTGGCCGCGAGTCAGGACTGCGCGACGCTCGAGGTATTCCCCGCGCCGCGCGTGGCCATTCTGTGCACGGGCGATGAGCTGCGCGAGCTTGGCGACCCGCTGCGCGCCGGCACTCTCGTCAACAGCAACGCGTATGCGCTCGCCGCAGCGGTGCGGCAGTGCGGTGGGGTACCGTGGGTGCTGCCGACCTCGCGCGACATCCGCAGCGACATTCGTGCGCGCGTGCGCGAAGGACTGCAAGCGGACGTCTTGCTCACGGTGGGTGGCGTATCCGTCGGCACGTACGACCTCGTCGAGAAAGCGCTGACCGACGTCGGCGCAGAGGTCGCGTTCCACAAGGTCGCGATCAAGCCAGGCAAGCCGTTGCTCTTCGCGCGTGCGGGGCGCGTGCCCATCATCGGCTTGCCGGGCAATCCGGTGAGTGCGCTGGTCACCTTCGAGCTGTTCGTGCGTCCGGGGCTGCGCCGCATGCAAGGGCACGTCGCACTCTTCCCTCGCCCGCTGAGCGTGAAGCTGGAGGCCGCCTACGCGCACAAGCCCGGCCGCACGGAGCTGGCGCGCGCGACGCTGCATGGGGTGCAAGATCAGCTCATCGCCCGCCTGCACAGCCAGCAGGGCTCGGGCTCACTGCCGTCGATGGCGTGCGTGGATGCGTTGGTGATCGTTCCTCGTGAGCAGGGCAACGTCGAGGCCGGCGGCGAGCTGCTCGCGCTACCGATTGGACCGGCGCCGCATTCGCCCGTTTCGCCGTGGCTCGCGCCCGGCCACTGAAAGCCGCTCGGTCGCGCGAGCAGCTGGCACTGGGGCCTGTACCGCGAAGCACCCAGAAGCCGACGGTGCGATCTGCGTGGACGGCTGCTGAGGCCTGTGCCCACACAGCCCAGCCTACAGCCAGCGCCCGCACGCCGTGGCATGCTGATGGCTGCCCGTGTCACTCGAAGTCCGCATCCAGGCGACCCGTGTTCGCATGCGTTTGCAGCGTGCGCTCGACGGCTTCGCGCTTGCAGGGGTCGCCGCTGCAGCTTGTGCCGGCTTGTGGCTGCTGCGCGTGCGCCTTGGCGCCCACGACGACCGGCTCACGCGCGCGCTGTTGTGGAGCGCGCTCGCCCTACCCGTGCTCGGCGCCCTGGCCCTGGCAGCGCGCCGCATCGAAGCCCTCACGGCCGCAACCAAGCTCGATCGCGCCCATGGGTTGCACGCTCTGGTGGCGAGCGCGTGGGAGTTCACTGCCTTGCCCGCGGAGCAGCGTTCCGCCTTCATGCAAGCCACAGTCGCCGACGCGCAGCGCTTGGCGAGCTCGCTGTCGGCGCGGCGCGCTCAGCCGCTACACGCTCCTGCGCACTTGCCCGCGTTGATCCTACTGTTGCTCGGGCTGGCTGCGCTCAGCCGGCTGCACGTGCCACAGCCGTCGACGCCGACCAAGCTGCAGCGCCCGCAGCTGCAAGCGCTGCTGGCGAGCGACGACCTGCAGGGCTCGCGCGCGGAGCTTGCCGCGCTCACCACGCAGAGGCAGCTGACGCCACTGGCACGCGAGACCAGCGAGCGACTCACCCAACTGTTGGGCGCGCTCTCCGAGCGGCAGGTCGATCGCGCGCAGGCGCTGGCGCAGCTGCAGACCTTGCACGACGCGCTTGCCCGAGATCGCCACGACGACGCAGCGATCCGCGATGCGCTGCACGCGCTGCAAGACGGTTTCAGCGCGCAGCGCATCACGCAGCGCCTCGCGCAGGCGCTCGCCGACAACGACCGCGCTGCGGTGCAAGCGCAGTTGCAGCAGCTCGCTGCGCGCGCACGCGCGGACAAGCCCGATGCCCGTACGTTGCAGGCCCTGCGCGACGCACTGCACGCAGCCAGCCAGCGTCTGGCGACACACACGCCGCGCCCGGCTCGGCCCGAAGGCACAGAGCAGGCGTCGCTCTTGCACACCTCGCAAGACCGCACGGCGGCGACGCCAGCGGAGCGCAGCTTGCTCGAGCAGAAGAAGCGCGAGCTCGACCAGCTGTTGCGCCAGGAACGCGAGCAGCGCGCGATGCAGCGCGAGCTGGAGCAGCTACAGCGTGACCTGGAGCAAGCCAGCCAAGCCATGCAAGAGCAGCCCAAGACCGCTGCCGAACAGCTCGACCGCTCGGCCCAGGACATCGAGCAGCTGCAACAGCACGCCGCAGGCGCACAGACCAGCAAGGCGTTGCAGGAGCGCCTCGCGCAGCTGCAAGAGCTGATCCGCCGGCAGCGACCAGGGCAAGGTTCTCAGCAGCAACGCGCTGCCCAGCAGCGCGAACAGGCGCGGGCGCAGTCCCAAGGGCAAGCGCAGAGCCAGTCGGCCAACGGCCAAGCGCTGACCCTGCAGCACTTTCGCGAGCAAGCCGGGGCCAACTCCGACAAGCAGACCGGCCACAAGCCCGGTTCGCGTGGCTTGCTGATGGAGGCGCCTGGCCAGGAAGCCGGCAACATCTCGTTGCCGGGTGCCGCCCAATCCGCCTCGGAGCACTCGAACCAGCCTGGCGACACCGACTCGACGCAGCTGCGAATGCAAGCCACGCATGGGCCGGGCGCTGGGGATGGCCGCCCGCACTCCGCCGCGCCCAGCTCGCTCTCGGGTCAATCGGTCGATAGCCGGGTCGAGGGCCAAGCCGGACACGGCCCGACGCGCAGCGAAGTGATCTTCCAGGCTGCGCAGCGTGGGTTTGCGTCGAAGGCCTACGAGCAGGTACACACGGACTACGAGCACTACGCGCAGAGCGAGCTGGAGCGCGACCAGATCCCCGGCGGGTATCGCTTCTACGTGCGCCGCTACTTCCAGTTGATCCGCCCACGGCAGACACCACAGGCAGACACCACAGGCCAGCCATGAATGACCTGAACCCCAAAGCCGCAGTCGAACGCTTCCAAGCGCAGGTCGCCGCCGTGCGCGCCGAGATTGGCAAGGCCATCGTGGGCCAAGACGAGATCGTCGACGGCGTGTTGATCTGCTTGCTCGCGGGCGGTCACGCACTGCTCGAAGGTGTCCCCGGGCTCGGCAAGACCGCGCTGGTCCGAGCGCTGGCCGCAGCGCTGGATCTCAAGTTCTCGCGCATCCAGTTCACGCCCGACCTCATGCCGGCAGACATCTTGGGCACCACGCTGATCCGCGAGGACGAGAGCGGCAAGAAGTCGTTCGAGTTCCAGCGCGGGCCGATCTTCGCGCACGTGCTCCTGGCCGACGAGATCAACCGCACCACGCCCAAGACCCAGAGCGCACTGCTCGAAGCCATGCAGGAGCACTCGGTCACGCTCTCGAAGATCACCTATCCACTCGAAGAGCCGTTTCTGGTGCTCGCCACGCAGAACCCGCTGGAAATGGAAGGCACGTATCCGTTGCCGGAGGCGCAGCTCGATCGCTTCCTGTTCAAGCTGCGCGTCGAGTTCCCCAGTCGCGCGCAACTGCACAGCATCCTCGATCGCACCACCGGCCCGAGCTCGCCCGAGCTGCACTGCGTGCTGCGGCGCGAAGAGCTGCTGGCGATGCGCAAGCTGGTGCGCGAGGTCGCCGTGGCCAAACACGTGCAGGACTACGCGGTGCGTCTGCTCGAAGCCACGCACAAAGACCGCGAAGGCGCGCCCGAGCTGGTGCGTCGCTACGTGCGCTTCGGTGGCAGCCCCCGCGGCGCGCAGGCCTGTCTCGTAGCCGCCAAGACGCGTGCGCTCTTCGCCGGCCGCTTCCACGTTGCGCCTGAGGACATCCGGCAGGTCGTGAAGCCTGCGCTGCGCCACCGCATCATTCTCAGCTTCGAAGGCGAAGCCGAGGCCATCACCACCGACCAGATCCTCGATCAGATCCTCGCCAACGTGGCGCCCAGCCCGGCGTGACGCTGCATGCGTTGGTTTCCCCGCACAGCCCGCAGCAGCCAGCCCGTAGCCGAGCCAGGTCCCGAGCGCGAGTTGTTCGACGAGGCCTTCCAGAAGCGGCTCGAGGGCCTGGCACTGATGTCTCGTCGCTTGCAGTCGGCTGGCCTGCGTGCAGAGCGGCCATCGAAGAAGGCCGGCAGCGGCGTGGAGTTCGCGGACTACCGCGAGTACTCGGCGGGTGACGACCTGCGCCACGTGGACTGGAACGCCTACGCGCGCAGCGAACGCCTACTCTTGCGGCTGCACGAGGAGGAGGAAGACCTCTGCGTGTACCTGCTGGTGGACAGCTCCGCCTCCATGGGCCTTGGCAGCCCGAGCAAGCTGGACTACGCCAAGCAGCTGACGGCGGCGCTCGCCTACGTGAGCCTCTCGCACCTGGACCGCGTCGCGTTGCTCGCGCTGGCCGACGGGGTGGTGAGCAGCCTGCCGGCCATGCGCGGCAAGCAGCGCATCTTCTCGGTATTCGCATTCCTGCGCCCGCTGACGGCGCAGGGCCGCACCGACCTAGCCGCCGCAGCGACCAACTTCGTGGCCGCTCACAAGCGCCGCGGTGTAGTGGTGCTCGTCTCCGACCTCTACGACTTCGCCGGTTGGCAGACCGCCATCAGCACGCTGCGCTACGCCAAGTTCGAACCGTACGTGTTGCAGCTGGTCGACGCGAGCGACGAGGACCCCGGCCTTGGGGGCGACATCGAGCTGATAGATGCCGAAACCGGCGAAGCACGGGCGCTGACCGTGACGCCGGCGCTCCTGCAGCGCGTGCGTGCGGCGCGCCAACGCCACGAGCGCGCGGTCGCCGCGTTCTGCGCGCAGAAGCAAGTGCCGTACTTCGCGCTCGACACGCGGGTCACGCCGCAAGATGCAGTGCTACGCATCCTGCGGCGTGGCGGGATGCTCGGCTGATGGAGCTCGCGCGCTTGACGTTGGGCCAGCTGGGCCTCTTGCTCGCGGGTGCTTGGGCCGTCACGCTGGCGTTGCATCTGTTGCGGGTGCGTCGCAAGCGCGCCGTGGTGGCGAGCCTGCAGCTGTGGGAACAGGCGCTGGCGCCGCGACCCACCGCGCAGCTTTTGTCACGGCTGCGCCAGCTGCTGTCGCTGTTGCTCTCGCTGTGCATCGTGACGCTGCTCGCGCTAGCCTTCGCCGACCCCACTCGCTCTACAGCCGACGGCGGCACCAGCGTGCTGTTGATCGACGCCGGGCTGAGCATGCAGGCAACCGACGTCGCTCCTTCGCGCCTAGGCCTCGCCCTGCGCCGTGCGCACCAGCTGGTCGACTCCCGCAACCCTGCGGACGCGATGATCGTCGTGCAGATGGACGACGCCCCGCGCGCCTTGTGTCCGATGACGCGCGACGCCGCCGAGCTCCACGCAGCGCTCGGTGCCGTACATCCCTCCCGCGCGCGCACCCGCTTCGCACCCGCGGCCCAGCTCGCGCTGCAGATGCTGCGCGGCACGCTGCACCCCAAGCTGCTCCTCTTGTCGGACGGCGCGTTCTCTGTCGACGCCCAGCTGCTGCAACGCTTGCGCGCCAGTGGCGTCGTGCTCGAGCATGTGCGCTTTGGCAAGCGCAGCCACAACCTGCGCGTCTCGGCGCTGGCCGCGCGTCGCTATCCGCTACGGCCGGATCAAACCGAGGTCCTCGTCGAGGCCGAAAACGGTGGCGATGCGCTCGAGCACCCCACCCTGCAGCTCTTCGGCGATGGGCAGTTACTTCAGCACGACACGCTGGAGGTCCCAGGACATGCTCGCGTCCGCCGCTTCTACGAGAATCTCGGCGGCGTAGGGGCCACGCTGCGTGCGCAGCTGACGCTGGACGGCGGCACGCATGACGACCTCGCGGCAGACGACGAGGCCCGTGCCGAGCTCACTCCCGTCGCGCACAAACACGTGCTGCTGGTGGGCCCTGGCAATCGCTACCTGGAAGCGGCGCTGCTCTTGGAAGAGTACCTGGACGTAGATCAGCTAGCTCCCGCCCAATACCGCTCGACACGCGGCTACGATCTCGTGATCTTCGACGGCGTCGCACCGCGTGAGCTGCCCGCGGCCCCCGCGCTCTACCTCGCGCCACCTGCGGGCACGACCCAGCCCATCTCGGTCGGGGCTGAGGTCAGCCGTCCCTACTTCGATCAGCAGCTGCGAGCACATCCGCTCTTGCGCTTTGTGGCGCTCGGTGATGTCAACGTGGCACACGCGCGGCGCCTGCGACCTGCGCGAGACGATGTCGTGGTCGCCAGCTCCGCCGACACCCCGCTGCTCGTCACCGGCGTGCGCGAGGGGCGTCGCTTCGTGGTGCTCGGCTTCGACGTTCGCGACAGCGACCTGCCCCTGCGCGTGGCCTGGCCGCTCTTGCTGCTGAACGTGATCGAGGCGCTCAGCCCTTCGCCCACGCAGCTGCCGAGCAGCACCCAGCAGGATCTCGACGCGCGCGCCGACATCGCCCCGCACAGCTTGCCGTGGACCCCGCCCCGCGTCGCGCACACGCACGGCTCTGCATGGTGGACGAGCGTGCACGAGTCGCCGTGGTGGCTGCTGACCGGCGCCGCGCTGCTACTGCTCCTGGTCGAGTGGGTGAGCTATCAGCGGCGGTGGATCACATGACGCGCGCGCGCCTCGGCGCCACCGTCGCAAGCGTCGGCCTGAGCGGCGTACTCTTCGCGCTGCTGTACGCGCGTGTTCACGCCCATCCATGGCAGCTCACGATCGCCGGCGCACAACTGACCTTTGCCACACCGCAACGCCTCGTGCTGCTCGCGTTGCTGCCGCTGGTGGCGTTAGTCGCGCAAGCTGCGCTCACCAGCCTATCGCGGGCACAACGCGCGCTCAGCTTGCTCGCGCGTTGCCTGCTGCTCGCGACCCTGATCCTGGCGCTCGCCCAGCCCCTGCGTGTCACGCGCAGCCTGCGCGTTTGCACGACCTTCGTAGTCGATGTCTCCGATTCGATTTCGGACGTCGCGCTAGCCGCCGCGCGCAGCTGGGTGCAAGACGCCGTGCGCGCGCGTGGCGAGAGCAGCGCACGACTGATCACGGTCGCCGCCGAGCCAGTCCTGCGCGAGCTACCTGCGAATGCCGCCGCTGCCTTGCTCCTGCCCCGCCACCAGCCAACAACCGCCGCGGACTCACCCGGCGCAAGCACGGATCTGCAAGCCGCACTCCAACTCGCGTATGCGACCTTCCCGAGCGGCGCTGCTCGCCGGCTGGTCTTGCTCAGTGACGGCAACCAAACTCGCGGCGATTTGCTGGCCGAGGCCAAGCGGGCACGCGCGTTCGACGTACAGATCGATTACAAGCTCGCGCAGGCAACCCCGCCTGCCGAGCTCGCCGTGCGTGCAGTCGAGTTACCGACCCGCATCGACGCCGGCAAACGCTTCTCGGTCCGAATACGCGTGCACTCCACGACCGCCGCGCGTGCACGCGTGCGTCTATACCAAGACGGCGCGAGCAACACACTCGACCCGGTACGCGAAGTCACGCTGGGCCCGGGCGAAACCGAGCTCGGCTTCGAGTCGCTTGCCTACGAGGCCGGAGTCGTCGCCTACCGCGCGCAGCTCGAGCCGCTGACCGCCGATCACTTTCGGCAGAACAACGTCGGCAGCGCCAGCGGCGTGGTCAACGGCCCAGCCCGGGTCTTGCTCGTCGACAGTGCACCGGCGCAGCTGATGGCGGCACGCGCCGCGCTCGAACGCAGCGACTTCGCTGTCGAAGTCCGCAGCGCCTCGGGCATGCCACGCTCGCTCGCCGAGCTCTCGCGCTTCGACTTCGTAGTGCTCTCCGACGTGCCCGCGCAAGCGCTTGCGCCCGCCAGCATGCAGGCCCTGCAGCGCTACGTGGCCGACGCAGGCGGCGGGTTCATGATGGCGGGCGGTGAGCAGAGCTTCGGGCCCGGCGGTTATCAAGACACGCCGCTCCAAGCCATCTTGCCCGTACAGCTCGCTACGCAGCGCCGCCGCGACGAACACTCGCTGGCACTGGCGCTCGTCATCGACTGCAGCGGCTCGATGGTCGGTCAGAAGATGGAGCTCGCGAAAGAAGCCGCACGCGCCACAGCCGCCGTGCTGGGCGACTCGGACTTCATCGAGGTCATCGGCTTCGCCGGCTCGCCCGAGCGCCGCGTACGCATGCAGAGCGCGGCCAACCGCATCGGCATCGCGCAGAACATCGCACGCCTCACGGCTGCGGGCGGCACGCAGATCTTTGCCGCGCTGGACCTCGCGTACCAAGACCTCAGCGTGACCCGCGCACGCCTCAAGCACGTCATCCTGCTGACCGACGGGCAGAGCCAGGAGTCCGGCATCTCGGAGCTCGTGCAGGCCATGCGCGCCGATGCCATCACGCTCAGCACCGTGGGCCTCGGCAACGACGTCAACCGCGGCTTGCTGCAGAGCAGCGCGAACCTCGGCGGCGGTCGCGCCTACTTCACGAGCGACCCGAGCAACGTGCCGCGCATCTTCGTGGACGAGACCACGAGCATCGAACGCCAGAGCACGGTCGACGAGCTCGTCTCCGTGTCGGTGCGTGAGCCGGCAGACTTCCTCAAGGGCGTCGACCTCGCGCATGCACCGCTGCTGCATGGCTACGTCGCAACCCAGGCCAGGCCCGCTCCCGCGCAGGTCATCTTGCAGAGCGAGCTTGGCGAACCGATCCTCGCGCGCTGGCACGTGGGGTTGGGCAACGTCCTGGCGCTCACCACGGATCTCAAAGGCCACTGGAGCGCGGACTGGTTGCGCTGGCCGGCGTTCGCACGCTTCTTGGGGCAGCTCGTGCGCGAGCACCTGCGCAGCTTCCGTGCCGACGAGCTGCCGATGCAGGTCAGCGTCCAAGACGGCGTGGCCCACGTCATCATCGACGCGCTCGACGCCGACGATCGTTTCCTCGACGGACTGCAAGGCCAGCTCGACCTCGAGCCGACGGACGCTGCGCAGCCGGCGGGAGGCGCCGCGGCGGCGCTCGTGCAGACTGCGCCCGGGCGCTACGAAGGCTCGCTGCCGTTGCCAGGCTTCGGTACCTTCGGCCTGCGCGCGCTGTTGCGGCGCGGCGACCGCATGGTCGCACGCAGCCGAGCACAAGCCTCGCAACCCTACCCGGCGGAGTACGCGACGGTCGGCAGCAACGCGGCGCTGCTGCGCGCGGTGGCCGCTGCAACCGGCGGCATGGCGGAGCCTTCGCTCGCCCAGATCTGGCGCCCCGCCCCCCAGCCGCCCACAACGCGCCAGGCGCTGTGGCCCTGGTTCGTGGCGCTCGCTCTGTGCCTCTTTCTCATCGACCTTTGGGTGCGACGCGTGAGACTCTTCGAGGGCAGATTTCGCTGACCCAAGCAGGGCAGCTTGTGTGTTATCCTGTGCGGCCAGAAAACCGCGCCCGGGCTGGGCTTGACTCGTAGCTCACGCTCCTTATCTTTTCCCGCTATCTTTTCCCGCTATCTTCTCCCGCTGTTTCCCCGGTGTCTGGCGTTGACCCCACCCCATCTGGTGCCGATTCCATGAAGAAGGCCGAACTGAAGCGTTTTCGCGAAGTCCTCGAGGAGAAGCGTGAAGCGCTGATCCAGAACGCGAAGAACATGAAGGCCGAGGGCATGACGCTCGACACCGACGATCTTCCAGACGAAATGGATCTGGCGTCGAGCGAGGGCATGCAGTCTTTCGAGTTCCGCCTGCGTGGCCGCGAGAAGACCTTCCTGCAGAAGATCGACCGCGCCATCCGCAAGATCGACGAAGGCGACTTCGGGGTCTGCGAAGAGTGCGGCGAAGAGATCAGCCAGAAGCGCCTCGAAGCCCGCCCCGAGACCACGCTCTGCATCCGCTGCAAAGAGGACCAGGAGCGGCACGAAAAAGACTTCGCCTGAGCCCGGCTCGCCGCGAGCGCGCAGGTCAGCACGCAGGTCAGCACACCCGGCTGCGAGTACGCAGCTCAGCGCGCGAAGTGCACGGTCACCTCTGCGTGCACCGTGCTCGCGGGCTTCTCGAAGCTGACCTTCTTGAACGATTGTTCCGCGCACTTGGGCGCCCGCGGACTGGCCACGCTGATCTTGCCCAGCTTGATTGTGGCCTTGCCCTGACGGTCGATCTGCAACGACGCCTCGATGTCGCCTGCGGCGGACAGCCCGCCCTTTTCACAATGGCGGCGGCAGTCGAGGAAGCCCGCATAGCCTGAGCGGAACGCGCGCACCAGCGCTTCGAGCCCCTCGCGCCCTGCGTCGGCAGGCACGCGCACCGTGAACGTGATCTCGGACCCGTCGGTCGACCACACCGCCTGTTGGCCGCCGTCAGCTGCAGCCTGCACGGCCACTTGCGAACTCTCGGCCACCTTCGCGTTCATCATGGTCTGGCCACGCGCGCGGCTGTTGTCGAACTGCAGGCTCAACACCGCCGCCGCTGGCCGACCCACGCCGGCATAACTGGCCTTGCCGAGCACCTGGCCGACGCACTTGGCGAGCACGTGCGACGCGCCGCCCTGCTCCGCCACCTCGACCTGCGGCTTGGCACCTTCGCGCAAGCTCACGGTCACACGCAGGGCGCCGATGACTTCCGGCGTGGTGGCCACTTGCTTGCGGTAGCAGCCGCGGATGTCGCCCATCAGGTCGCCGACTGCAGCCCCCAGCTTCGCCAGCCGCTCGCTCGTGGTGCCGCCCGTGCCCTTGATGCCGAGCTTCACGTCGGAGCGTACGTTGATCGACGCCTCGCCCTGCTCGAGGCCGCTCTTGGCCACACCTTCGTCCTGCGCCAGCACCACACTGCTGCACACACTGCACAGCGCGAACAGGGCGAAACAGCTCAGCTGAACGTTCATGCGCATGGGGAAGCTTGCTCCGAGCCGAACGCGGCTCATCTCATCAGGTCGTGAGACCAGCGGGGCCGCCGCCGCCTGCCCCGCCCGCCAGTGGGGCCGAACGCCCGGGCGGTAGCGTCTCGTGAGTCCGGTCTTGCGGCAACACCAGGGTGAAGACGGTCTCCCCGGGCCGGCTCTTCATCTCGACCGAGCCACCGTGATCTGCAGCCACCTTCTGCACAATGGCGAGACCCAGCCCGGTGCCGTCGGGCTTACCGTGCGAGGTGAACGATTCGAAGATGCGACCGCGGATCTCTTCCGGCACGCCCGGACCGTCGTCGGTGCAGGTGATGACGAGCGCGTGGTCTTCGGCGCGCCGCCCCACACCAATGGTGATCTTGCCCGGTTGGTGCCCGATGGCTTGCGCCGCGTTGCGCACCAGGTTGTGCACCGCGCGCCGAATCTTGTGCTGATCGAGCCACGCCACGCCGCGGTCGTCGACGTGGATTTGCAGATCGATGCCCGTGCCCTCGAGCCCCACTCGCAGCGTGTCAGCGAGCTCGGAGAAGAATGGCCGCAAGTACACCTTGCGTACCAAGAGATTCTCTTCGCCGCGCGCGAACGCCAGGATCTCGCGCGTCATGGCGTCGACGGCCTCGACCTGACGCAAGATCGCTTCGCTCTCCTCAGTGCGCCGCTCCATGTCGGGCTCGTCTTTCAAATAGCGCGCGTAGCCGGAGATGACAGTCATCGGACCGCGCAGGTCGTGCACCACGCTCGACAGCAGCTGTCCGATGGTGGTCAGACGCTCTTCACGTTCGCGTCGTTCGCGGGTTTGTGCCAAGCGAATCGCGGTGGACGCGTGGCCGGCGATCACGCTCGCCAGCTTGAGGTCGTCTTGCGTGAAGTCGCTGCGGCCCTGCGTCTTGTTCAGTAGCTCGAGCGCGCCCACACCCTCGTCGAGCACCAGCGGCACGCACAAGACCGAACGCGGGTGATAGCCCGTTTGGTCGGCCACGCTGGCCGAGTGCCGCGGATCGTGGAGCGCGTCGTTCACGATCTGCGCTTGACCGTGGGTTGCCACCCAACCGCAAATGCCTTCGTCCGCGCCAATGCGGATGCGCCGCACGGCTTCGGGCACGCCGCCCACTGCACAACGAAAGCACAGCTCGCCAGTGCGCTGATCGGAGAGCAAGATCGAGCCGGCCTCGGCGTCGATCGCACGCATCGCGCGCGCGAGCACACCTTCGAGCAAGTCGTCGAGGCGCGGCGCGTTGGCCGACACCTGTGCGATCTCGAAGAGCACGTCGAGCTCGCGGACTTTCTGTTCCAGCTGCTCCTTGGTCTCGAGCAGCTCCATGTTCTTGGCGACCACGGAGAGGAAGAGCTTGGAGTTCTCGAGCGACACACCGGCCTGCGCGGCCAGCGCCTGCAGCATGCCCTCGTCGTCGAGCGTGAAGTAGCCGCTGCGCTTGTTGAGCGCCTGCAACACTCCGATGGTGGCACCGCCGTGGTTGCGAACCGGCACGCACACGCACGACAGCGTGCGGTAGCCGGTGCGCCTGTCCCACTCCGCGTCGAAGCGCACGTCCTGATACGCGTCCTTCACGTTGACCGAGCGCCCCCACTTCGCCGTCCAGCCGGCCAGCCCCTGCCCTGGCTTGAGACGAACCTCGTGGGTCTGCCCTGCGTGGGTGAAACGCGTGCGCAGCTCGGCGCTGGCCTCGTCCACGACGAACAGCGTGGTGCGGTCGGCGTCGATGATGCGCGACACCCGTGTCAGCAGCACCGCGACCAGGTCGTCGAGGTCGAGCGTGTTACCCAGCGCCTGGCCGATGTCCTGCAGCGCGCGCAGCTTGCCTTGCTCACGCGCCAGCTCGGCACGTAGCTCGGTAATCAGGGCGTCTTGTTCGCCAACGGCGGCCACGCCGGTATTTTCCCACGAGCGCGGCGCCACGTAAACGCCGGTGCAAACCCGCGCAGCGACTCAGAATCCTTGGCGCATCTCCACCAGCTCGCCCTGGAAGATGTCGGTATCGGAGCGCGTGATCAGGGCCACGGTGGTCTTCTTGCGCACCTTGATCACGCGCAACTCGGCCACGACCTCCTTGGGAAGGTTCTCCTTGCGATACGCGGGAACGTCCGAGATGTTGCCGTACTCCCGCGCGGGGCGCTGCAACGCCTCGAGCCAGGCGTCGCCACGACGCACCGCGAAGAAGCGATTGCCCGGCTCGATGCCGTGGCCGGCCCCGACGTCGAGGAACACGACGTTGCCGAACGAGAGCAAGTGACGCGGCTGCACCGACGCGACGATGTGCGCCACCACGTTGCTGGCATTGCGGCGCGGCGGCACCAGATCGAAGCGACGCTCCATCATGGTGACCGGAACGCCACGCTCGATGGGCTCCATGGCCTCGCTCACGAGGCCACGTGCGATGCCGTGCTCGCGATCGTACGAGCGCACGACGATGGTTCCCAGCAGCTTCACGAGCGTGCCCTTCTCGTCGGGGTCACGCTCCCAGGCCTTCTCGGGCTCGCGATACGCGGTGTACTGCTGGCCGGTGTGAATGTCCTGGCCCGGCTTGAACTTCACGTAGACCTCGTCTGCCGGCGACAGGAACATCTGTTCCTCGTTGCCACCGATGATCTGGCCCGCGGAGCGGATGTCGTCGTCGTCGAGATAGCCCTCGTCGCGCAAGAACACGGTCTCGGGCTTGAGTTGCTTCATGTTGACGGTGACGCGCGGCGCGAGCTCGTTCAGCGACTGCTGCTTCGGCTCCGCGAACGCTGCGGGTCGCCCATCGGCGCCGGTCGTGCCCGCTTGCTGTGTCTGCGCCTCGGCGGCGGCTTGGGCGGCAGCCTGCTCGTCGCTCGCCAGGGTCGTGCTGTTCAGACGCACCTGATCGAGCGGGTAGATCCAGTGAGGGTTCGTGATCTCCGGGTTGTAAGACCACAACGCGGGCCAGTGCCACGGATCGCCGTAGTAGCGATCTGAAATGCCCCAGAGCGTGTCGCCCTGTTGGACCACGTGGATGTCACGCTCGGGCTTGCGATACGCGCTGCCCGAGGTGCCCAGCTTGAAGCCTTTGCCTTGTTGCTTGGCCTCGGCCAGCGAGCGCGGCCGCTGCGGCGCTGCTTGCTCGGCATCGTCGCCAGCTTCACCGAAGAACTCGCCGTAGCTAGAGCCTGCAGCGTCCCCCGCTTCCTGCGCCAGAGCGCGCGCCGGCGCATAGAGAGCGAGCATGAACGACAAGATCAGGTACGGTCTCATGTGGCACCCTCCCGAGAGGCGATCGTGGCAGCTTCGCTGCCCGGGTACTCGGCACGCACCCGACGGAAGTACGCCTGTGCACGTGCTTCGTCACCGAGACGGCGCAGACACAGACCCAGCTTGAGCAACACGTCTGGCGTCTTCTCGCTCTGTGGGAATCGAGCCAGCAACGCCTCGAACTCTTGCTTGGCGAGATCGTACTCGCGCTTGGCGTAGTGGGCTTCACCGCGCCAGTAGTAGATTTTGTCGGCCTCGCGCGACGCCGGATGCTGCATGAGCAGCACGCTGAGCGCAGTCAACGCGTCGTCGTAGCGACGCTCGCGCAACAGGCGCAGCGCCTCCCGATAGGCAGCCTTGGTCGCCGCGGTGTCGTCGACCGCGTCGCCCTTGGGTGCGAGGCCCTTTGCTCGCTCTTCCGGCAAGGGCACCACCGTCAGACTTTCACTGGTCTCCGGCACGGGTTCCAGCTGCGCCTGTGGCTCCGAAGCGTAGCCGTACAGGTGCAACGAGGGCACACGCTCGTGCTTGCCACGCGGAGCCGGCGGCGCTTCGCGTGGCAGCTCGGCGTCGCCAGGCTCATGCGCATCGCTCACGGTTTCGTCCGCGGACTTCTGGGCAGGGCCGATGTGCACAGTCTGTGTGGGCGCAATCGGGGCACGGTCCGCGCTCGCCAGCTCCCGATGGTGGCGCGCCTCCGCTTCGAGCAGTCCGATGCGCGCCTCGAGCTCCGCGATGTGCTTCTGCTGGTCGGCCTGCTTGCGCACCAGGCTGCCCACGTCACCCGCATCGTCTTGCTGTGCGTCGACCCCAGGCGTAGCGAGGTGCGGCGGCTGCGCTGCGGCACAGCCGCCCAGCAGCGCAAATACGAACAGGATCAACGGGACTCGCGGCATGCAGATTTCCTCGCCTGGCGACGCGGGTGCACACAGAGTTACCCACGCTCAGCGATCGTACGTACCCGGCTTCGGGTGGGTCAAAAAACTGACCCACGCCCGGCTGCGCGCAGCAATCCGTAGCCACGCCAGCGCTGGGGCCTTCCCCTGCTCTGCCCGCAGAGTCCGCGCCGGTTCAACCCGAGGTCACGCGGCGGCGGCGGTTCTTTTCGCTCAGCACGCGGTAGATCTGCAAAGCGGACGCCTTGCCTTTGACCTGCGTGGGCGCCAGCTCTTCGGTCTCGAAGTCATCTTTGATCAGCTGGTAGGTGCTCTTGCTGATGATGATCTCGCCGGCCTTGGCCACCGAGCACAGTCGCGACGCGGTGTTCACCACGTCGCCGATGACGGTGTATTCGAGTGCCTTGCTGCTACCGAGGTAACCCGCGACCACGTCGCCGGTGTTGATGCCGATGCCGATGTGAATCGGCGGCTCGCCCTCGGCGACCCGCATCAGGTTCCACTCTTCGAGCGCTTCGACCTGCTCGACCGCGACGCGCACGGCGCGGATCGCATCGTCGGCGTGAGCCACCGGCGAACCGAAGAGCGCCATGATCTCGTCGCCCACGAATTTGTCGAGCGTGCCTTCGTATTTGAAGATCGTCTCGACCATCATCTCGAAGTACTCGTTGAGCATGTCGACGATCTGCTGCGCGGTACGCGTCTCGCTCAGCGCCGTGAAGCCACGGATATCGCTGAAGAACACGGTGGTCTCACGCAGCTGACCGCCCTTCTCCACGGCGAGCGAGCCGCTCACCACCAGCTCTGCGATGGCCGGCGACAGCAAACGCTGGAAGCGCTCGCGTGTGAGGGCCTCTTTCTCGATCTTCAGCGCGAACAAGCTGTTCTGGATGGCGACCGCAGCCTGGTTCGCCAGCGCCTGCGTCATCTGCAGGTCTTTGTCGGAGAACGCGTTGGCGGCCACCTGCGAGTCGAGCACCATCACACCGAGTAGCTCGTCCGAGTAGATGAGCGGCACGGCCATGCTGGAGCGGATGCCCTGCATGATGATGGAGTGCGCACCCTTGAAGCGCGAGTCCATCAGCGCGTCGCTCGAGAGCACCGCCGCGCGCTCCTTCACCACTTCGTTGATGATGGTGGTGGAGAGCGCCACTTCTTCGTTGGCCTCGCCGCGCTTGGTGCGCACGCAGCGCGGTTGCAGCTGCTTCTTGTCGTCGAACATCAGCACGACGCCGCGGTCGGCGGCGATCAGCTCGAAGGAGGTGGACAAGATCTTGGCGAGCAGCTTGTCGACGTCGAGCTCGCCGGCGATGGCGCGGGTCAGCTCGAAGCTCACGCGCAGCTTCTCGTAGTCACGGCGCAACGAGGGCTCGTCTGTGACCAGCCGTTCGGGCATGAAGTTCTGGGCACTCTGCTGGGCGAGCTTAGAGCGGATGTGGCTCTCCACCATGCCCGCGGCCATGGTCACGCGGCTGGGCTTCTGGCCGGCCTCGGGGCCACCGACGCTACCGACACCCGTCGCGGCCGTGGCAGACGCCTGCACCGGAGCGTTGAAGATCATCTTGGTCGAGCCAAGGGTGATCTCGTCGCCCGGCTTGAGCGGCTTCTGACCCTGGACACGCTCCCCGTTGATGTACGTGCCGTTGAGCGAGCCCTGATCCTTCAGGATGTACTTGCCGCCCTCAGCGTCGATCATGCAGTGGTTCTTGGAGACGATGCGGTCCAAGAGCTGGATGGTGTTGTCTGGGTGCCGACCCAGGGAGTTGTGGTCGGCCAGCTCGACGGTTCGCTCGGTCCCCTCGGGCGAGATGATCTTGAGAAGCGGCATAGTGGGTCAGCGCGCGAGCCACAGCCGCGTGCATCTCGGCATGCTAACGAGCCCCGCTCTGGGAGTAAAGCTGAAGGAATACCGGAGCCCGCGCCGCAAATGCTGCCGAGCGGCTCAGTTGCTGTCGCCGTCGCTGCGAGCAGGCGTGACACCGCGGCGATGCAAGCGGCGCAGCACACGCGGTGAGCGTTTGGCGAGCCAGCGTTCGTAGAGGCGCAGCACGTCGCCATCCGAACACATCGCTGTCTGTTCGCGCACTTCGTCGAGCACGCGAGCGAAGGCAGCGAAACGGTCGGCCAGCTCGATGAAGACGTCGGGTTGGGCTGGCGCTGCGGTAGCCGGCAAGCGGCCGACCTCGCCATAGGCGCGTGCACCGATGGAGATCACGTAGACCTGCGTGACGCCGCGCCGGTCGCAGCTGTCCGAAAGGAAACCGCTCACGAACAAAGCCGCGTCGCCCAAGCTGCGCAGGCGCTGCGTTCGCGTGGGGCCATTACTGTTCAACGCCTTCGCGAGCTGCCCGACGAAGGGCTCGGACATGTCCTGTATCCGGTCGGATACGGAATACCCGGCGAGCAGGTTCACCAGGTAGTGCTCGGTTGGCTCGGCGGTTCGGACTTCGAGATTGCGCAGCGCCTCGGAGACCTGTTCCCGGAAGTAGGTGCGCACGTCGGTGCAAGCTTCGACTTCGCTCATAACCTTCTATCCATTATTGCATCATTCCGGATCGTGGCAATGCGGCCGCTCTTGACTCACTTCGGCCTGAGGTTATGTTGCGCCCCGCCTTTTTGGCCGGCGTGTTTCGGCAGGCCCAATCCCTGTCCGGCCCGCACGCCGCGCCCATCGAGAACAGAACCGGAGGAGCTCCCATGAAGATTCGTCCCCTCTACGACCGTGTGGTCGTGTCCCGTGTCGCCGAAGAAGAGAAGACCAAAGGCGGTATCATCATTCCTGATACGGCCAAGGAAAAGCCTGTCGAAGGCAAAGTGCTAGCCATTGGCTCGGGTCGCGTGCTCGAAGACGGCAGCATCCGCAAGCTCGACATCAAGGTCGGCGACCGCGTGCTCTTCGGCAAGTACAGCGGAACCGAGGTCACCCTCAGCGGCGAAGAGCACCTCATCCTGCGCGAAGAGGACATCCTGGGTGTCGTCGAGAAGTGATGCGCGTGGCCCAGAGCTGAGCTTCGAACCAATCGAGATTTAGGGAGAAAGATCAATGGCAGCCAAGGAAATCATCTACGACACACTCGCCCGCGACAAGATCCTCGCCGGCGTCAACGCGCTCGCGAACGCCGTCAAAGTCACGCTCGGCCCCCGGGGTCGCAACGTCGTGATCGAGAAGAGCTTCGGTGCTCCGACGGTCACCAAGGACGGCGTCACCGTCGCCAAGGAGATCGAGCTCGAGGACAAGTTCGAGAACATGGGCGCCCAGATGGTGAAAGAGGTCGCAAGCAAGACCTCGGACGTCGCCGGTGACGGCACCACCACCGCCACCGTGCTCGCCCAGGCCATCTACCGCGAGGGTTCGAAGATGGTGGCCGCCGGCCACAACCCGATGGAGCTCAAGCGTGGCATCGACGCGGCGGTCAAAGCCATCGTCGAGCGCCTGCAGAAGCTGAGCAAGCCCACCAAGGACCCGAAAGAGATTGCCCAGGTCGGCACCATCTCCGCCAACGGCGACACCCAGATCGGCAAGATCATCGCCGAGGCCATGGAGAAGGTCGGCAAGGAAGGCGTCATCACGGTGGAAGAGGCCAAGAGCCTCGACACCGTGCTCGAAGTCGTCGAGGGCATGCAGTTCGACCGCGGCTACCTGTCGCCGTACTTCGTGACGGACCAGGAGCGCATGGAAGCGGTCTTGAACGACTGCTACGTGCTCATCTCCGAGAAGAAGATCGCGAGCATGAAGGACTTGCTCCCCGTGCTCGAAGCGATCGCCAAGCAGGGCAAGCCGCTGCTCATCATCGCCGAGGACATCGAGGGCGAAGCGCTCGCGACGCTCGTGGTGAACAAGCTGCGCGGCACGCTCAACACCTGCGCGGTGAAGGCGCCGGGCTTCGGTGATCGCCGCAAGGAGATGCTCAAGGACATCGCCACCCTCACGGGCGGCCAGGTCGTGAGCGAGGACCTCGGGATCAAGCTGGAGAACGTGACGCTCAGCGACCTGGGTCAGGCCAAGCGCATCACGGTCGACAAGGACAACAGCACCATCGTCGATGGCGCTGGCAAGAAGGGCGAGATCAAGGGCCGCATCGAGGTGATTCGTCGCCAGGTCGAAGAGACCACCAGCGACTATGACCGCGAGAAGCTCCAGGAGCGTCTGGCCAAGCTCGTGGGCGGCGTGGCGGTGATCAAAGTTGGTGCCGCGACCGAAGTCGAGATGAAAGAGAAGAAGGCGCGCGTGGAAGACGCGCTCAACGCCACACGTGCGGCGGTCGAGGAAGGTATCGTCCCCGGCGGCGGCACGGCACTCTTGCGCTGCCAGGCGGCGCTCGAGAAGCTCGGCCTGAACGACGAGCAACAGGTCGGTGTGAACATCATCCGTCGCGCGCTGGAGGAGCCCATCCGCCAGATCGCGAACAACGCGGGCCTCGAGGGATCGATCGTGGTCGAGAAGGTGCGCAACGGCAAGGGCGCGACCTTCGGCTACAACGCCGCCAGCGAGCAGTACACCGACCTCATCGAGGACGGCATCATCGACCCGACCAAGGTCGTGCGCACTGCCCTGCAGAACGCGGCGTCGGTCGCGGGCCTGATGCTCACCACCGAGGCGATCATCGTGGAGCGGAAGGAAGACAAGCCAGCGCCCGCGGGAATGCCCCACGGCGGCGGCATGGACATGTGAAGCACTGACGCTTCACGACACACCCGGACGCCGGGCTGCCGCAAGCAGCTCGGCGTTCGTGTTTAAGCAGCCGGACGCAGCGCGCAGCGGCGCTCAGCCTCGCGATGGCGGGAGACTGGCGCCGTCGTTGAGTAGGGCGATGAGCTCTTCGACCCAGGGGACGGGGCTTTCGCCGGATTCGGCGGCGGCTTGCATGGCGCGCACGGTCACGGCGAACTTGCGGCGGCGCGAGCGTTCCTTGGCGAGGTCGTCGGCCATCCGGGCGGCGCTGGCGCGGACGTCGATGAGCTCGCCCTTGAGCGCCGACACGCCGCTGTCACGCGAAGACATGCGGCCGGCGAGCTGGGCCTGGAGCTCTTCGATGCGGGCTTGTGCGGCACGTAGTAGCTCCTCGGAGCCCGCAGCCGCATCGAGCGCGATCGGCAAGCCAGGAATCGTGGACTCTTCGGTCATCTCGGGGGCTTCGCCGACACCCTCGCCCTGGTGCGAACCGAGCAAGATGCCCTGCAACGCCGACGAGAGCTCGAGGAGCGGGGCACGCACATCGGCGAGTGCACGGCGCAGGCCAGTGACGCGACTGTCGCCCAGCGAGCCTGCGGCACTGGCGACGGCGACACTGGTCTGTGCGTCGGCCAGAGCGTTCTCGAGCACGCGCAACTTGGCGGTCAGGCTGTCGACGGACTCGTCGCGCGAGCAGAGCGCGGCCTGCAACGAATCGTAGACGGTGTCCTTGCGCGTGAGCTCGGCGCGCAGCTCACGGGCGCTTTCGCGTTCGGCGGCCAGCTCGGTGGTCAGCTCAGTGACCCGCGCAGCACGCGACTGCGCCGCCAAGGTGCCTTCGGCGGATTCGGTGCGCGCAACGCTGAGCTTTCCGAGCGCGTCTTGCCGTGAGTGCTCGGCGTGTTTGCGCCGCGCGTCGGCGTGCTGGAACGCTTGCTCGGCTTCTTCTGCGCGGGCGCGGCGACCCGTGCACTCACCCTGTAAAGCACCGAAGGTAGCGAGCGTGGCGCGTGCCTGGGCTTCGAGCGTGTCGCGCTCGGTGCGCAGGCGCAGCTGCTCTAGCTCGAAGCGCTCCTGCGCGTCGACGGCTTCGCGTTCGAGGGCTTTGCCGCGCGCGAGGGCATCGGCCAGGTCTTGCTCGGTGAGGAGCAGCCGGGCTTCGCTGACGGACAGTGCCTCTTCGGCTTCTGCCAGGCGCGCACGCAGGCCGCGCAGCGTGCCCTGCAGCTCGGCCTGTGCGAAGGCGTCGTGGGCGGATACGCCCTGCTCTGCGCCGCGTTCGGCGCCCAGATGACCGAGCGCTTCGTCGAGACGGAACTGTGTGTCGGCGCGAGCAGCTTCGGCGTCGAGCACGCGAGCCACTGCAGCGTCGCGCGCTGCGCGTGCGTCGTCGAGCTCGGCGCGCAGCTCGACGCTGGGGTCGGCGCCCGCGCCCGCGCCTGCGGCCTGCGCTGCGGCGATCGGCAAACCGGCAGCGCCGAGCTCGGCAAAACGCGCAAGCGCTTCACGCAAGAGACCCGAGCGGCGATCCAGCTCGCGCGCGAGGACCTGACGATCGCGACCGGCGCGTGCCAGCAAGCGTTCCAGACGCAGCACTTCGTCGGGTTCGTTGGCAGCGCTGGCAGCGCTGGACGCGCTGGACGTCAACGAGTCTTGCGCTGCGCTGTCTGTGTCTAGCAGCGCCGAACGCGCGTCGGGACCGTGCGGCTCGGTGCCGTGCGACTCGTCAGCGTCGATAGCCTGCGGTTGCATCGTGTTTTGCCGGATTGCGGGGTTGAGATCATCGCCTACTTTGGCGAGATCCGCCACACTGAAGTGCCCCGAACCGGGTCGGCCTTCCCGGCCGAGTGACACCGAGAGACAGCGCCCGACCGTGCATCACAGCAGCCCAAGCTCCACTGCCATCGCCCGCTACTTGCGCGGCCTGCAGCTGCGCCTCGCGCTGGTGTATGCGGCGCGGGGCGTGGCGCTGTCGTGCGCCCTGGCCTGCGTCCTGCTGCTGGGCGCTGCACCCTTTTGCGACGCCATCGTCACGCTGGCCACGGCCCATGGGCTGTGGCTTGCCGCCGGCCTGGTGGCGCTCGCTGTGCTCGGCGTGTGCGCGCGTGCCGCAGCTTCGCATTCGGGCGTACGCGCCGCGCGCTTGTTCGACACGCTCGATCCGCAGCTCGGCTCGCGAGTGCGCTCGGCGATCGAGCTCACGCGCGCTAGCGAAGACGCGAGCTCACCCGAGCTCGTGCAAGCCCACCTTGCGGGCGTGCAACGCGAGCTCGAGGCGCTGCCCCTGCAACGTGTGGTTGCATGGCGAAGGCTGGGACACTGGAGCGTGTGGGCTGCGCTGCTGCTGGTGATCGCGAGCGCTACCGTCACCCTGCGCGAGCCGCGGCTACGCATCTTCGTGCATGGGCTGGTCGCTCCTGCACGCGTGCGCGCAGACGGCACGCGGGTGGCCAAGGTGCTACGGCATGTCAGTGTGCGGCTCTCGTATCCCAGCTACCTGGCGCGCGAAGGCGCGACGCTGCGTGATCCGGCGCTGATCGTGGCTCCGCGCGGTACGACCCTCCAGCTGCAGGTGGAAGCGCTGTTGCCCGCACAGCGCGGCGTGCTGCGCATCGACAACCAGCGCGTTGTGCTCTCGGTCGCTGACGACGGCACGCTGCGCGGTCGGTTCTCGGCGCAACACAGCGCTCAGCTGCACGTGCAGCTCGAGAGCGGCGGCGTGCGCTACGAAGACCCGCTCGCCATGGCGCTGCAGGTGGTGACCGACAAGACCCCGCGCGTGGTGATCGACTCGCCCCAAGCCCAGGCGCTGGTACGCCCCGACGAGGTCGTGCCACTTCGCTTCACGGCCAGCGACGACCTGGGCGTGGCCTCGGTCGAGCTGCACATGCGGCTGCCCGACGGCAGCGAGAAAGAGCACAGCGTGTGGAGCTCGGCCGACGACGCCGGCCCCAAGGCTGAGCTGCGCGCGTCCACGGATCTGGTGCCTTCCGAGCTGGGGCTGCACGCAGGCGACAGCCTCGTGGTGTGGCTGTCGGTGCGTGACGAAGATCTGGTGAGCGGCCCGAACGTGGGCAAGTCGCAGGAGCTGCACATCGACGTGGCATCGCAGCAGCGCCGCATGTCGGCGTTCATCCCGGACCTGCAGACCGTGGCCGATGCGGCGGTGGACCTGCTCGGAGATCGACTGAGCGACGACGCACCGCAACAAGCGGCGCCGGCACTGCTACGCTTCTCGCGCATCGAGCACTTGACGCGCGCATGGCTCGTGATGCTCGACAAGCTGACCAGTGCGGCCGCGCGGGCCGAGCCTCGGGGCAACCTCGACTACGACAAGCTGGCCGCCGTGAAGCGGCGCAACCAGAAGCTGATCGACGAAGAGGCGACGCTGCACCGTAGCGTCGTGGCGAGCTTCGCAACGCGTGCACGCAGCGATGCACGCAACGTGGACGAGCTGGAGCGTGACGTGGTGCTGATCACCGACCTGCTCGCCAAGGCGCACGTCGACGAGGCAGGCGCGATTGCTGCCGAGCTGCGACAACTCAAGAAGCGGATCGAAGACCTGATGGCCAAGCTCGGGAAGAACCCGAGCCCCGAGGACGAGCGCGCGCTGCTCGCGGAGATCGAGCGCGCGAAGCAGCGTTTGGCCGAGTTGGCACAGAGCCTGTCGCGCATGGCGACGCGCGTGCCGGGCGAGTTCATGAACGAAGAGGCGCTCAAGCAGGAACCACAGGCTGGGCAGACGTTGCAGGACCTGGAGAGTGCCGTGAAGCGCCACGACTTGCACGGCGCCGCCGAGAGCCTCGACGCGCTCGCCAAGCAGATCGACAAGCTGGCCTCGCAGATCAGCGAAGGTGGCGTGCGTATGCGGCAGTCGCGCTTCGGCCCGCAAGATCAAGCGATGGCGGCGGCACGACAGAAGCTCGACCTGCTCGCGCAGGAACAAAGCCGGCTCTTGCAGCACTCGCGCGACATCGAACAGAGCGGCGGGCAACGCGGCGACCCGTCCCGCAACGCGGGGAACAAGCAGATGGCGCAGTCGCTGAGCGACCTACTCAACCAGATGCAGAACGGCCCGTCCGCGCAGTCGCCTTCGATGCAGCGCGCGCGCGATCGCATGCATGACGCGCAAGACGCGATGCGTGCTGACGACCTCGCAGCGGCACGCGCGGCAGCGCAGTCGGCCCGACAAGCGTTGCAGCAAGCCGCGGCGGAGATGGGCGCGCAAGCGCAGATGTACCAAGGGCGCAATCCACAAGCGACGCGCGATGCCGAGCAAGCGCAGCACGCGGCCAGCGATGCGCAACGCCTGGAAGACGCGCTCAACGCCGGGCAGCAACCGGGCTCGGGCCCGGTCAGCGAAGGCGACCGACAGAAGCTGCGCGCGGACGTCGACCCGCAGCACAAGACGCGACAGGCGGCCGAGCAGTTGAAAGATGCCTTCGAGCGCGGACCCGACGGCCTGCCCTTGTCGCCCGACGCAACGCAGCGGCTGCAGGACGCACAGAAAGCCATGGAGCACGCGGAGCAAGCGCTGCAGCAAGGGCAGCCCGGACAAGCCGCGCAGGCTCAACAGGCGGCGGCCGACGGTCTGCACAAGCTGTCGGAGAAGCTGGCGCAGCAGCAGCGTGGCGAGGACTCACCGGGCCAAGGCGAGCCAGGGTCCGCGTCGGCGGGTGCGACGTCGCAGGCGCCCGTGCACATTCCCGATGCCCAAGACTTCAAGGGCCCGGCGCAGATGCGTCGGAGACTGCTCGACGCCATGCGCGAGGCCGCACCCACGGGTTTCGAGGCTGCGGTGCAGCGCTATTACCAGGAGCTGTTGCGATGATGCAGCGTCTGACGCGCGGTCTGCTGCAGCTCGTGGGCGTCGCGTGCGCGCTGGCGATGGTCGCGCCGATGCGCGCACGCGCCGACACGGCCGGCAAGGAGATCGCGGCGGCCGCACAGCTCATCGATGCCCTGCAACTGGACGCTGCCGAGCGCGCGCTGGCGAAGCTCGACGCAGAGCACCCAGACGCTCCCGGCGTGCTGTTTCAGCGCTCGATGCTGGCGTTCGATCGCGGCGACTACACCGATGCCGCGGAGCTGTCGGGGCGCGCGCTGACGCTCACGGCGGACGACAGCAAGGCCGAGAGCTGGCGCACGATGCACGAGCTGCAGCGCGCGACTGCGGCGCTCACGCAGGGCTACGTGCATCAACGCTCGGACGATGGGCGCTACGTGGTCTGGTTTCCTGAGGGTGTCGACCGCGTGCTCGTGCCGTACGCGATGCAGACGCTGGCGGCCATGGACCATACACTCAGCGAGATCTTCGCCGTGCAGGTGCCGGGGCCGATTCGCCTCGAATTCTATCCGTCGGCCGAGGCCCTGGTGCAGGCGAGCACCCTCACGCTGACGCAGGTGGAAACCTCCGGCACCGTGGCGCTGTGCAAATGGAACCGCTTGATGGTGACCTCACCGCGCGCGCTGGTGCGCGGGTATCCGTGGGTCGACACCATCGCGCACGAGCTCACGCACCTGTACCTGACCTACGTCACCGGCGATCACGCGCCGGTGTGGCTGCAGGAGGGCATTGCGAAGTCGCTGGAGCGTCGTTGGCGCGGCACGGCCCCCTTCGAGCTCGACCCGGCTTCCCGCGCCTTGCTCGAGCGCGCCACGCGCGACAACAAATTGTTGAGCTTCGACAAGCTGCACCCGTCGATCGCACTCTTGCCTTCGCAAGACGACGCGAGCCTGGCGTTCGCGCAGGTGTCCACCTTCATGGATCGCTATGTCAGCACGCACGGACTGCCTGTGCTGCGCAAGGCACTGGCCGACATAAGCCACGGCGCGGACGCGCGCGAAGCGCTGGCCAAGGCGGCGGGCAAGCGCTGGAGCGAGCTCGAGCAGGCGTGGCGCAGCAGCCTGCCACGCGCACCGGCCGAGCATGCCCCGCGTCAGCTGGCACGGCGCTTCCGCAAGGGCGAAACCCAGGCACCCGACGAGAGCGAGGATGTCGCTGCCAGTGCCGCGCGCCGCTTCCTGCGCCTGGGCGACTTGCTGTGGAGCCGACATCACGTGCGCGGCGCCATGCTCGAGTACGGCAAGGCGTTAGAGACCGACCCGGACGACCCGATCATCGGCGCACGCCTGGCGCGCACGGCGTTGCAGGCGGGCGACGCAGCGCGCGCGCTCGCCGCGGTCGAGCCGCTGCTCGCGCGCTATCCGGAGCACGAGCCCACGCACGCCGTCGCCGGGGCCGCGCTACTGGCGCTCGGGCGCGACGCCGAGGCGCGCGTCGAGCTCATGGAAGCGGTGCGCATCAATCCCTTCGACCCCGAGCCGCACTGTGGCCTCGCACGCAGCAACGCCGCCGATCGCAGCGAACAGACCACCTGCGCGCAGCTGCGCGAACCGTGACCCGCCGGCGCTGTACAGCTCACAGCTCCAAGAACGCATCGACCGGCAACGGACCCTGACGCTGTCGGTCTGCCAGCGCTCGAGCCAACGCTTGCACGTTCTTGTCTTGCGGATGCAGCCGCTGCGCCCGCCCGATCTCCGCGCGTGCGAGGTCGCCGCCACCGAGGCCCGCGAAGAAGATGGCGTTCATGTAGTGGATCCAGAGCAACTGCCGCGCGGTCTCGGTCTCGCGTAGATCGCGACCGAGGCTCGCGTACAAGTGCTCGTAGGTGTCGTGCTGCGATAGGTATGCACGTGCTCGGGCGACTTCTCGATCTCCGCAAAGCGCGACAGCAGCTCGCGCGTGCGCTTGTAGTCCGCGTGGGCCACTTCAACCAACACCGAGCGATCCCCCTGCCCTGTCGCTGCGCGTTCCATGGTGGTGCCAACGCCACCCGATGCGCCTACGCAGCCGGTGCAGCTGTCGCTGTTCACCACCGACCTTCCGCCGCGCCCCGCGCCTGCTGCACTGCGCGACCCGGCCACAGCCAAGAGCCCGTCTTACAAAGGTCGCCATCCGTGGGCGCTGCTGCTGCGCCATGTGTTCGCGGTCGATGTGACGCTCTGCGTTCACTGCCAGGGTCGCATGACGCGCTTCGTGATACCCGAAGGGGTACGGTTGCTCGAGCTGTGCACCACACCCAACGCCATCGCTCGCGTTGGCCTCGCTCCGCAGCCGCCGCCAGCAGCAGCGAGGCCGCGCCGAGCTCACGCCTCGCAGCTACGCCTCGCGCTGAACTGAGCACTGCCCGCACGCCCCCACGGCCGAGCTTGCGCAGCCCGCAGCCGCCGCTGGGCTGCGCGCGCACGCTTCGCAAGGGTTCCGGTGACGGGGCATATCGACAGGTTCACCGCAAACCCACGCTTGCAGACTCAGATCCCGCGCTACGCCAGGGCTCCGGCCGGCACGGCCGCGCTCGCCGATCTTCCAAGCGCAGTGTGACTCACCGCGCGTCGCCTTCACGGTCGCCAACAAAATGAAAGCACGCGGCTTCTATTGCTGCGTCTGCGTATTCCCATCCGTGCCGATGAACCGACCTGGCCTCCGCTTCACCGTGACTCGACACAATCCCTTCGACGACATTGGCCCGTTCGTATCGGCGCTCGCGGAAACGTTCGACGACGCAAAGCGAGAGATCGCGCGCAAGGGCGAAGGCGTTCGGAGAGACGAAAGCTACGAGTCGGCCTTGTGAGGGTTCGAATCGTCCGGCGTGCCGCTGAGGCTGTCCTCGGCGAGTGTTTGGCCGATGCTGCCCGCTTCCGGATCGATCGCGAGTCTGAAGTCGAGCATTGCGACCCGGCCTTCGGGCGTGACGAGTACGTTCTGTGCCTCGGAGCGGGCTTGCGCGCCGGCCTGTACGCCGCTGGCACCAGCGCGCAGGCCACCTACTTCGCCACGCCGACGCGGCTCGATGCCGTGCTGGTGGGTGCGGTGCTCGCCGCGGCGCAGCGCGAGCCGCCGATCCGTGCATGGCTCGCGCGCTGGGGCTCGCTGCTGGGCGGGCTCGCGGCGCTGGTGATCGTCGTCAGCTGGCTCTTGCACCGAAGCTTCGACCCGCACCAGGCCACGACGGTGCTGCTCGGTTACACCGCGGTGGCAGTCGCGTCGGGCGCGCTGCTCCACGCTGCACTGCGCGCGCAAGCCGCGGGCACGCGGGGCGCACGCTGGCTGCGCGCGCCTGCGCCGCAGAGCCTGGGCAAGTACAGCTACGCGCTGTACCTGTTCAATCTGCCCGTGTTCACCAGTGTGCATCAGCTGGTCCCGGCGGGCGCCGCTCCGACGCTCGCACTCGATCTCGTGCAGCTGCTCGTGGGTGGCTCGCTCTCGCTGCGGCTCGGGCTCGGCAGCTTCCATGGCCTGGAGAAGCACGCGCTGCGCCTGCGTCGCGCCTTTCCGTGGGCGCGGCCTGTGCCGGCTGCCGCACGTAGCACCCCTGACGTCGCGCCCGAGGCTTAGCTCGCGGCGCGCTGGCCGCACTTGGTCCCCGTGTCGAGCCGCCTGCTGCGCCGAGCCCAGCGCCGAAGCGCCTTCGTACGCGGCTTGCCAGCCCCGGGGTCCGCCACTAACGTGCGGCCTCATGCGCTCTTCGCTGCTCGTGCTGTCCCTCGCTGGCGTCTGCCTGACCGCGTGCTCGCTCGATTTCGAGCGTTTTCATCGTGCGCACGCGCCAAGTGACGACGACGCTGGCGACGCTGCCAGCCGCCGCACGGTTCCCGACGCCTCGGCAGAGTTCGACGCCGGCGACGCTCGCGACGCGGCTGGGCCGTGCGCAGCCGTCCGCTGCGGCGTCCACGCGTTCTGCGCTGAGACGCGAGGCACGGCAAGCTGCAGCTGTGAACTCGGCTACGCGCGCAAGGGCAGCACCTGCGTCGACATCGACGAGTGCGCGACCAACCACGGCGGCTGCGATCCCAACGCGACCTGCACGCAGAGCAGTCACGCGGGCCAACCACCCGCCTGTGCCTGCAAAACCGCCTACCTGGGCAACGGCACGCACTGCACACCCAAGGTCGTCCAGCTGGCCACCGGTGGCTCGAGCACTTGCGCGATCAGCGCGGACGGCGCGCTCTGGTGCTGGGGGGACAACGCCTACGGTCAGCTCGGCCTGGGCAGCACAGCCGTCAGCGCGGAAGTGCTGAGTCCGACTCGTGTCGGCCAGGAGCTCGGCTGGACCCGCGTCGCCGTCGGCAGCGCCAGCTGCGGGATTCGTAACGGTGCGTTGTACTGCTGGGGCGCGAACTCGGTTGGCCAGCTCGGCTTGGGCGACGAAGGCGCTGCCACCACGCGCTTCGTCCCCACGCAGGTCGGCAGCGCAACGGACTGGGTCGAAGTGTCGATGGGCGGCTCGGGCGCGTGCGGTATCCGTGCCGCCGTCGGCAAGCGCACGCTGTATTGCTGGGGCCGCGACGTCGGCGCCACGGACCAGACCTCGCCAGCACTCATGGGTGCATTCACCGATTGGGACGAGGTCTCGCGCGGCTCGGGTCACGGTTGCGCGCTGCGACAAGGCCAGCTGTACTGCTTCGGCACGGACTACGCGGGCGAGCTTGGCCAAGGCTCGCTGACCTCTGGCACGCTGCTGCCAACCCCGACGCAGGTCGGTACGCGCAACGACTTCACGCACGTGAGCGCTGGCGTGCTCTCGAGCTGTGCCGTCACCACGCTGCACAAGCTGGTATGCTGGGGCGGGGGCCACGAGCTGCCGTTCACGAACTCGAGCACGTACTCGCTCGACCCCACGGAGCTCGGCACGTGGGCCGACTGGCAGACCGTTGCACTCTCGCTCAGCGAAGGCCCTAGCTGCGGCCTTCGCAACTCCGGCGCGATCTGGTGCTGGAACCGTGGACCCAACTTCGACCCATACGACCCCAACCCCGCGCGTGTCGGAACGCTCGATGGTTACGCGTCGGTGGTGCCCGCCGGCGGCTTCGGCTGCGCGCTACGCGCGGGCGTCATGGCGTGCTGGGGAGACAACCGCGCAGGCCAGCTCGGCGTCGGGAACGCACTGCCGCTGCGCGCGTCGTCACCGAAGCAGCTCGGCACCGAGCAGACCTGGACGGCGATCTCGGCAGGCTATCGCAGCACGTGCGGCATTCAGGCGGGCAAGCTCATGTGTTGGGGCTTCATCGCGGAGCAGCGCTTCGGCACGCCGCAGCGCCTCGGTAGCGCAAGCACGTGGACGCGCGTGTCTACGCAAGACATCTTCAGCGTCGGGCTGAGCGCCGCTAACCCGCAGCGCTGGGGTCTGCTCAGCACCGCCAACGGCAGCACGTGGATCGACGCGCCCGAGTCCGACGCCACGTACTTCGACTGGACCGCGATCTCCGCCAGTCCCGCGTACCTCGCGACGCGCTGCGGCATTCGCGGCCCCGGCTCGTCGCTGTACTGCTGGGGGGCCAACAGTCAGGGCCAGCTCGGCGTTGGCGACAAGACTGAACGCACCACCGCGAGCGCGGTCGGCAGCTCGCAGACGTGGCAAGCCGTCGACCTCGGCGAGAACTACGCCTGCGGGATCGACGCCGGCAAGCTGTACTGCTGGGGCGGCAACAGTTCCGGTGAGCTCGGCCTGGGAGACAGCGGCTCCGGTACCGAACGCATTGCGCCGACGCAGGTTGGCAGCGCCACTACCTGGACGAGTGTCGCGGCCAGCGTCGGCCGCAGCTGCGGCATTCAAGCCGGCGGCTTGTATTGTTGGGGCGCTGGCCTCACGCCGTTGCCCACGCGCATCGGTTCAGCCACCGACTACGCGAGCGTAACGCTCGAGTCTTCGTTCACCTGCGCGGTGCACGCCAGCGGCGTGCTGGACTGCTGGGGTGACAACGCCTTCGGCCAGCTCGGCTTGGGCGAGGCAGCTTACAAGACGAAGGTCGACTTCCCCACCACCGTACCGGGCAAGTGGTCGATCACGGACGCCGGTCGCACGCACACCTGTGGCATCAAGACCGACGGCACCCTCTGGTGCTGGGGAACGAACACGAATGGCGAGCTGGGCATCGGTCCCTCCTGGTCGGATCTACCGCTCGACGTAAGCTGGAACTGAGCGGCGCGGCCGCATCACGAAGCGCTCGGGCGGCATCAGGTGGATGGGATACGGATGCGCAAGGGCAGTGAGCACCACCCCGATCAACCCCATGTCGTGAAACAGCGGCAACCGGCACTGGGTGTGCTCGCTACCGTTTCAGCTGCGCTACTTGCTCGGCTACGACCGAGAGCTGTGCGCGTCCGTGCTCAATGCGTTCGTGAAGGAGCTGTCGCGCAGCTATCGGCGGCGAGCCAAACAGGCGCACGCGCCCCTGGCGAGTGCGCGTCCCAAGCGTGCCGCTGGGCCGAGCCTCGGTCAGGGGCCCTTCCAGGTGGCGTTCCACATGCCCGAGCCGCCGGCGGTGGGGAAGATACTTGTCGGCTCGGTGCACTTCCACTGGCCGTTGATGAACTTGTTCTGGATCTTGTCGTAGTCCGACGTCATGACCCCGATGAATTGATACTTCGTGCCGGATCCGTCGTCGTACACGCCGTTCTCGATCGTGCCGTTGTACTTCTTGGTCCCGCAGTCGAGCGTACCCTTGAGGTCGGCGTCGAACGGGTACAGGCCGTCCGCGGTGCCGCGCATCTTGCCGCCGTTGATCGCGAAGAGTTCACCACTGCCGGGCACCTTGGTGAGCCAGAACTCGAGACCCGGCTGAGTCGCGCCGCCGTCGGCGGCGACGGTGTCGACGGCCACCACCGGCACCGGCAGGGTGAACACAGCAGGCGAGCCGTAGAAGCCGTCGAAGTAACCGACGTAGTGGCCCGCCTTGCACGAGCCGAGGGCAAGCGGCGTGCGCTGCCAGTCGAAGCGGTTGGCGCTGCTGTTGGCGGCGGGGTCTGCGCCGGTCGCGACCGCCCTGGGGGTGCCGCCATCGACGGCGGCGCTGCCGCTACCCGCCGTGCTCACCGGCACCAGACATTCGCACTGACCCCATTGCCCACCCGCACACGTCTGACGACCTGGCGCGTTGTTGACCGTCGGGCACGTGCAGCTGGCCGTGAGGTTGTCCGGCGTGCAGCCGCCCTGCACCGCCTGCACGGGGGCCGACGTGCCGCCACTGCCGGTCGTCGTCAAGTTGCCGTCGCTCCCGCTGCGCGCCGGAGCATCCGCCGAGCACGCGCCCAGCGCGAGCGAGACCACACACAACACGCGTGCCAGAGGGCTCGCCATCGACCGAAGCTGTTCTTGGTTCTGGTTCATGGCTTGCTCCTCACTGCACCACGATGGAGTTACAGCCGCGGATCACATCGACCTTGGCTGCGGTGTCCGCTCGTACCATCGTGCAGGCTTGGCCGCACAACACCACGCGCGTGAGATCGTTCGTGCCGTCCGGGTTCTTCTTGAACTGCCAGCCGTTGGCGCCAGCGTCGCAGGGTTTGGCCGCATCCTTGCCGAGGCACACGGGTTCGCCCTTGCCTCCTTGGCTGTACTGCACGTTCACCTCGGCCTCTCTGACCGGCACGCCGGTGTCGGGCACGGCGAACTCGCACGCGAGCGCGGCGCCACTGATCTTGCTCAGCGCGGCACCCAGATCCTTGGCGAAGGTCTGCGGTGAGATGGTCATGTCGAAGTGACAGTCACCCTTGTTGCCAGCCGCGTCGTGCACACAGGTCTTGCTGCGCGCGGTGCCGCCCGCCACCGCCAGCTCCGAAAGGAAGCCTCGCGCCGGCTCGCTGCCGGGTGAGCCGATCACGAAGGTGCGGATGTTCGCGGCGAGCGCCTCCGGCGCCGTCTTGGTGAGCAAGAGCTTGCTGCAGCTGCCGGCGGCGGTGCAGGCGGCCGCATCCTGAGAACGTGCAGGCATCGGGCAAGAGTCCGCGCCGTCGGTGATGAGCACGACGAAGCGGTTGCCGTGCGCACCGCAGGGCTCGGGACAAGTGCTGCCCTTGGTCGCCTCCTGATGCAGATAGGCGTACGCCAAGGACGAGGCCCCCACGATCGGTGTTTCGCCGTTCGGCTGAATGGCGTCGAGTGAAGCGCCCAGCGACGTGACCTGTTGCGAGGTCAGCGGCGCGACCGCGACGACCGGCAGGGAGTCCGCACCGCAGGCGCCATCGGTGCTGAAGAACGTCATACCGATCGAGGCGGTGCTGGCCTGCGTGTTCAGATCCGCGAAGACCTGCTTGAGCGCATCCTTGGTGATCTGCCACTTCGTCGGCATCTTTGGATCCGTGGGCGCGGCGTTGGCCTCGCAATCGGTGCTGCTCTGCAGCGGCGGCAGGTTGCAGTCCATCGAACCCGAGCGGTCGAGCAGAAAGAGCACCGACGCAGGCAGCTCGGTGGCCGCGTACGAGGAGGCCTTGCAGTTGCTCAAGTTCTTGAGTTCTTTGCACAGACCTGCCGCCGAGGGCATCGCGACACCCGTGGTGGTGCCTCCCGTGCCCGCTGCGCCCGTGATGGGCTGGGCGTCGGTGCAGATGCACGCGGAGAGCGTTCCGTCGGCGGAACAGATCTGTGTGCCGCTCTGCTGACCATCCTTGCAGAAGCAGCTCACGGCTCCGGGCATCGGACACTTGCCGTCCGCGGTCACCGTGATCGACGGCGTGCCTTGAGTCGCCTGGCGGGCCGTCGCAGCAGGCGTGGCCGAGCAACCCGCCGCGAGCACTGCGGCCGCGACCAACACTTCACCCATTCTCATCTGATGAACCACCTTCCACTGGCTGAGCGCGTCTCCATGCCCCCAACGTGGCGCGGGGTGCGCCGAAAGGCTCGCAAGTCGCGCTTGAAACGTGAGTTGGGTTGACCTGGCCCACTCGAGCGCGCGCTCGCGCCGCGATTAGTCCACGATCTCTTGGTACGACGTGCCCACGTTTCGCAACGCACGGCAC